>JBDGQV010000079.1:0-10432 GCA_042218725.1 Halothece sp. | reverse complement strand
GATTTGTCAAGCCTATATTAAGTAAATAAATAATAATATCCTAAAGTCAATATAAAAATTAACTGAGCAGAAATAGCAAATAAATAAATAATTATTCTTGGCTTAAAGACAGATAATAATAAGCCAACACTTTTTAAATCAATCATTGGCCCAAAAACGAGAAAGGCTAGTAAGGAGCTGGTCGTAAATGTTGCGGAAAAGGAAAGAGCAAAAAACGCGTCAACCGTAGAACAAATGGAAATTAAACCTCCAAGGAGCATCATTACTAAGATGGAACTAACTGGACTTTGCCCTAACCCTAAAATTAATTCACGAGGCGTAAAGGTTTGTATTCCTGCTGCTACGCCACTTCCTAAAATTAAAATACTTCCTAATTCTCTTAATTCTTGGGTAATATTATTCAGAAACAGTTGTAACCGCAACTGATTCGAAGGAAAAATCTGGTTTGAAGTCCTCGGAATTGTCTCAAAAGGAATAGCTTGATTGCCTTGATTGAGTAAAAATGTTCCTGACTGTAGTAAACTGGGCTGATTGGTATTTGTTTTTTTTCGGGGATATTTGAGTTGTTTTGCTAGGCTTGGTTGTAAAATTTCTTTGACATCTTTTTGGACGCTAAAAATACAACTAATAATGACCGCAACTAGCAAGGAAAATAAGACTCGCAACCCCACGATCTCTGGTTGATCCCGAAAGGCGATCCAAGTTGACCAAATGACAATGGGGTTGATGGTAGGTGCTGCTAATAAAAACCCAATTGCTACAGAAATGGGAACTCTTTGTAACAGTAAACGTCTAGCAACTGGAACATTGCCACATTCACAGACAGGAAACAGAAAACCAACTAAGCTCCCCATTAAAGCTCCCAATATGGGATTTTTGGGTAGAGATTGAATTAACTTAGTGTCATCAATAAACAGTAGTAAGAGGCTCGATAAAATAATTCCCATTAATAAGAATGGAAATGCCTCAACAATCAAACTGAGAAATAAGGTAAAACTATTCGATAATTGATTCATGGTGATAGGATGACAAAGACGCGATCGCGATACTCGGAGAACCCTTGCAACATCAGGACTGATAGCATCACTCCCGACTTCAGCAACAGAATTGTCAAAACACAGAAAAAAACAACATAAAAACAGGTTACAATCAGCACGACTCCCCTTGAACAGAGATTCGAGGGAAGCAACAAGCTAATCCTACTTGATAATGAGTCTATTCTAAACAGTACCTATGCGCTTAAAACAATTTACTGCTTTAACCACAGCCACAGCTTTAGCAATAATTGCGACCTTTCAACCTAGCAATGCTCAAAACTTTGGGGCAAAAGACGTTCCCCAGGAAGACTATATTGCCGTAGCTGCGCCTTTTGGAGACGATAACTATCAATTGCTGATCCTAGAGCAAAAATCAGACAAGCGAGCTTGTTGGCGTGAAAGCGGATCCAATCCCGTTGTCGTTGATCCCCTTCTCCTCAATTTTGATTTTAGGGGAATTTGTGGACGCGCCACTGACAGTAACGGTTATTCCATTCGCATAAATGGACAAGATTATGGTCTAGATTATCTCTTACGAGTCGTTAAACGCGATAATGAACTGAAGTTAGTGGGAACCCCTCGTAACAATCAACGGGAAGAAGTGGTGATTGGGAGTACCAATGGCATGGCTGAGGGTTACCTGAAAATTCAGCTGAAACCCAATTGGGATTTTGCTAAACGCACCTATAAAGATAAAACCCTTGGTCACATTTATTTAGCGAAGTCAACTGCAGGGGATCTTCCCTTTGCTGATATTCGCAACGATATCTATCGCGAAGAAATTATAACTGCCGTTAATATGGGCTTTGTCTCCGGGTTTAAAGAAGATAATACCTTTCGACCAGAAGCGAAATTAACGCGAGAACAACTCGTTTCCATTGCCATTGAAGCCTTAAAGGCAATTCCTGAGGTTAATGTCATGGTTGGGGATCAAACCAACACTGCCCCTTATCCGGATGTGAAAGCCAGTCGTTGGAGTGCCGGGAAAATTCAATGGGCGAAAGAAAATGAGATTGTTAGCGGGTATCCCGATGGCACGTTCCGCCCGACACAACCGGTTACTCGTGCTGAGTTAATTGCTGTTGAAAATAAAATCGCCGAATATGCACGCAATCAATTAGGCAAATCTGGAGAACTTCCTAACACCCAAACTGCTACAGACTTTAGCGATATCAGCAATCATTGGGCAGCAAATCTCATTAGCCAGATGTCTTCCTATTGTGGGGTGGCTTCTCCCTTAGGGGAAACTGGCACGAATTTTGCCCCGGATCAACCGGCAAAACGGAACTATGCCGCTGCCGCTACTGTCAGAATGCTTGATTGTGTCAAAGGCAAAGGAACTCTAACTCAAACCAATTAAGACAATTGATCGGGTGGGCAATGCCCACTCTTCTAGAATTAAGTTTCTTCCTCTGACTCCTGGCTAATGTTACTGGCACTTTTGAGTAAGGGAAACGCAATAACATCCCGAATGCTGGGAGAATCAGTCAATAACATGACCACGCGATCGATGCCAATTCCTAAGCCTCCTGTGGGGGGCATTCCATACTCTAAGGCGGTCAAGAAATCTTCATCAACATTATGGGCTTCTAAATCACCGGCTGCTTTTTTCGCGGCTTGCAATTCCAACCGTTCCCGTTGATCAATGGGATCAGTTAATTCAGAAAAACTATTGGCTAATTCCCGTCCGCCGATATACAACTCAAACCGTTCGACTAATCCTTGTTTTGAACGATGAGGTTTGGCAAGCGGAGAAATTTCTTTGGGAAAGTCAAGAACAAAGGTCGGTTGAATTAAGGTTTCTTCTACTTTCTGTTCAAAGGCTTCATTTAATAATTTTCCAATCGATTCACAATCTTCAGGGATATTGATTCCCGCTGCTTGGGCTGCTTGTTTGGCTTCCGTAAAGTCATTAAACTGATTAAAATCAATCCCGGTTTTTTCCTGGATTAAATCGTGCATTGTTGCCCGTTTCCAAGGAGTATTTAAATCAATTGTTTCTCCTTGATAATATAAAAGAAGTGACCCTAATACTTCGTTGGCTGCGGAAGTAATAATATTTTCGGTTAAGGTCATCATATCGTAATAATCGGCGTAAGCTTGATACACCTCAATGGATGTAAATTCTGGATTATGCCGCGTGGAAACGCCTTCATTTCTAAAAATTCTTCCTAATTCAAATACTTTTTCTAACCCGCCGACAATTAACCGTTTGAGATGGAGTTCTGTAGCAATTCTTAAATATAAGTCCATATCTAACGTATTATGATATGTGACAAATGGACGGGCATCAGCACCGCCAGCTTCAACTTGTAAGACTGGGGTTTCAATTTCTAAGAATTCTTCTTGTTCTAGATACCGCCGAATTGCGGCAATAATTTTTGCCCGTTTACGGAAAGTTTCCCGCACATTGGGATTAACAATTAAATCGACATAGCGTTGGCGATAACGTTTTTCTGTATCCGTCAAACCATGCCATTTATCGGGAAGTGGAAGCAGCGATTTGGTTAAAATATTGTATTCATCAACATTAACCGACAGTTCTCCTTTTTCCGTCCGTTTAATAGTTCCTTTGACCCCTAAAATATCCCCTGTATCAGTTTGTTTTTTCAGGATATTAAAGGCATTGTCAAGATTTGACATTCCTGCTGTAATTCGTTTTTTATCTAAATAGAGTTGAATCGTTCCCGTTTCATCTTGAAGGGTAAAAAAGGCAAGTTTACCAAAAACACGACGACCAACAATGCGTCCAGCAATAGAAACAGAAGTTTCTATTTCTTCACCGTTGTCTAATTCAATATATTGCTGTTGGAGTTCTTTGGCATGATGAGTAATGTCCCATTTATAAGCAAAGGGAATGAGTCCCTCTTCTTGTAATTTTTCAACTTTTTGAATACGAGTTGCGCGAATCTCTCTTAAGTTAGAAGCACTTTGTTGATTGCTTTTTTCTGGAGAAGAAGACATAATAAATAACTGATAATGGACAATGCACAATTATAGCATTTACATGTCTCTCCCTGTCAGTTCATTCCAGTGATAAGTGAACTCTCGTTTCTTTTATCTATCAAATTCATTGAGAAGTCGAGCTTCATATTGCGGCAATATCGCAGTTAAACCTTCCTCCAAGCAACGCTGGTATCCAAACAGAGTACCAGTAATAACAATTTCTCTTAAGTCATTTAAATCAACAATTTTTGAAGGTAATTTTTGATAATTTATTTGGTTGCTAAAAGTAGCAGCTAATTTTAACTTCGGGTCGATATTACTGTTATATAAATAGTTGTTTAGTGCAATTCCCAGTTCAGGAACTTGGTTATCCCAATTAATACCAATGCCAATCACAACTGCTTTTAGTTGATTATTTTTGACACGAGTTTCCGTTAAAACACCGCCTAGTTTTTTGCGTTGTAGAAAAATATCATTTAACCATTTAATTTGGACTGGAATTTGATAAGCTAATAATAATTCAGTGATACCAAAAACTGTACTAATTGTTAGATGGGAAGGCTCTTCAATGGTCATTTCTGGAGACAAGACAATTGATAAATAAAGACCGCCTTGACTAGAAACCCATTGTCTTCCCCATTGTCCTTTTCCTGCAGTTTGTTGATCTGCTGTAACAATATAAGGAGGAGTGTTTCCCTTGTGGAAAAGTTGCCAAGCGGTATGATTGGTTGATGCTAATTCTTGAAAATGATGCACGGGCAAACTTTCATCTTGCCAATAATATGATTTAATCATTAATCAAATGACCATATTAATTTTTAAAATGACTGCATAGCCAGCACCTGCAAGCTCCTTGCAATTCTTACCCTAACGAATTTAGAAGGTGAGTTGCCAAGCGCAAGGGGTTATGTTAATCTAGGTAGAGCGAATCGATCAAAAAGGCGGGCATAGTTTAGTGGTAAAACCTCAGCCTTCCAAGCTGATGATGCGGGTTCGATTCCCGCTGCCCGCTTTATTTAATGAGAAGAATCGAATTAAAATTTCGGTTGAAAATTATCTACCTCAACTAGGATTGCTTTCTAACTTAGCTTCCTTGGACGCAAATGCTACTGTGACTGCTTTTCCTGTATTAGAGAGATGATTATTGGGATTAGCTGATCTCGGGGAATTAGAGAAGATGCCGAAATAGTCATTTAACATAGACAGGTAAGGTACTCATAATCGGCTAAGATAGCTATGCTTCAAAGATTACTCACTTTATTGGGACGACAACCGGAAAACTTTCAAGCTGACGTTGAAATTTACACTTGGCAAACTTGCCCGTTTTGTATCCGCGCTAAACTCCTGTTGGGTTGGAAAGGGGTAAAATTTACAGAATACAAAATTGATGGCGATGAACAGGCGAGAAACCAAATGGCGAAACGTGCCAATGGGCAACGCACTGTTCCCGAAATTTTTATCAATAATGAACATATTGGCGGTTGTGACGAACTGTATGCCCTTGATAAAAGCGGCGAACTGGATAAATTATTAATGCAACCGGCGAATGCAGCTGGATAAGATCAGTTATCAGAAGCATTGTCGTTGGATGCAGTATGCCCTGCAACTCGCTGAAAACGCAAGTAAGGCAGGGGAAGTTCCGGTTGGGGCAGTTATTATTGATGCTGAAGAAAGCATCGTTGGGCAAGGAAATAACCGCAAAGAGCGCGATCGCGATCCCACAGCTCATGCTGAAATTATAGCAATTCGCCAGGCAAGCAAAGGAGCAGCTAATTGGCACTTAAATCATTGTACCCTATATGTCACACTGGAGCCTTGTCCTATGTGCAGCGGCGCGATCGTTCAAGCCCGGCTGGGCACCTTAGTGTACGGGGCAGATGATATTAAAACCGGCGCCGTGCGGAGTGTTCTAAATCTTCCTGACAGCGCCGCCTCAAATCATTATTTAACCGTCATTGGCGGTATTTTAGATACTGCTTGTCGGGAACAATTGCAACAGTGGTTTGCACAAAAACGGGCGTCTCAATAGCAAATCTTGTCATTATTAATTAAACAGTTGTCGCCACCACACTTCAGAAGCATTGCCTTGAATTTCAACAAAGTCAATTTCTTCTTCAATTTCTGACAATTTCCAACCCGTTAAATTCGCAAGGGTTTGAGCATTTTTTTCTTGCCGATCGCGCACTCGTTCATAATAAGAATCCGCTTCTGGGCAAGTTGCTTCCCCATCATAGGGATGACGAATAACATATCGTCCTTGGAAAAATTCCCGGTTTGGCGTTTCTTGAAACCGTAAATCTTGCGGATAAAGATTGCGGTTATATCGCACATGAAGCCGGGTAATAAATACAGAACTATCATCCCAAAAGACACCAGCATCTTTCAATTCTTTTGAATTAAGCGGTTGTGCCGAACAAGGATCGCATTTGCTCATATCCCAAGCATATTCTAAAAAGACGGTTTTACCATTGTTTTTCTCCCAGCTTTTTTCAAACATAGATTGATAAAACTCAGGAAATTTTTCTTCCTCCTTGATATAAACTGGAATCTGAACATCGGAAGGAATTTTTACGGTGCGATAGTTGGTAACTTCTGCTTGCCCTTTCGGAGACAGAATATAAACCAGTAAATCTTGGTTGCCTTGGGCATTCAGAGTGCCCAACCGAATTGGCAACATAAACCGAGACGATTCATACGCCATTTGTAGTGGGCGCAAGGAAGTAAATTTGTCTGGATTATATTTTTCTAAATTAATCTTAGCAACAAAGAATTTTAAGTTTTGACGAATATAGGGTTGTAATAATTTACTTGCCCCATCCGGGATATTGTAATTATTTTCTTGCAACCAGGTTTCCAAGCCGTTCGATTCCTTGGCGCTAAGAATGACAATCGAATACTCCCCAACGTCAAATTCTTCTTCCACTGTTACGCCTAAAGAATCCGCTGATTGCGCCCTTGCCCCTGCTGCTGTTTGCGGTGCCATTGATTCTCGCAGAATTGGTCTTTCCTGGCGACAGGGATTATCATCAAAGTATTCTACTAAACGCGGGGCACTAAAATTATCAATCCGTTTAATAATTTTAGGATCTTGCACTTGCACTTGTTCCTCTTGTAGCACCACAGGAACCGGAACCACCAGTGCAAAATTTTCCACCTTGCCCTGATAATCATTAGCCATGGTTAAGACCGTTCGGTCTCCATCCCGTGCCATAATGACTTGAGAAGCTTGATTATAAAGGTCGCCATCGGCTTGGGCAACATAAAAACCGCAAAAGGCTAGCGCCGGAGAAATATGGAAAAACAACGCCAGAATTCCGCCGACTGCCCCTAGAACCAGTTTAAAGTTTAGCCGTTTCATTTTGATTTCCTCCCAATTGATAAGTCGTCAAAGCCCAGCTAAAGCGTTTGCCTTGCCAAAAATAGTCAAAGATTGGGGTTAAAAAGGATAGGAAAAATAACGCCAAAAATGGCGCGGTTGCTAAGAAAAATTGATATTTTAAGATAAGTGTCAGTAGCGCGATCGCGCTTGACCAAATGATTCTTCCCCATTTCCCATCGGGAATTGAACGCGGGTCGCTAATCATAAAAAAGGCAAATAATAATAAACTACCACTGCTGATTTCATGCCACCAAATTTCCGGCCCAAATCCTAACCATTGATTTCGCAAAGCAATTCCTAATCCATAAACCAGCAAAAATACAGCAGTTGTTTCCCAGCGTCCCAACCAAGTTAAAATTAAACCGCCAATACTGATAAATAATAATGCCAGTAAAAACGATTCTCCCCATTGCCCAGGCGATACCCAGGCTTGATCTGTCAAACATAAGACGGTAATAATCCCAAAATTAGCAGGATTAAATAAATGTTTTCCGCGATATTTAATTAAAAATTTGCTTAGCACAGCACTCACTGCAGCGAAGGCCATAATTTCCCAAGAATTAGTTCGCAACAATAAACATAATCCTAACCCAGTAATTAAAGCACTACGGGAAATCAACTCTGGGGTTTCTTTCTGTTTTAAAAATAAGTCAGCTAAGTATTGAGTACAGAGTGACGCAAAAATTGCAACCATAATGGTTTGAGAATTTAAGGCAAAATCAAATCCTTGACTCATCAAACCTAATAGCAAGAAGGAACTTAAAGCAAAAATTTGTAAATCCCGTAAATCAATGTTCAACGTTGTCTGATCTAGAATTGCTTTGGCTTGTTTCATAAATTTGTGCGGATCGCGCTATTCATTTCAGAAGAAAAAAGTTGGTTATTGTTCCACGAGTTGGCAAAATTTTATCAGAAGTTGAGAAATACCGCTTAATACGATTTCGATTATTCAATTTATAGCTGTATTTGAAATCCTCTATTTCGCTGTCTTTAGCAGATTTATCGGTATCGCAAAATTCATAAAAATGGTATAAAAAAGAGTAAAAGGGGCGAGGAGACATCCAACTTGGGAATGACGGCTCAATTTATTGCCACTGAACCCTTAAACCAAGCAGGGGCAAGTGCTGAAAAGAAAGTTTGGACAACAATTCAAAATGCCTTTCAAGGGCGAAACTGCATCGCCTACTGGCGGTATCCCATTTTTTCCCAAGTGGGCAATTTTCGGAAAGAACCTGATATTTTAATCCTCGATCGCGCTCTGGGAATTATTATCATTGAAGTCAAAGCCCTTGTGATTAATCAAATTAAACAAATTACAGGACATCTTTGGCAATATCAAAATTTCTATATTAGCAGCGGCAATCCCTATCAACAAGCAGAAAATCAACTAACTTCTCTTCTCTCTTACTGCGATCGCGAACCCAGTTTAAGCAATCAAATTACCAGTCGAATTTTTGTTGCCTTACCCAACATTACGCAAGCGGATTGGGAAGATCGCGGCTTTCATCTTTTGCCCAGCAATCCACCCCTTTTACTGCAAACGGATTTGAATGCAACTGATACGCTATTAGCAACGATTGAAAATACAACTCCCCGATTTCAAGGGAATCATTTGACCGAAACGCAATGGCAATTATTACTCGCTGTTATTAGCGGAACGCCGCTTTATCAAAAACCAACTTATCGCGTTCTTGCTTCTCCAGATAGTCGCGGCAAAGTCTTACAACAGATTCATCAACACATTTCAAATTTCGATCAGCAACAAGAAAAAATTGGCAAACAAATTCCTCCTGGTTGTCAACGCATTCGAGGCATTGCCGGATCAGGAAAAACTGCCCTTTTATGTCAAAAAGCGGCGCAAATGCACTTAAAATATCCGCAATGGACGATCGCGATCGTATTTTTTTCTCGCACCATGTATTCGGTAATCATTGATCAACTGAATCAATGGTTAAACCGATTTAGCGAGGAAACCATTCAATTTGATCCCAAAACCTCAAACTTGCGCGTTCTTCATGCTTGGGGGGCAAAAAATCAACCCGGTTTGTACCGCGTTCTCTGTGAAAGCACAGGCGTTTCTCCGCTTACCGTGCAAGATATCCCTAAATCGCAACGATATCAGCCTCAGATTGCCCTTGCCGTTGCTTGTGATGATTTATTAGCAAAAGCCTCGATTCCGCAACTGTTTGATGCCATTTTAATTGATGAAGGACAAGATTTATTAATTGATAACAACATCAACCTAGCAAGCAAACAACCCTTTTACCAACTCGCCTATCAAGCCTTGCATCCGGTTCATCCTAGCCAACCGCAACAACGAAGATTGATTTGGGCATACGATGAAGCGCAAAGCCTCAATAATTTATCCATTCCCACCCCTGGCGAAATTTTAGGGGATGAGTTAGCCCATCTCTTGAGTGGGGAATATGGGGATGGCATCAAAAAAACCGAAATTCTCTCCCGCTGTTACCGTCTTCCGCATCCTGTCATTACCTTCGCCCACGGCATTGGCATGGGGTTATTAAGACGAGACGGGATGTTAACTGGCGTTACCCATTCCCAAGACTGGCAAGCCTTAGGTTATCAAGTGAAAGGCAGTTTGCAACCGCAAACAGAAATTACCCTGCAACGCCCCCAAGAAAACTCCCCTCATCCCTTACCCGAATTATGGCAAGGAGACATTGTTCGCTTTCAAAGTTACGCCACACGACAAGAAGAATTAACAGCTTTAGCCCAGCAAATTTTGACCAACTTGCGACAGGAAGGCTTACGCCCAAGTCGTAACCTCTTAGTTTTAGTCTTGGGAAACAGCTTGAGGGCAAAACAGTTAGAAACCAAAGTTGCGACATTTCTGTATCAGCAAGGCATTGATATTTATCTGCCCAGTGCCCCCGATTGCAATCTCTTTCAGACGCCTTCCCGTCAACGCCGCCCCAATCAGTTTTGGTGTGAAGGAGGCGTTACCATTTCGCGGATTCATCGCGCCAAAGGACAAGAAGCTGATATGGTCTATATTGTGGGATTAGACCAAGTTGCCCAAGCAGAAGCTGATCTTTATTTACGCAATCAA
>JBDGQV010000078.1:0-1682 GCA_042218725.1 Halothece sp. | reverse complement strand
CCCGACTCTGGATATTAGCTTGTTTGATCCATTCCAGACGCTCCGGTGTTGCGTTCTTAAATACGGAAATGCAGGGCACGCGGCAAACTGGAATAAACTGCCAAAGCCCCCCGATTTGGAACTCCATGTTGGCTAAATTTTGGGAGATCCCAAACCTCGGCTCTTCCGTTGTCTCCTCAAACTTCAAAAGCTGAAACTGGATTTGTTGCGGTTGATTCTTGTCGGGAAAGTGGATTGCTCTGGGATAAACGATTAACCGTTTTACTGGATTACCGGTTTCCCTGATGCGCTTCTGTAGTGCCAACAGCTTATACTTTTGCTTTGGTATATACAGAAGCGGATAGGTTTGACCGGAAACGGTTACTTTTGCCTGACCTTGTTCATCGAAGGAGACTTCTCCCTCAATAACGCCAACTGCTTGAAAGAAGCGTGTTGTGGTTTCCTGATTCGATGTTTCCTGGCTTGCTTCTGCGGATTCTTTCTGTTGTTCCTTTCCAGAAGAAGATAAACTTTCCTCAGCTACTGCCGGTTTGGAAGCTGACGCGTCTGGCTTTTGTAGCGTTTCGGAACTAGATAAGGAAGGTTGGTTGCTAGACGGGCTTGCCGGTTCCGGACTTGATTGATCAGATTCGGCTTGTTTTTGTGAAGGCGACTCGTTGGGCTTAGTTTCCTTCTGGGAAGACTCCTTGCTTTTGTTGGAATTTTTTTTAACTGCTCTAATCTCAGGCTTGGCCATTTCAGTAACTGATTCCCGCCGGTCTGCCTCATTGTAGCTTGAGGCAGTTTTTAATGTCGCGCGATTGAGCCGAAAAGCTGAACAAGTTTCGCGCGATCGCGATCTTGATTACTACTGCCTAGAGATGGTTGCGATACTAGCTAGAACCACAATCTTACTTTTTCAATTATATGCATACTGAGCATTAGGATTAGGATCAATTGAATTCTCAAGTGTTTTAGTCTTGCAAACTTCTACTACTCAATCTTCCCAATTTACGCAACTCCAAGCGATTAATCTTGCCAAAATTATCACGATTTTACTTTTAGGCAGTTTTGCTATTGCTTTTGGGGTGTCAGGGATGCGCCAAGTAATTTATCTCTGCCTACATGTTGGCTATTGTGTTTGGTGGTTGCTAGAACAATGGCTATATCCTGAAAGGCGTCGTGTTATCTTCAATGAACCCATCAATATAGTTGGTATTTTATTTACGGTTTTATTTGTGGGTATTTTTTACGCTCTTCCTGGTTTTTTAGCATTCACCAATCCCGAAGCAATTTCTCTGGGGGCGGTAGCGATTAGCTTACCTCTTTATTTTTTTGGTAGTTTAATAAACACGAGTGCTGACGTACAAAAATTAACTGCCAAGCAACAAGGTGTTGGCTTAGTCCGTGATGGCATTTGGCGATTTGCCCGTCATATTAATTATTTTGGTGACTTATTACGCTATCTTAGCTTTAGTATTGTTGCTGGCTCGGTTTGGGCTTATTTAGTACCAGCTACGATTGCTGTTTTCTACTGGCAACGCATCCAAGCTAGAGAACGTTCTATGTTAGAAAAATACGAAAACTATTCTGACTATCAACAGACAAGCAAACGGCTAATTCCCTTTATTTGGTAAAAATATTGATACTCCGAAAAAGACGCTATTGAGCGAAGCTCACCGCTTCGGAGAAGCGATCGCGCT
>JBDGQV010000077.1:0-7287 GCA_042218725.1 Halothece sp. | reverse complement strand
CTAAAACGGCTTCTTGGCTATGGGAATCAGCAATGAGATAACTATAAGTACTGGTTTCGGGATCAAAAAGTTGACGAAATAACATTTTAATTATTTATATAACTAATTATCTATTTATTATAAATTAAAACATTACTCTAACGTCAAGGAAGAGTCGGCTGATCTCAAATTCCCCAACTTTGCAAATTAGGGAGGTGACAAAGTTGTTGTTGTCTTCAATCTTTTTTCCGTTACTGACTGGTTTGCGAGGCTGGGAGAAACTGTTTGAGAATTGTCTTGGGGGCGCGATCCCAGTTGTCGCGATGATCGTAGATTAATCCTTCTTCATTTAATTTGTAGGTGGAATCGCCATTAAAAAAAATGTTGGCTTGCCAAGGAACACGCAATTTTCCGCGAACTGTCCACCATACTTTAATAATATCTATTTCTGTTTGTTGGATATCATGAACATCAAAATAGATTTCGGTAAAGAATAAGCGGGCATGAAAGCGCAATGTCCAAAAGATAATCCGATAGTTAATTTTGCCCTGAAACTGATTGACGGGATCTTTGAAAAAAATATCGGAACTATAGATATGATAAGCAATATCTTTTTGGAAGAGCGTGGGGAGATCCTGAGACAATTGCGCGATCGCGCTGTTAACTTGGGCTTGATATTCTGATTGGGTTAAAGGCATATTGTTGTCATAAATTGCTTCATAACTTTTCAGCATTGCGATGATCCCTCCTTGCTAAACTATCAATGAGCGTTCCTTTGGTCGGTGCAATATGACTGTGTTATCGGTTATCTCCCAAACCACCCAACAAGTCCGTCAGACAATATTCAATTCTTGGACAATTGGCGTTTTACTGGTTGCCCTTTTAATTGCTACTCCCATTTTATTCATTGTTGCTAGCGTATTTGCAGAGACGGGAGAGATTTGGGAACATTTAGCGACAACGGTGCTACCCGAGTATCTCAAAAACTCGTTTACCTTAATGATAGGGGTGGGGATTGGCGTTACGATGATTGGTGTGGGAACCGCTTGGCTCGTCACGATGTGCCAATTTCCCGGCAGTAAGATTCTGGAATGGGCGCTGTTACTTCCCCTCGCTGCACCGGCTTATCTTCTGGCTTATACCTATACGCACTTGCTAGATTTTTTTGGTCCGGTTCAAACCGCGTTACGATCCGTATTTGGCTGGGCGAGTGTGAATGATTACTGGTTCCCCGAAATTCGCAACATTTGGGGCGCGATCGCGATGCTGATTCTTGTATTATATCCCTATGTGTATCTGCTGGTGCGCGTGGCGTTTTTAGAACAGGCAACTGCTACCTTAGAAGCCAGTCGTTGTTTGGGATGCAATCCTTGGCGAAGTTTTGTTACGGTTGCCCTGCCCTTAGCCCGTCCCGCGATCGCGTCTGGGGTAGCATTAGTATTAATGGAAACCTTGGGAGATTTTGGCACCGTTCAATATTTCGGCGTCACGACATTTACCACCGGCATTTATCGGACTTGGTTTGGGATGGGAGAACGTCTGGCGGCTGCGCAACTGGCTGCAGTTTTGATGATATTTATTGCTATATTAATTCTTCTAGAACGATTATCTCGCAGTAAAGCCCGTTATTATCAAGCCGGCAGCAGTTACCAATCGCCACCCAAACATCAACTCTCAGGAATCCGTGCTTTTGGTGCAATGATGGCTTGCACCTTGCCCATTACTTTTGGCTTTGTTGTTCCCGCCAGCTATTTGGTGTATTTAACCGTTGCCAATGCCCAATATACCCTCGATGAAAGTTTTTGGGATTTGGCGCGGCATAGTCTGACCTTAGCCATCATTAGTGCTATTTTAGCGAGCGCGATCGCGCTGTTTTTAGCGTATGGGCAACGTCAAGGCAAGTCTTGGTTACTCAACCTCGGCGTGCGAATTTCCGCGATGGGCTATGCGATTCCGGGAACCGTCATTGCTGTGGGCGTCTTAATTCCGGTAACGCGATTGGATAAAACTGTTGATAGTTGGATGCGGGCTACTTTTGATGTTTCTCCTGGATTACTCTTAAGCGGCACCGTGACTGCCCTCATTTTTGCCTATTTAGTGCGGTTTCTGGCAGTTTCTTTTAATGCGGTGGAATCGAGTTTGGAGAAAATTAAACCGAGTCTGGATGAAGCATCAAGAAGTTTAGGTCATAGTGTTAGCAGTACGCTGTTGCATGTTCATACGCCTTTAATGTGGGGCGGCATTTTAACAGCGGTGATGCTGGTGTTTGTGGATGTGATGAAAGAACTGCCGGCAACGTTGATTATGCGACCGTTTAATTTCGATACCCTAGCGGTACAAGTTTATCAATATGCTTCCGATGAACGCTTAATTGAAGCGGCGGCACCAGCATTAACCATTATTCTGGTAGGAATTATTCCCGTTATTTTCTTGAGTTTCAAAATTGCTCAATCTCGGAATATTTGAACCCATTTGGTTTCTAACTCTCCCAATTGCCGCGATTTTTCCACACCATTCGGGAAACGATTCTTGTAGGGACGAATGACGATCCGCCCTTACAAGAAATCGGGAGAAAAGTTGATTTTAAATGCAGTAATTGATCAATAAAAGTGAACTCATCCCACTGAGATAATATTAACTCATAATATAGCCTAATTCTTCTAATTTTCCTAATATTTTTCCAACACTTTCATCTAATGACTCTAAATCCGTGCGACATTCTACAGCCGGGTTTTTAGGCGGTTCATAGGGATCGTCAATCCCGGTGAATTTTTGAATTTCCCCAGCCCTGGCTTTTTTGTATAACCCTTTCACATCTCGTTCTTCGCAAACCTCTAAAGGGGCATTAACAAATACTTCAATAAAGTTGCCAATTTGCTGACCTACTTCTTCTCTGACTTCCCGATAAGGAGAAATTGCTGAAACAATAACAATTACGCCATTGCGAGTTAAAAGATTGGCCACAAAACCAATGCGGCGAATATTGGTATCGCGGTCTTCTTTACTGAAACCTAAGCCTTTGGTGAGGTTTTGACGAACAATGTCGCCATCCAATACTTCTAGTTTCTCACATTGGCGCGATCGCAGTTCTTGTTCCAATGCTTTGGTAATTGTTGTTTTTCCGGCACCACTTAAACCAGTTAACCAAATGGTTACGCCACGATGTTCCATGAATGAATTGCCTCATTATTTATTCAGGATTCAACCTGTCATCATACTGGAGAAGGGGACATTTGTGTTAAGTCTAGAAAAGAGAGATTGATTGATATATTTCCAAACTTGTAAATCAATTGGACTTGTGGCAAGCAATTAATGAAATTGACTGCTTGAGAGGAAAGCAATGTTCCTTGAACAATCACCAATGAAGCGTTAAAATTGAGTTGCCCGGAGAGGTGGCAGAGTGGTTGATTGCGGCGGTCTCGAAAACCGCTAGGAGCGCTAAGCTCCTCGGGGGTTCGAATCCCTCCCTCTCCGTTTTAGAGAAGAAGGGAACAGTGGCGGTTGCAGACAGGAGGAAACTGCTTAAGATAAAATTAAGCATAACTACTTGCTTCCACCTGAAATGACAGCCCAAATTTTAATTGTTGAAGATGAAGCCAAACTGGCGCAATTTATTGAGCTAGAACTGAAATATGAAGGGTATGAAGTAACCACTGCCACAGATGGCTTTGACGGATTAACCCAAGCGCGAGAATCTTCTCCGGATTTGCTCATTTTAGACTGGATGTTGCCCGGAATTTCGGGATTGGAGATTTGTCGGCGATTGCGGCAAACAGGAAGCACGGTTCCAGTGATTATCCTCACCGCAAAAGATGAAATCGGCGATCGCGTGGAAGGGTTGGATGCCGGTGCCGATGATTATGTAGTCAAACCATTTAGTATTGAAGAGTTATTTGCCCGAGTTCGCGCCCATTTACGCCGCACGCAAGATGAAGAAACCGATATTTTACAGTTTCAGGATTTAAAGCTGAATACCAGTACCCGAGAAGTGTATCGAGGCGATCGCGCGATCGAATTAACTGCCAAAGAATTTGAACTCATGCGCTATCTCCTGAATCATCCCCGTCAAGTCTTAACCCGCGACCAAATTTTAGAACGGGTATGGGGTTACGATTTTATGGGAGATTCCAATATTATTGAAGTTTATATTCGCTATTTACGATTAAAGTTAGAAGCAGAAGGAGAACCCCGTTTAATTCAAACCGTGCGCAGCGTGGGTTACGTTTTACGGGAATAAAGTACTCCCTTCGCCTTGTTGGTTATCGGCAGATCCCCTATTGCCCCAATTCCAATTAGACTTGCAACGCATTTGGTAAGCCATTATTCATTCTGAAATTTCCCCAAACCGATAGCCTTTCCCATAAACGGTATGAATTAATGTCGTTTCTCCAGGCGCTTCAATTTTTCGTCGCAATAACCGCACTAAGGCAGCTAAAACATTGCTGCTGGGTGTACTATCTTCTCCCCACAAATATTGGTAAATTTGTTGATGGGTTAAGAGTTGCTGAGGAAACTGCATAAAATAGGAAAGAAGTCTGGCTTCTTTTTCCGAGAGTTCAATGGTTCTGCCGTTGCGATAAGCCAACTGATTATCAGGATCGAATTCTAAATCAGCGACTTTGAGACGAGAACTGACTGCGGTTTCTTGAGAAGATCGTCTAATTAAGGCTCGGACTCTTGCCAAAAATTCTCGTAACTCAAAGGGTTTGACAATATAGTCATCGGCGCCGACATCTAAGCCGGAGACGCGATCATCGACAGTATCTTTTGCCGTTAAAAATAGGACAGGAGTTTGATTCCCGCGCGATCGCAAATTGCGACATAATTCCAACCCCGATTTTTCCGGCATTAACCAATCTAAAATCAATAAATGATAGTCATTGTTTTGCGCTAACTCTTCTCCCATCACTCCATTATTGGCCACATCAACCTGATATCCTTCTTGAGTTAACACGCGAGATAGAGGCGTTGTCAATTCTCGTTCATCATCAACCAGTAAAATATGCATGATCCGTTAAGTCGTTACAGTAGGTGATAAGATAGCAAGGTTGCAGGCAATAACTGCAAGTCAACTTATTAAGGAGAAAAAGTGTATGGCTAAATATAACGTCTATGGCATGGGAAATGCACTCTTAGACATTGAATTTAAAGTTACACCTGATATCCTAGAAAATCTCAGCATTGACAAAGGGGTAATGACCCTGATTGAAGCTGATCGCCAACAACAGCTTATTAGCGAGTTGCGGGAATACATTGGTGAGAAAAGCGGTGGCGGTTCGGCTGCGAACACGATGTTTGCCATTAGTCAGTTTGGTGGAAAGGGTTTCTATTCCTGTAAAGTGGCTAATGATGAGATGGGACAATCCTATTATCAAGATTTAGTGAACGCTGGCATTGATACCAACCTACAATACCATGACCCCGAACCCGGCATTACCGGTCAATGCTTGGTATTTGTCACCCCTGATGCTGACCGTACGATGAATACCCACTTAGGGATTTCGGCAGAATTTTCGGAAAAAGAACTGGTTCCCGAAGCCATCAAAGATGCAGAGTACACCTACATTGAAGGATATCTGGTTGCCGATCCCAATGGTAAGAGTGCTGCCGTTAAAGGACGGGAAATAGCCCATAATGCAGGGAAAAAGGTGGCCCTATCTCTATCTGACTTGAACATGGCCAAATTCTTCAAAGAAGGATTCATGGAAATCATTGGCGACGGTATTGATTTAATTTTCTCCAACGAAACTGAAGCACTTACCCTCGCTGAAACTGAAGATTTAGGCAAAGCAGCAGATTATCTCAAAACCTTAAGCAACGCCTTTGCGATTACCCGCGGTCCGAAAGGGGCGCTTGTTTATGATGGAGAAAATCTATTAGAAATTGCCCCTCACCAAGTGAAGGCAGTCGATACTGTGGGCGCAGGCGATATGTTTGCTGGCGCTTTCTTGTATGGCGTTACTAACGGCATGAATTATGCTGATGCTGGAAAACTTGGTTCTGCGGCCTCTGCACGCTTGGTTACCAGTTACGGTCCTCGCTTAGAACCCCAAGAAGCCCAAGAAGTTCTTGAGGAAGTGAAAGCAGCCTAATTTCTAAGAACATCACGGGTTGGATCCGATGACATCCAACCTATTATCCAACTCAATTTCACCGTTAACGATAATTAAATCTCCCCATCCGCAAGGCATGGGGATTCTTTTTTTATGGCCTTTCTCTAAGGTTATTTTCTCCCTTACTCTTGCTTGAAGTCTTCTTTTTGTCAGCAGGGAATCAGAGAACGAAGCAAGGCAATTGCCGTTCTTCCTGCATATACCTCGCAGAGGTACTGCTGCTGTAACCGCATTGGATTCTAGAGAATCTCCTAATTCACTTAGAGGTCTCTAGGTATTATTGCGTTTAAAATGCTTCATATTCTAAGCATTATTGCGCATATCATTCAGGCCTTGAAACCTCTAGCATCCCCAACAGACAACTATAAGAAGAGTTTGTTTGTGAGAATTGTCAGTAACTTTCCCTTAGCTAAATTTTCATCAGTGTTATCGGAAAGAGAGATAACCAGTCGTAAAGGCACAGATTTTGAATAAGAATCGAAACTAATTGGTAAAAATTACTACTTTACTCATCTTCAAAACAGAAAGGTTAGTAATAAGAATCATATTACCTTTCTATCTAATTCTTTTTATTAAGATTCTACTTCATTTTTTCTTAAATAGTGAAAACTGATAACGCCAATAGCAAAATTATTATATTTTTGTGTAGAATTGCCTTTATTCAAGCATTTCATCAGGATAAACGATTAAAAATGTTACATTGATTATGTCTATTTATGCTATAATTCGTTTTCAAATCAATTGAACTTGATATTGTTTAATTTATTTTTAGTAGGAGAATAAAATAATTGATGAAAAAAATGTCAGTTGAGTCAAAACTAAGCTATCTAATTAACTTTTTTTGTTCTTGATTAGATAGAACTTAAACCAATCAAAATAAAGTACAAAATCAGATATATACCTAGATATTATGTTGGTAAAAGCACTTACAAAAACGGTATTATTATTGTTACTTTTTTTACTAGATTTCAGTAATATAAACGATGGATTATTCCATAAATTCATTTACTCTTTAACTGCAGACAAGCAAAGAGTAAATTTTATGGATTTAACCGATGTCAACACTGATATCAATTTTCCAGAAGAAAATGATATTGGTGCTAATAATGAGTTCACGGAACTTGGAGGTCAGTTAGGTTTTGACGAAAGCGCGATCGCGGAGTGGGAGAATATTGTTCCTAACAATTCATCTTTA
>JBDGQV010000076.1:0-2518 GCA_042218725.1 Halothece sp. | reverse complement strand
TATTGGAGTTGATACTGGTGCGCGATCGCGTCTTGGTGTTGCAGTTGTTCGTATTCTTGTTTCCCAATTTCGGTATCAGTGGATAAGAGAATCACTTGATGGGAGGCACTGGGAAAATACCGTTCCACCAGATTATGGCGGTGGGAGGAATCTAAGCGCCCTAGCGGGGTATCAATCGCAATGGGAAGTTGCCGGTGAGAAACACGGGCTAACCCCCATAAAAAGGCAATGGCGAGGAGTTGTTTTTCCCCAGCCGAGAGACGATGTTTGGGAATGGGTTTGCCTTCGGTATCAAACAGGGAAAGGCGAAAGTTGTTGGTATCGATACTGACGCGATGCACCAAGTCGGATTTATGCAGTAAATATCTAAAACATTCGGTAACTTCAATTTCCAGTTTGTTGAGTTTTTTCAGCGTCAGTTTTTCTTTAAATTGTTCTAGGGTTTTTTGAACTTTTCCTGCCGATTGAATAATATGTTCGTTGTTGCGTTGGTCAATCGCTTCTTGGCTATAATGTTCCAGTTCCCGTTGCGTTTTTTTGATCTTTTCTTCTAATTCATTGAGATGACGTTGCCCTGCTTCATAATCGGCTTGGGCTTGGGCGCGTTTTTCTTGCGCTTGTTGAACTTCTTGTTCTAATTGTTGATAAACTTCCGGGGAGGCGGCATTAGAAAGTTCGCGTTCGCTGTTGTCAATTTCAGCGGTAATATTTTCCAGTTTTTCCAGTTTGGATTTCAAGTCTTTGACGGCACTGGGAAGCTGATGATCTAGGATAGTATTTAACTGATTAATGGTATCTTGATCCGGGCGCAAATAGGGCGGCGTTTCTGGATTAAGTTTTTGTTCAATGCTTTGATCTTGTTCTTTTAAAAAGGCAGAAATTTTATCCACTTCTGTAGCAGAAATTGCCAATTGATTGATATAGTCGAGTAAGGCGCGATCGCGCTCTTTTACCACTTCCTGCGTCATTAAGGCTTGTTGATAGTCTAATTCCGTTTCCCCCTGTTGTTTGGCATCGGTAAGCAGAGGGGTGATTAGGGCTAAGGGCAAGACACCCGCCGCCATTTCTCTTAATTCTTCTCGTTGGGTTTCGGCGTTGGCTTTGAGATCGTTAATTTTGCGTTCAAGTTGCGACCGTTGCGAGGCAATTTTGCCGCCTTCGGAAAGGAAGTTTTCTAAGGCAAGCCGATGGGTTTCCTGGGCGCGATTCAGTGTTTTTTGCAACTCGGTTTGTTTGTCTTTTGCCTCCTGTAATTCCGCTTTTTGTTGATTGAGTTTGTTTTCGATTTCTTCTAACTGACTTAGGGTTGTTTGATTGGCTAACTGTTTCCGTTTGCGATTGACTAAAACGTCTAAATCTTCCCCTAATTTTTCCGCTAATTCTAACCCTAATAAGGATTGAATTGCCTCTTTAACTTGCGGTGGGGGAACATCTAATTCGGCTAATTCTTTGACTTGTTCCCCATCAAATAGAAATAAATTAGAAATGCCTAAAGGCAGCAAGTTTTCAATATATTCATCCCACGTATTAGTTAGCGCGCGATCGGGCCAATCATCAACTAAAATACTTAAAGTATCCTTATTATCCCCTTTTTCCCAAGTGCGGGTAATGCGAAATACTACTAACTGATTGTTCAATATCTCCTCAAACGCCAACTCAATGCGCGTTTTTCCTTCACTGTGACGATTAACCGCTTGGGAAAGAAAATCAGCATAACTTAAATTTCCCCGTGTGGAACATTGTGCCCGTTGTCCATAAAACGCCAAGCGGATGGCATCCATAAAGGTCGTTTTGCCCCCGCCGTTCATGCCGCCGAATAAGATAATGGGACGGACTTCATCATCCGCATCCGGCGTTAAATCGACAACCTGACGTCCCCGATAGGGACCGAAATTTTCTAGGACAAGTTCGCGTAAAATCACGAGGAAGTTTTCATAATAACGACAGTATTTCTATTTTAATCGTCTTGGGAATTATTGCTTTGATTTTGCCCAGAAAACTTAATATTTGCCCAAGTCAACTGCTTCACTTTTTCCGCGTCCTGTTCATTGACAGCGGTTTTCAAATCCCGTTTTAAGTGAGCATTTTCAATGGCTTCTTCTTTGCTGCGAGAACTAGTTTCAAAACACTTTTCCAACGATTCATAAATTCCTACCCGACGCGATTTTGTATGATATTGGCGTTCGGTATCCAACAATTTTGCCATCAATTCTAAGTGCATTTCATCATCATCACAAATTTCTTCTAAGACACTCCATTCATCGCTGCCCAGAATATGATTGCCTGCACCGAGGCGGCTATCATGGAACGGTTCACCGGTTACTTCTTGATAAATGCGAGGCAAACTATCATCAAATTCGTGTTTTTCTTCTAACCAAATGCGTCGAATTTCACTTAATTCATCCGGCTGAATTAAGGTAATATCTTCCATACCTTCTGGGGCATTTTTGCGCACTTCCACTTGCGCTTCCAAAACACGTCTTAACCAATATTCTCGCCAGTATTTAGTATAAGGACC
>JBDGQV010000075.1:0-7258 GCA_042218725.1 Halothece sp. | reverse complement strand
TAAAACGCGAAGCCCTTAAGGGTGGAGAAGCCAGCTTCATAATCTCCGATTTGATACTGGAGTGTATCACGTGCGTTCAAATTTTAAGTCACGATTGGCAATACAAAGCTGATAAAACTGTTCATCAGTGAAGTGTGTGGTTTCCAACTCAAGGGTTAAAGGCGTCTGTATCATTCTAGTCTTCTGAACAATTGGAGGCAGGGCGTATCACGGCATTCTCCCGCAGTTGGTTGAGGTATTGTTCCAGCAGTAATAATTGCGGCAAGTTGAGAGAATAATAGACCCAACGGCCATCTTGCCGTGCTTGCACAAGTTTCGCTTCTTTGAGAATTTTCAAATGGAACGATAACTTCGATTGGGCAACCGACACGCGATCGCGCAAATCGCAGACACATAATTCTTGTTCTTGCAATAATTCTAATACTTGCACCCGCAAGGGGTCTGACAATGCCTGAAACCCCGCCGTAATTTCTTGAGAAGTGATGGGATTGGTTGTAATCATTTTGATTTTTTCGTTACCTATCTCTACTTTAAACAGAAAGCGTTTTGCCAAACTTGTAAACTATTAATCAAAAAGACATATTGGAACATTTGGCGTGAATTTAGAGGTTTGGCCAGGAAAACCCCACCCGCTAGGGGCAACATGGGATGGGGAAGGCGTTAATTTTGCTGTCTTCTCCGAAAATGCTACTGAAATTGAGCTATGCTTATTTACTGGGCAAGATCATGAAATTCGTCTTCCCCTCAAAGAAGTCCACAATTATGTCTGGCATGGTTATATTCCGGGATTGCAACCGGGACAACGGTATAATTATCGGGTAAATGGCGAATTTCTCCCCAAAAAAGGACATCGGTTCAATCGCAAAAAATTATTGCTGGATCCCTATGCCTGTGCCATTGCCGGAGATGTTGGTTATGGCGAAGAACTTTTTGCTTATCCCTGGGATGCTGAAGAAAAGGACTTAGTTTGTTCCAATACCGATGATAGCCACCTGATTCCCCAATGTGTTGTTGTGAATCATGGCTTTGATTGGGAAGGCGACCAACCGTTGCAAACCCCTTGGCATGAAACGATTATCTATGAAGTGCATGTCAAAGGCTTTACCCAACAACATCCGAAAATTCCAAAACATCAACGGGGAACCTATGCCGGGTTAGCGCATCCAGTTGCCATTGACCATCTTCAATCCCTAGGAATAACCGCAGTGGAATTAATGCCGGTGCATCACTTTTTAGCCTATCCTGACCATTTGGTTAACAAAGGACTCCATAACTATTGGGGGTATGATTCCCTTGGTTATTTTGCCCCTTATTCGGAATATAGCGCCAATGGCAACGCGGGGGAACAAGTGACAGAATTTAAGGAGATGGTCAAAGCATTACATCAAGCCGGCATTGAAGTGATTTTAGATGTGGTCTATAACCATACCGGAGAAGGCAATCATTTTGGACCCACCCTTTGTTTTCGCGGCTTTGATAATATTGCTTATTATCGCTTAGTGGATGATGATCCTCGCTACTATATGGATTTTACGGGTTGCGGGAATTCGATGAATGTCCGTCATCCCCAAGTTTTGAAGTTGATTATGGATAGTTTGCGCTACTGGGTGCAAGAAATGCACGTGGATGGCTTTCGCTTTGACTTAGCCTCGGCATTGGCGCGAGAGTTGTATGAGGTGAATACTCTGGCTGCGTTTTTTGATATTATCCATCAAGATCCCATTCTTTCTAACGTGAAACTCATTGCCGAACCTTGGGATTTGGGAGAAGGCGGCTATCAAGTGGGAAATTTTCCCTTACTCTGGTCGGAATGGAATGGCAAATATCGGGATACGGTGCGAGATTTTTGGCGCGGTGAGGAAAATACCTTAACCGAGTTTGCGTATCGCTTAACCGGCAGTTCGGATTTATATAAGGCCAATGGAAAATTGCCTCATGCCAGCATTAATTTCATTACTGCCCATGATGGCTTTACGTTGCGCGACTTGGTCAGTTATAACGAAAAACATAATCATGATAATGGCGAAGAGAACCATGATGGAGACAGCCACAATCGGTCTTGGAATTGCGGGGCAGAAGGCGAAACTGACGATCCCGAGATTCTAACGTTGCGATCGCGCCAACAACGCAATTTCTTAACCACCTTAATGTTATCCCAAGGGGTTCCCATGTTGCTCGGCGGCGATGAAATGGGACGCACGCAACAGGGCAATAATAATACTTATTGTCAAGATAACGAACTGACTTGGTTTCATTGGGAGTTATCCTCAGAACAGGAAGAATTGCTGGCATTTACCCAACAATTAATTGCTTTTCGCCAAAAACATCCGGTGTTTCATCGTCGGAATTGGTTTCTGGGGCGTGCCATTCATGGGTCACAAGTCAGCGATTTAGGCTGGTATCATGCCGATGGCAGTCATTTAACCGAACAACAATGGCAAAATAATGATTTGACTAAGGCAATTGCTGTGTTTCTCAATGGTCAAGAATTATCGGCACCGGATCCGCGAGGCAATCGTCTGATTGATAATAGCTTTTTATTGTTTTTTAATGCTAATGATGAAGAAGTTGCATTTACACTTCCCGAAACTTTACAACAGCGGCATTGGCAAGCAGTCATTGATACCAACCACTCGCAGTTGCTATCGGGGGAAACGGTATATAGCGGCGAAACAGAACTGATTCTCAATGGGTTTTCAATTGTTGTTTTGAAAAGCCAAGAATAATATCGCTGTCAGCCAATGACCAATGACTAATGAGTAATTATCAAATCAATGTCACGACGAACCCCGAAACTGTGGTATCACCAAGGAACGCTATTACTCCATCCGCCGCCGGGCGGCAAGGCTTGGATTGATTTTGCAACTTGGGACGATCGCGTGGAGAAGTTTCGCATCCCTGCTATTTATTATCGCGCCTTAGTCGAAGCGTTACAAGCTGAAGAGATTGATTTCATTGATGAGGCAAAGGAATTTTACGCTTTAGCCTTAAATTCTCGTTTTGAAATGACGCCCTATCCCCATCAAGCAGAGGCGTTGCAACAGTGGAAAGAAGCGGGGAGACAAGGCATTGTTGTTTTGCCCACCGCAGCGGGAAAAACCTATTTAGCGCAGTTGGCAATGGAAGCTACCCCGCGCACGACGTTAATTGTGGTTCCCACTTTAGACTTGATGCATCAGTGGTACGCGCAACTGGAAGCGGCATTTCCCGATATCGATTTGGGCTTGTTAGGAGGCGGATCTCATGATCGCAGCGATATTCTGGTGGCAACGTACAACAGTGCTGCGATTTACGCCGAAGCCATTGGCCATCGGTATGCCTTGTTAATTTTTGATGAATGTCATCATCTGCCCACTGACTTTTCCCGAGTGATTGCGGAATACGCGATCGCGCCCTACCGCTTAGGACTCACTGCCACCCCCGAACGTTCCGATGGCAACGAACGAGAATTAGAAGCCCTTATTGGTTCCATTATTTATCGCAAAAGCGCTAATGACTTATCCGGGGATGCTTTAGCTAATTATAAAACGGTGGAAATTAAAGTCAAATTATCCCCGAAAGAGAAACAACAGTATCAAGAGGCAATTGCGACGCGGAATCAATTTTTGAAAGAGAAACGGATTTCATTGAAAGACTTAAAAGGCTGGCAATTGTTTGTGAAAGAAAGCGCGCGATCGCAGCAAGGCAGACGTGCCATGTTAGCCCATCGTCAAGCCAAAGAAATTGCCCTGGGAACCGAAAGTAAACTGCGAGTCTTAACCGAATTAATCACTAAACATTCCCCGGAACCGATTTTAATTTTCACCAATGACAATGCCACGGTTTATCGCATTTCTCAAGACTTTTTAATTCCGGCAATTACCCACCAAACGCCTGTAAAAGAACGCCATTCAATTTTGCAAAAATTCAAAACCGGTGAGTATAAAACCCTGGTTGCCTCTCATGTTTTGAATGAAGGGGTTGATGTTCCCGATGCCAGAATTGCGATTATTTTATCAGGAACGGGGTCCGCTCGGGAATATGTGCAACGCTTAGGCCGCGTCTTAAGAAAAGGGAAAAGCCATAATAAACAAGCCATTCTTTATGAGGTAATTGCCGAAGAAACCAGTGAAGAACGCACTTCCGAACGCAGACGGGGCAAATCGGACAAAAAAGAACGTCAACTGGATGTTTTCTCAGCAAACAACAATCAATCGTCTTCCATTCCCAAAGCTGCCGAAAAAGGCGGAGACTATACCGTTGATCATGAATAATCCAAAACAATTAAGTTTTTATATTTATAATTGGTTGATGAGTTAATTTTAGTTCCTTGCCTTCCCAAAAAACAATAATGAATAATAATTAAAACCATTAAAATACTAATTTGCGATAGATGATACTCTTTTAAAGTAGTTGGAAACAAGTTGGACTCCATCATGTATTAACTGGTTAAACGTATAAATGAATACGGAAAAACTTGAATTCTGAACAGCGATCGCGCTAAAACCTTAATCGGTTTAACGGCATAATTGATAGGTTAAATTAAGGATTTTATCTAAGTTTTATTATCTAACTTATTATTAAAGTAATGATGAAAAACTGTTATCGAAATCAGACTCAAGGGTACAATTAAGTGAAGAGTCAGAGATTACGCCTTCCTCAACGGAAGGGGCTTGCTTTAACTGTTGTCAGGAGAACACGATGCTATGACAGATGTGCTTTGCTTAGGGGAAATTTTATATGATTGTTTAGCCCAAGAAGCCGGCAAAACAATCGAAGAGGTCAACCATTGGACAGCCTATCCCGGTGGCGCACCGGCCAATGTTGCCACGGCTTTAGTCAAACTGGGAACGTCTGCGGGATTTATTGGCTGTATCGGTCAAGATGAAGCAGGAAGTGCACTGAAGCAATTATTATCAGACACAGGAGTCAACTGTGAAGGGATCCAAGAACATCCCACTGCCCCAACGCGACAAGTCTATGTCTTACGTTCTCCTGAGGGCGATCGCGAATTTGCCGGCTTTGGCGACCTTCCCCCGGATCAGTTTGCAGATGCGTTTCTCAATGCGGATCAACTCCCGATTCCTTTATTTGAAGGGGCCCAGTTTTTAGTCATCGGCACCTTAGAACTTGCCTATCCTGCCACCCGCAAAGCCATTTTTCGTGCCCTGAATTTAGCCAATACCTATAACTTAAAA
The DNA here is from genome assembly GCA_042218725.1 of Halothece sp. Classification (GTDB taxonomy): domain Bacteria; phylum Cyanobacteriota; class Cyanobacteriia; order Cyanobacteriales; family Rubidibacteraceae; genus Halothece. The sequence continues at coordinate 2,081 of JBDGQV010000075.1, read as the reverse complement.
GTCTTAGTCGATATCAACTGGCGACCGATGTTTTGGCCGGATCCCGAGGCCGCCATTCCCCTAATTAATCAATTGTGGCAGTTTGTAGATTTTGTTAAATTGTCCCGCGAGGAAGCCCAATGGTTATTTCAGACCGCAGAATCAGGCGCGATCGCGCATCAACTCACCTCAGTGGAGGGGGTTTTTGTTACCGATGGCGAGGGAACGATTAGCTATCATTTAAACGATTTTGAAGGCAAAATTCCGGCTTTTCAAATGTCAGTTCAAGATACCACCGGTGCGGGAGACAGTTTTGTTGCTGGGTTAGTGCATCAACTGTGTCAACAGGGATTAACGCATTTAGACAATGCCAAAACCGTTCAAGAAATTATTACTTATGCTTGTGCTGTCGGGGCGCTAAGTACAACCAAACCAGGTGCAATTTCTGCTCAACCAACGGCTAACGAAGTTGAACAATTTCTGACTCAAAAAACTTCATCAATTTAAGTTTTAAAAATAAGACCAGTTCTGAAAATAATTGTGACAATTCACTTTTTAGTTTTGTCATTTATTTTCTGTCCTTTGTTCTTGGTAAACCAATGACTAATAACTAATGACCAATGACTAACGACTAATTAATTCAGTCAAAATATTTAGTCACTACCTAATGTGACAAAAATTATTCATTTAATGTTAAAGTACTAAATAACTGATGCTCAACCGCTTAAGGAATTAACAAAATTACGAATATAGCGAATGTCTCTTGTAAATCCCGAAGAATTGGATCAGATTATTAACCAAGTCAATGAAACGCTTTTACAAAATAATCAACCATCGCTAAATGCTACAGAAATTATTGTCTTGCAAGGGATTTGGCAAAATCAAACCTACAATCAAATTGCGGAGCAAGCAGCATATAGTTCTGACTATTTAACCAATGTCGTTGCGCCCAAATTATGGCGAAAACTTGGTAAAGTTATCGGTAAACGGGTTACGAAAAAGACCTGTCGTCCTCTACTGCAATCTTACTTTAGCAACCCGCGATATTCCTTACCCAATTCAAATCTTAATTCAACAATAATTTCAGAATCAATTTCTTATCCCAGTGGTGCCATTCCCTTCAATTCTCCATTTTATATTAATCGTTTTCCGATAGAACAACAGAGTTATGCTGAAATTAAAAAACCGGGAGCATTAGTTCGAATCAAAGCACCGCAAGAAATGGGGAAAACCTCCCTCCTGATTAGAATTTTAGAATATGGCAAGCAGTTAGGATATTATACGGTTACCCTAGATTTGCAACAAGCTGATCAAGACATTTTAAGCAGCATTGATAAATTTTTACGTTGGATTTGTGCGAATTTAAGTCATCAGCTTGAAATTGACACGAAACTAGATGAATACTGGGATGAAGATATTGGCAGCAGTGTTAGTTGTACCCTTTATTTACACTATTTGCTCGAACAACTAGAAGTGCCAGTGGTGCTTGCGTTTGATGAAGTGAATCAAATTTTTGAGTATCCGAAAATTGCCAAAAGTTTTTTACCGTTATTGCGATCCTGGTATGAAGAAACAAAGGAAGTTTCCTTATGGCAAAAACTGCGTTTAGTGGTTATTCATTCCACAGAAGTTTATGTGCCGCTGCAACTGAACCAATCGCCATTTAGCAATGTGGGATTGCCTCTAGAACTTGGAAACTTTAGTTTTGAGGAAGTCCAGGAATTAGCCCGACGCTATGGCCTCTTTTGGGGAGAAGAAGAAGTGAATCAGTTGATGTCAATAATTGCTGGACATCCGGCTTTAGTTCACCTGACCCTTTATTATATTACGCAAAAAGACGCGGCATTATCGGAACTTCTTCAGAATGCGGCAAGTTATCGCGGCATTTATTCTTCTCACTTACAGCGACACCAAGCAACCCTACAAGAACAACCGGAGTTAGCCAATGCTTGTTACCAGATTATGACTGCTGAAGAACCGGTTTCCATTGAGCCAATTTTAGCTTACAAACTCTACAGTATGGGATTAATAGATTTAGAGCGCGATCGCGCTTTTCCCAGAATTCCCCTTTATCAAACTTACTTTAAAGAAAAACTGAAACC
>JBDGQV010000074.1:0-4949 GCA_042218725.1 Halothece sp. | reverse complement strand
AAGAGAAGAATTAAACCGTCAACCAACAGAACAAGAAATTGCAACTAAGTTGAATATTTCTTTAAAAGAATGGCAAGAAGTTAAATTAGCGGCGAAAAATCGTGAACCGCTAAGCCTTGATATGCCTATGGGCTCAGAAGAAGAACATACGAGCCTGGGTGAATTAGTTCCTGATAATCAATATCGAAGTTTTCAATTAGCTCAAGAAGATCGAATTCGTTTACAACAAAGTCTAGTGGGGCTGGAGGAGCGGACGCGAAATGTTTTAGAATTTGTCTTTCTCCACGACCTAACTCAAAAAGAGGCAGCAGAAGTCCTCGGAGTGAGTGTTGTTACCGTATCTCGTCGTCTCAAAAAAGGGTTAAAGTTGCTTAAAAATAAAATGTTGTAAAATCAGCCTGGTACACTTGATCATTAAAATAGTTTTTAATTACATGGGAAGAATACAGCATGAAAAAGCCATTATTAATCCAAACCCTAATTATTTCCGGCTTATTTTTAAATAGTTGCAATGTGTTTTCCTCTGGAAATCAAGCAGATACCAATAGTGCCTCAAACTCGGTTTCCACTCAGGACAATAACTCCTCATCCAACCAATCAAACAGCTCAGAGAAAACAGAAACCACTCAATCGCCAGAGCCAATTCAGTCAGAAGTTAGCAGTGTTGCCGGGCTGAAAAGAGCAACTGATCCCGAGGACTTTGTTCAACAGCGAGGAGTCACTCCCGGCAAAAATCGCAACGATCCGTTTACCCTATTTCCAGTTCCCCCCCAAGAAAAATCAGAGTCAGCTCCCTCAACTCAACCCTCAGAAGCAACTCAACCGGATAGTCCATCTCAACCCAATAATCCGCCGCAACCAACAGCGCCGCCTCAACCGAAATTAGCCAGAGGAGTTACGGTACAAGGCGCCCTCAAAATCGGAAATGAAGCGGTTGTTATTTTGAGAGCTCCCAATGAGAAAACCAGTCGCTATGTGCGCCCCGGGCAGTTCATTGCTAACGGTCAAGTCTTAGTCAAGCAGATTAATATGGAAGAACGACCCACCCCCACTGTTGTTTTGAAAGAAATGGGAGTGGATGAGGAAGTCATTAAAACTGTAGAAGAAGAGATGGCAGTGGGGACAACGACAGTAAAGAATGAGTCAACGATGAAGTTGCCCCCGCCACCCCCTCAAATCAATTCCTAAGCAAAGATGAGCGCTACACTGTAGTAATATCTTCTTCTTTGGCTTTGAGCATTTCGTCTACTTTATTGACGTATTTATCCGTTAATTTTTGAATTTTATCTTGGATATCATGGGATTCGTCTTCAGATAGTTCGTGATTTTTTTCCGCTTTGCGCACTTCCTCGATCGCGTCACGACGGATGTTGCGAATGGAAACCCTGCCTTCTTCAGCATATTTGCCAGCAATTTTAACTAATTCTTGGCGTCGCTCACTGGTCAAGGAAGGAATATTTAGACGGATAATTTCTCCATCATTATTGGGGGTTAATCCCACATCTGACATTGAAATGGCTTTCTCAATTTTTTCGAGACTCCCTTTATCGTAGGGTTGAATGGCAATCGTTGACGCATCAGGAGTACTAATATTGGCCAAAGATTTCAGCGGTGTTTCCATGCCATAGTAATCAACAGTGACACGGTCCAAAATGGCTGCATTAGCCCGTCCAGTGCGTAGGCTATTGAAGGACTGTTGTGTCGCCTCAATGGCTTTTTTCATCTTAGATTCGACTTCTGATAATTTCATGTGGTACCTCCGACCAATGTTCCAACAGGTTCTCCTTTCACAACTCGCATAATATTGCCTCGTTGCAGGAGATTAAACACAATGATAGGAATGCTATTGTCCCGACAAAGCGCGATCGCGCTTCCATCCATCACTCGTAAATTTTCTGTGAGGACATAAGTATAACTCAGATGTTCAAATAGACGAGCGTCTGGATTGGTGTGAGGATCGCTATCATAGACCCCATCCACTTGCGTGGCTTTAAACAGCACCTCAGCATCAATTTCCGCTGCCCGTAAAGCGGCTGTGGTATCGGTAGTAAAAAAGGGATTTCCCGAACCAGCAGCAAAAATCACCACTCGTTTTTTTTCCAAGTGGCGAATCGCCCGTCGCCGAATATAAGGTTCAGCAACTTGTTGCATGGTAATGGCACTTTGGACTCTTGTGGGAACTCCCGTTTGCTCTAAAGCATCTTGTAGAGTCAAAGCATTCATTACCGTTGCAATCATACCAATATAATCTGCTGTTGCCCGATCCATCCCTGCTGATGCTGCTTTGACACCACGAAAGATATTTCCCCCACCTACGACAATTGCCATTTCAACGTCAGTATTATTGACAATTTCGGCAACTTCTTGAGCAAGTTCACTGACCACAGTGGGGTCAATGCCGTATTTTTGCGAGCCCATTAAGGCTTCGCCGCTTAATTTCAATAAAACCCTTTTGTAACTCATCAGACATGCTTAGTGCACATTATTTAATATAAGCTGATCAAGGTGATGTGCCCTCCGCCACCTGATTCAGGAGGGGGATTTAAGGGATATTCCCCACAAACATCTAACATACCAGTTTTATGGCCCATTACTCATTAATTTCGATTTTAAATTTTCCAAAAATAGTTTGACTTCTAGGAGGAATCAATAAGAACGCTAATCTCTAAGTTCTCTAACCATCTTAATTGTTTATCTTCTCAAATAATGAACAATGAAACTTATTCTGATTTCAAAATGAAGTTGAAGGCAGTGATTCCCCTCATGAAACTATTTTGGCAACTTGTAACTTTTTGTTTGATTCAATTTTCTAAGATTGAGAACAAGGGCAATTTCTCAGAAAGAGAGTTACAGCCTTGAAATGCTTTCATTATTTTCAGGGCTAGCCAGGGGAATTTCCTCAACTTCTGCTAAACGTTCTAATGCCAAGCGAGAATTGGAATTTCCCCCAGAAAGGCGTTTTAGCAGTTGCGGTCTTGGATCGTGGAGAATATAATAAATTTCTTCTCCAGCTTGCCATTGCTGATTTGCTTTGACAACTTGCAAGCTATTGCCTCGTTTGATAAGTAAAGGAAGCAATTCTCCAGAACGAATCAAGGCTTGTAAATGGGCTTGCTGGAAGAAAAACCCGTCTTCCCTTAATACAGTATGACCCAATTTAATTTTGCCTTCCTCCACATATTGATTCCAGACTTTAATGGGAATTTGAGACATAAAAGCCTGATTAACCTTGGTTTTATTGGCTGGTGTATGCGCTTGAGAATTTTTCGGGAAAGCAGCAAATACCCGTGGCGGCTGAAACTCTTCTAATGCCCTTTGGGCTAAAACTAAGTTCACTTCTCCATTATTGGTAATGGCTAAAAAGGTTCCTAAGGACTCAATGCCAGCTTCTTCTAAGACCGTCTCATCTAAACCGCTGCTTTGAATAACTGTTAAATTGGCTTGTTCAGCCAGCTCACAAGCTTGAGGATCGGTATCAATCATGACGACGGATTCCCCTTCTTGTTGGAATAATTCTCCCAGCAAACGGCCCAAGGGATTGCAGCCAATAATAACCGCTCCCTTTGCTCCTTCTGAGGTTAGATTTAACCATCGCGCCACCCAACCGGCACTAAGCCCTTGAATGACAACAGTCATCATAATAGTTAAGAAAACAAGCGCTTTCAGGGAATCTCCCCCAGTAATCCCTTGTTGCGTTAATAAAATCGAGAATAAAGAAGCCACGGAAGCAGAAACAATCCCTTTGGGTCCTACCCAACTCACAAATAGTTTTTGTCGCCAATCTAAGGTACTGCCCAAAGTACATACCCAAATACTGAGTGGGCGTATGACAAACATTAAACATAAAACCGTCAGGACGCTTCCCCAACCTAAAGCAAAAATACTTGCAATGGAGAGATCAGCGGCCAGCAGAATAAATAAAACGGACACTCCCAGCATCGTTAATTGTCCTTTGAAGCGTCTGAGCATCCGTTCTTCCGGCACTGACAAGGAACGTACAACCACCCCTGCTATTACCACTGCCATTAAGCCGGATTCACTGCGAACCATCTGGGAAATGCCAAATAACCCCCAAACCCCAGCTAAGACAACAAGATTTTTTAAATCTTCGGAGAGAAAATTGAACCGTCGTTTTAAAAGAAGTCCCATGGCTGCCCCACCAATCAAACCGATGGCAATACCAATTCCCCCCCGCAACAATAATCCGGTTAACACTTCCATGGCTCCCGCTTCACTGTTTAAGATCGTATCCAGGACAACCACGGCTAAAATTGCACCTACCGGATCAATTAAAACCCCTTCTCCTTCCAAAAGGGTTGCCACTTGCCGATCAACGGCAACTTGTTTGAGTAAAGGGCCAATAACCGTAGGACCAGTAACAACGACCAGTGAAGCGTAGAGAAAAGCCAGTTGCCAGGGAAACTCTCCCAGCCAATGGGCTGCCATGCTTCCCCCAAATAAAGTGATGCCAGTTCCAATGGTCACCAAGTTGCGCAAACTGCTAGAAACCCGTCCTAAATCTCTAAGTTCTAGATTGAGTCCCCCTTCAAAGAGAATAATGGCAACCAGGAGAGCAACCATGACTTCCAATCCCACGCCCAATTCACTAGGGTGTAGTAGATTGAGGCCGTCTGAACCCAAAGTCATTCCTAGGAGCAGCAGAAAGACAATACTGGGGACTTTGAAAGTCTCGCCTAAAACTTGGGCACTAATGCCGGCAGCAACAGCAATGACAATTTGCAACGTAAGAGTAAATGATTCATCCATAACAGCTTTTGGGAAGAAGAACGCTCAGAAATGACACATTATAATGATGAAATTGCCAAAAAAGGGGGCTTAAGACATTCTATCACCTACTTCTAATCAAACTAGTATCAATAGGAACCGCTAATTTTTTAACTAGCCGTCGTCAGAAGTCTCCCGACACAATCTCCGATTTGTCGGTGAGA
>JBDGQV010000073.1:0-2879 GCA_042218725.1 Halothece sp. | reverse complement strand
TAACAACAACCCAGTCCGTAAGATAACTAAGTGCCATCCTACCGACTGGGTTGTCTACAGTGAGAATTTGCTCAACCGGAATCAGAATTAATTGGTGGATTCGGCTGTGGCAAATTCTTCGTTTTTATTCTTATTCTTACGAGAACGATTGCGACGAGTGAGGCTATTAAAGAGCATAGTACCAATGCCTTTGATCAGATTGCCTTCGAGTTCTTTAAACAGCTTCATGTTCAACCCAAAGGCATCATTGGCTTCATCCACAATGCGATCTGCGGTGGTTTGATCAATGGGTAAGCTATTCAGCGCGGCGCGATACTTGTCTTTGAATGCTTTCTCGTCAGAGATTTGATCAAACTCATAGAAAGAGGTGCCTTCCCCCTCTTCTAAATTCATCGCGCGTTGGGCAATGCCTTTCAGGATTTGTCCGCCGGATAAATCTCCTAAATAGCGGGTATAGGAGTGCGCGACTAATAATTCCGGAGATTGGGCAGATACTTCTCGAATGCGGTTAATATAGGCTTTGCCGGCAGCAGAAGGCGCCACTGTTTCTCGCCAATTGTTGCCAAAGTAGTATTGTAAGTCTTCTTCTAGACTTTCTTTCCGATTCAACTCGGGGAAGTAAATTTTCGAGACAATGGGATGGTCGGTGTGTTTCGCCATCTCTTCTTCCATTGCCGAATAGACAAAGTAAAGATTAGCGACTAAATTCCGATAGGAGTTCTTTTCAACTACTCCTTTCAGGAAACACTTGACGAAACCGACATTTTCTGCCATTGTGTGGGACTTTTTCGTCCCTTCTTTTAGCATTGTGGCTAGTTCTATGCTCATATTAAAGTTGCTTTGCTTCCGTAAACGACAAGATTACTTTAGTTTTAGCGTTTCTAAAAGTCTTAAAAAGGGCTTAATTAAAATAACATAATCTAAAATGAAGATACTTTTCATTAAGAATGTTTAAGGAAAAGAAAAATCCATCTAGCTTAACAGTTTACCAAATGTGAGAGCCAACCCTTTTTAACTGACGACTTGAGAGCCAGCAAGGAGTAAAACAACGACACCAAAAATAATCATTAACCCTGCAGGCATAAATTTTCTTGTTTTCCAGAGACGTACTAGAAAAACAACCACTAGCAGAGCACTGACAATTGTTGCTAGGGGAAGTCCCCAGCTTTGACCCAAAAAGCTCACTATTCCACCAACTAACAAAAGAATCCCGCTAATCGTTCCGGAAATTAAAGAAACTTTACTTTTAGCATTTTTATAACCAATAATTCCGCCAATGAGTGCTAAGACTCCATATAAAATAACAGCAATCTTTGCTAACACCATGTTGTTAATCTCCTTGGGGATACTGTTCCCAAACTTTAGTCATTTGTCGTAAGCTATTATAATGGCCATTTCCTAAAATTAAGTGATCAATAATGGGTAAACTTAAGAATTGTCCTGCTTGCAATAATTGTTCGGTGAGGGTAATATCTTCTTGGCTGGGTTCAACACTTCCAGTGGGATGATTGTGAGCAATAATTGCCCGCGTTGCCCCATGTCGAATAATTTCCCGGAAAATCTCTCGCGGATGGGCTAAGGTTTCTGTTGCAGTGCCAATTGTAATAACTTTTAATCCTAATAATTGGTGTTTTACATCTAATAATAAAACCGCAAATCGTTCTGTGGTTTGCCACATTAAATCTTGACTTAGTGCCGCCACTGCCGCTTCAGGGCTATCAATAATCGTTCTGTCATTGGGACGAACTTGAAAGGCGCGTTTGCCCAGTTCAACAGCAGCAGAAATAGTGGTGGCTTTAGCCGGGCCAATGCCGGGAATTGCCATCAGTTCTTGGGGACTAATTTCTCTTAAAACTTCTAGGGGTTCCCGTTGATCCGCGCTCAATTGTTGTAGAATATATTGGCCTAACCCCACGGCAGAAAGTTTACCAGCCCCTTGTCCGGTTCCTAATAAAATGGCAATTAATTCTGCGGTTGCTAAATGTTTCGCTCCAATTTGCAACAGTCGCTCGCGAGGTCTTTCCGTGGTGGGTAAATCAGCAATTCTTAAGGAATAATTCATTGGCGGAACAATGCTTTCCAATCATCATCAGTTAATAACAATTGTTAATTTTTTAGCAATTAGTGATTCGTTACGGCAACCAATCACTAATTACTAATCATACATAACAACTGTTGCTAATCAATTAACCGCCGATTGTTGCTTGGAAAGCCGGACGTTGCGACAGACGCTGCACATAATTGGTAACGCCGGGATAGTCGGAATAATCAAGTTGCAACATCATTTGGAGATAGGCTAAATAAGCCCCGACTGCGACATCAGCAGCGGTAAATTGGTCATCAACTAGATAGTCATGTTGGTTTAAATGATCATTTAAAGGGGAGAAGAGTCTTGGCATTTCCTTCTCACGGCTGCTTTCCATGATCATATTCGGTCCTAGGGTTGCGTTGGCAAAGACAATCCATTGATTAATTGCAGCGCGTTTTTGCGGGGTTAAATTTTGCGAGGAATATTGGTCGGCTAAGTATAAAAGAATTGCCCCGGATTCCCATAAATAAAAGCCGTTATCATCAATGGCAGGCACTTTTCCCATGGGATTAATCGCTAAAAATTCCGGTTGGCGATGTTCCCCGTTTTCCATATCCAGAACTACAAATTCATACTCAAGATTGAGTTCTTCGATATACCATTGCGCGATCGCGGCGCGACTTTTTTTACCGCCGTATAGTTTGAGCATTTTTGTTTCTCCTTGCCAACACCGTTAATGATTTATTATCCATTATTGTTTTCCCTTATTTCCTAACAGAAGCAGGAATTTTGAAAAATCCCTAATTTGCAACTGAATGAAAAAAGGAAAACTCTGATTAGATTTTAAAAT
>JBDGQV010000072.1:0-3324 GCA_042218725.1 Halothece sp. | reverse complement strand
AGAGATTATGTCGGGAGTCTTCTCAGGACGCGAGATAAAATCTCTTTGTGCATTAGGGCGCGATCGCGCTGAGATTGAATCTGATCTGGGGTTAACCCTTGGCCATTGGCATACTGATCTAACCACGCTTTGCTAATTGCGTTCGAATCTTCTGGAATTTCAGATACCTCCCAGCCTGGCATTTCAAATTCTGTCATTAATTGGCTAATTTTGGGATCATAGCTAATGGCAAAACAGTTGCATTCTTCCCCAGCCGCCATGATTAAACTGTGGTAGCGCATCCCAATTGCCATTTCTACCCCTTGAAATAAGGTTTTTAAACGAGTTGGGGATTCATCCTGAATAATCGCTTTGGGATCAGGCAATTGCTTGGCAATTTCTTCCGCTAACGAGTAATCTTGCGGTTGAAAGGGAACGAGTAAAATACAAGTTTCGGTTGCTTTTTGAAAGGAAATCAGGGCATTGGTAATGGCTTGAAGTTTGTTGCGGGTGAGTTGCTTATGGCGGCGTAGAGTAACAGCAATTCTCGGGGCAGGCAGTTCCCATAATTTCGGTAATGGTTCACTTTCTAATGCCCAAACCGGATCCGGTGCTAACAAGGGAGATAATCCCCATTGACCTAATAATTCTGCAGAAGCGCGATCGCGCACAGTAATGGCATCGCATCCCCATAAGGCTTTCCGTGTTAACCACCGAGAAAAAGGAAGATGTAATGGCCCCACCCCTTGTGCCCAAGCTAATGTTTTCAACCCTCGTTGCTGAGCTAGTGCCATTAATCCCCCATAATAAATGGGATTGCGGAAACTGGTGACATCTTGCATTAAACTGCCTCCTCCCCAGATAAAGCAGTCTGCTTGTTGGAGCGCTTCTAAAATAGAAAAAGCAGATCGATGGGGTACAGCTGGTACCTGTAACTTTTCCTTCGTTTGTTGGGGAGTTGCTGATAAGACCAGTGGCTGAATCTCCTGTGGCATCATTTGCAGTAAGCTCATCAGGAGCGCATCATCTCCGACATTATCGCGACCGTAATAACCGCAGAGCAGGGCTTTTTTTGAAACTGATTTTTGTTGCATCGAAACACGTCCCAGCAATCATAAAACGTTAAAATTTATTAACAAGATGTCCCCGCAAACCAAAAGCAAGAGCCATGACAGCACAAACTGACACCCTCTGGGAACAATTTTTAGAACCCATTGTTAGCAACTTCATTGATCGAGAGCAGCTAAAACACTTTAGAGAGAGCATCAATTGGGAACAAGAGCGCGATCGTATTGCCAATCCTAACCTAGAATATCCTAATTACTATCAATCACAAAACTTCCACGGGATTAAGAATGGATATCTGAATCCCGATGCGGCTGTCACCTATGATCCGATTACTCGTTACTTCCTTCCACCCCATGAAACTTGGGTACGCGAAGATGCCATTAAAATGATTCAAGGAGAACCCAAACGGATTGTCGATTTAGGGTGTGGCACGGGCTCCACTACTATTTTACTTCAGGAAGCTTTTCCGCAAGCCCAATTGATTGGGTTAGACTTATCTCCCTATATGTTGTTTATGGCAGAACGAAAAGCTCAAGAAAAACAATTTCCTATTCAATGGTGTCATGGCAAAGCAGAAGATACAGGTTTCAATGGAGAAACCTTTGATTTAGTGACAGCATCGCTTCTGTTTCATGAAACGCCAGTTGAAATTAGTAAAGCAATCCTTCGAGAATCGTTTCGATTACTGAAAGGGGGCGGCCAATTTCTACTCCTCGATGGCAATCAAAATACTTTGCGCTTTGCTGACTGGTTAACGAATGTTTTTGAAGAACCTTATATTCAAGAATATGTGGAAGGCGATGTTGATAGTTGGTTAGAAAATACGGGATTTGTTCAAATAAAAACTCATACCATTTGGGGAGTCCACCAGGTAAGTGTGGGAAGAAAACCGTATCCGATTTCCTCTCCTTATTCTGTCATGGTAGAAGAAGATAATGAAGATATACCAGCAACTGTACCTGCTTAAACATGAGTTTAAAAGCTGTATTATTTGATTTTAATGGGGTAATTATTAACGATGAACCCATCCATAAAGCATTAATTGAAGAAATCTTATTAGGAGAAAATTTGCGTCCTGATGCCCAAGAACATAATGATGTTTGTTTAGGGCGCAGCGATCGCGCTTGTTTAGAAACCATTCTCTCTCGTCGGGGGCGAGTTGTTACCCAAGAATATTTGGATAAACTATTAGCCAAAAAAGCCGATCTGTATCGTCAAAGGCTAGAGAGTGAAGAAAGCCTACCTATCTATTCCGGAATTGAACATTTTATTCGGGAATTATGGTCAAGCGGATTAATTTTAGGGTTAGTAACTGGTGCTCGCCGGCATGATGTTGAATATATTTTAGAGCGCATTAAAATTCGAGAAGCCTTTGTCGCGATCGTGACCAGTGATGACATTCAAAACAGTAAACCTGATCCCGAATGTTACTTAACCGCGGTTGAGCAATTGAACCAACACTATCCAGATTTTAATTTAATGCCGCAAGAATGTTTAGCTATTGAAGATACGCCAAGTGGCATTGAAGCGGCTAAACGGGCTCAAATGCAAGTGGTCGGGGTTGCCAATACCTATCCTTTCCATATGTTGCAACGACAAGCCAATTGGACAGTGGACTATCTCCAAGAATTAGAACTGGAACGGGTGAAGCAACAGTTTTCAGATGTTAAGATCAGTAACTGATACGGGGAATTAGCTCAGTTGGTAGAGCGCTGCGATCGCACCGCAGAGGTCAGGGGTTCGAGTCCCCTATTCTCCACTTGTACAGTGACACATTATTTGTCGCTAGCCAGTCAAAAGTCAATCGATCAGTTTAAAAGCGGGCTAATTAAAATCCCCACAAACGCGATCGTCCCTAAAATGACTAATACATAAGCTACTGCCAGCGACGGTGAATGGCGGGATAGATAGGTTAAGTCATTGCGCTGAATCCGCTTTAGCTGTTGCCTGTGATCAATTGCAGCCAATAGCATGGCAAAAGTTCCCAGCGCCACAAATGAAAGACCAAGAACTCGCGACAATCTAACTTGATTGATCGTATCCCCGAAAGCTTGGTTAATGGTTGCAACAATGCGCTCAATGCCAAAACCAAAACCAATTAGGGAAAGTGACGTCCGAATCCAAGCCATCAGCGTTCGTTCTTCCGCAGCACGGTTGCGTTCTTTTGCTAACTCAGTGCTGGGATTTGGAATTTCAGGTGTGTCATTCCCGTTACTCATAACATCATTAGTTGTAAAACAGAAGTTGGAGATTTATATCCTTACTTATTCCCGAACC
>JBDGQV010000071.1:0-17079 GCA_042218725.1 Halothece sp. | reverse complement strand
CAATATTCGCAACAGGAGACAAACATTCCTAAGCACCTGAAGACAGTCCTCTCCTGTAATAGGGGAAGTTTTCCTTGGGAAAAGCACCGCTAAATTTGAATTTTTGCGCGATCGCGGAGGATGCTTGCAGGGTTGCCCTCCTAATTGTTACTAAGCTCGTAATTTAAGCGTAGATAAGTACTGCCCTGTAGTTTGTAGAGTTCTGGTATTTCCTGTTCATGCAAAAATACCTAGTGATCGATTAATTTATTCGATATGCTGAAACTGCATAAAAGGGATCGCTCCCTCCCATGCCAAACATCTGTAAAACCGCAGGAACAGAAGGCTGTTTTTGAATAACTTCTGGTTCACTAAACCCATCAACGGAATTAAAATACCGTTTGACCAATTCGATTCGCATCGCTTCACTCGCATCACGCCAAGCTGAAATTGCTTTTTGATAAAACATCCGATTGGAAAAACTAATGATCGCGATACCACCCGGTTTTAAAATGCGATAAATCTCCTGAAAGACTTTTTCGGGATACTGTAAATACTGAATGGACACCGCATTTAAGACGGCATCAAATTCTTGGTCAGAGAGCGGAAATTGAGGATTTTCATTCAAGTTTTGCACAAAGTAATGATCCAGACGAGGGTTACGCGCTAACTCTTGTTCGTTCATCCCATGTCCTTCCACATGAGCAAATTTCATGTCATCAGGAAGATGCGATACCCAACTGCTCATCATGTCAAGAATACAAGTATTGGGTTGGAGTCTTTGACGATAAAGATTGGTGAGTTCATCAAGAAACTGCTCATCCACATGAGTGACGAAGCGAGGAACGTCATAAAAATTTTCATCCTTGCTGCCATCCAGTTTTTCTCGTTGTTGGGGTTGCAGTAACATGGGCAAGTATTTAATATTACTTTACATTTACATTGTATCGGATGTTTTTCCAAGCTTGCTAAGGCTTTCCCTGAGAAAAAGTACTTTGGCAATGCTTAACAGATGAAAATTCTTTAATTGAATGGAGAATTGCTAGCTATAATAGAAGAAAAGCAATTTGAGCCACAGCGCAATTGGGTGTTAGCGGGCAAACACTCAAGCTGGAAAAAAATATAAATTACTTTCAAAAAAATAATTTAATCAAGTAGATTGGGTAGAAAAAACTCCACCCAACCTATAATTAGCTAGCTGCAGACCCAGTTAACTAAGGTACGTACCGGGAAGCCAGTAGCACCAGCATTATTGACCCCACTTTCTTTATCAATCATCGCTGTTCCAGCAATATCTAAATGCGCCCAGGGCGTCTCATTAACATATTGCTTCAAGAAAAGCGCAGCGGTAATGGAACCTGCTTGACGAGGCCCTACATTTTTCATATCGGCAATTTGGGATTTTAAGCCCTCAAAATACTTATCTTCTAGGGGCATTTGCCAGATTTTTTCGCCTCCTAACTCAGCAGCGGTTTTTAACTGCTCAGCAAGCAAATCATCGGTGCTCCATAAGCCGCCAATTTCATCGCCAAGGGCAATCACACAAGCCCCCGTTAAAGTTGCTAGGTCAACAATGGCATCAACGCCCAATTTTTCTGTAAAGACTAAGGCATCAGCCAGAGTTAAGCGTCCTTCGGCATCAGTATTGTTAACTTCAATGGTTTTGCCATTGGAGGCAGTGAGAATATCCCCTGGATGAAGGGCATGACCGCTAATCATATTTTCGGTGGCCGCGCTAATGAAATGCACTTCCACATCGGGCTGAATTTGAGCAATGGCTTTGGCCGCACCAAAGGTAGCGCCAGCACCGCCCATATCCATTTTCATCGTTTCGATGCCGCTGCCGGCGGGTTTCAGATTTAATCCCCCAGAATCAAAGGTGATGCCTTTGCCGACAATAGCCAGTTTCCGGCGCGGGGTGCCTTCCGGTTTGTAGGTGAGATGGATAAATTTGGGCGGAATGTCAGAAGCTTGGGCGACACCTAAATAAGCTCCCATTCCCAGTTTTTCACAATCTTCTTTTTCCAGAATTTCTACTTCTAAGTTATAGTCAGAGGCTAGTTCCTGGGCTAAATTGGCAAGGGTTACCGAGGTTACCGAATTGGCAGGAGCACCCACTAATTCTTTCGCCAGAATCACGCCATCGCAAATTTGTTCCGCTTTGGCAATGGCGGCTTGTTGGTCTCCTAGTTCTAAGAGTTCAACGGTTTCCAACTTCAGGGGCGTTTCTTCAGGTTCGGATTTAAACCGCCGGTCTTCGTAGAGGGCAAGGGTAACCCCTTCTGTAATTGCTTGAGCCGTTAAGGCCGGGTTGTTATCGAAAATGGGAAGACTAATGGCAAGGTTTTTACTCCGTTGCGATTTAGCTAAGCGCGCGATCGCGGCCGCGGCGACACGTACACTATCCAGTTTAAAGTCTTCAGCTTCTCCCAGTCCTACTAACATGATTTTGCGAACGGGAGCATCTCCGGCCACTCGCGTAACGACGTTATTCCCGGCTTTGCCATCAAAGTCAGTTTCGGCAATTAATTCTTTAATCGTTCCGAATAATTTCTCATCCAGTTGCGCTAATTCTCCGGTGACGGTCACACCGCCAACAAATAGGCCAACTGCTAGCGTATCGCCACTCCATGTTAATGTTGTTTGATCTGTTGCTTGTACTTGCATACCACCTTCTTTCTCAATCTATGTAAAAAGCATGATTTTTTTGAGACTCTCTTTTTCCTCATTCTAAGCAATATTGATTAATTTTTGTCACTAATTCCCCTTCGGGAGCCGTTGCTTTTTCCAATTGTTCCCGCGCTTGTTTTAATTGAATTTGATCCGTTTTCTCGTAAGCCTTAACAAAAGAGCGTGTTGCCTGGGCTGTATCTCGATACATTGCAATAAAATCTTTTTGATACTGTTGCAACTGTTGATCGCTAATCTCTAAACTTGCCATTTTTTTCGCTGCCATTTCCATGGTATCTGCTGCCAGTAAAGCCGCTTCCGGGTCAGTACTTTTTTCCCCATTAGTCAAGTTTCGAGCTTCTTTAACCGTTTCATTTGCCAGTTCAATAATTTTTCGACACTCATCCTTTTTTGGGGCAGCACAACCGTTGCTAATTAAACTAATCGTTACGATTAACCAAAAAACTCGAATCCACTCTTTTGCCATAAAACTTCTCAATTTATCCTTAAAAGATTTATCTAATCAATAAACAATTATCAATTATTAATGATGATTTCCTGATCTAGCTTCCTTAACCAAATCTGAATTATCCTAATAAGAGTAGTCTAAAAATTCACTAATAAAATTCGGATGAGTGCTGTTTCTTCCCATCATAAGGCGAAAGGTCTTGCCCCAGGTCGTCCCCGTCCCGCAAAAGCCCTTTGTAGCGAGTGCGGTTTATGTGATACTTACTATATCCACTATGTTAAAGAAGCTTGTGCCTTTCTCAATGAGCAAATTGCAGAACTAGAAGCCGAAGCTCATGGTCAGAGTCGAGACTTAAATTCAGAAGATGACCTGTATTTTGGGGTGCACCAAGACATGATGGCGGCTCGCAAAAAAGAGCCCATTGAAGGCGCCCAGTGGACGGGAATTGTCAGCGCGATCGCGTGTGAAATGCTCAACCAAGGCAAAGTGGAAGGCGTGGTCTGTGTTCAAAACAGCCCTGACGATCGCTTTCAACCTGAACCGATCATAGCGCGTACCCCGGAAGAAGTATTAGCCGCTCGCGTGAATAAACCTACCCTCTCCCCTAATCTCTCCATCTTAGAAGAAGTGGAACAATCCGGCTTTAAACGTCTTCTTGTGATTGGTGTGGGCTGTCAGATTCAAGCCCTGCGAGCGGTTCAAGATAAAATCGGCTTAGAAAAACTCTACGTTTTAGGAACCCCCTGCGTCGATAATGTTACCCGGGAAGGGCTGCAGAAATTTCTAGAGACCACTAGCAAGTCTCCAGAAACCGTGGTTAGCTACGAATTTATGCAAGACTTTCGCGTCCATTTTAAACATGAAGACGGCAGCATTGAGAAAGTGCCCTTTTTTGGACTGAATACCAAGGAACTCAAAGATGTATTTGCTCCCTCTTGCATGAGTTGCTTTGACTATGTCAATTCCTTAGCTGATTTAGTAGTGGGTTACATGGGAGCGCCTTTTAGCTATCAATGGATAGTGGTTCGCAACGATACCGGCCAAGAAATGTTAGACCTGGTGCAAGATCAACTGGAAACCCAACCCGTGACTTCCCAAGGGGACCGCAAAAATGCTGTTCAAAAAAGCATTCCCGCTTATGATAAAGGGGTGACCCTTCCCATGTGGGCAGCCAGACTCATGGGCGTTGTCATTGAAAAAATTGGTCCGAAAGGCTTAGAATATGCTCGCTTTTCCATTGACTCCCACTTTACCCGCAATTACCTGTATGTGAAGCGCAACTATCCCGAAAAATTGGAAGATCATGTTCCCGAGTTTGCCAAACGAATTGTGGAACAATACGAACTGCCAGAAGAGTGAAAAGATACACTAGAAACAAGTAACCCCCTATAGGAGAATCGATTATGAATGTTTTTGGCATTGGTTTACCGGAAATGGCTCTGATTTTTGTCATTGCATTGCTCGTATTTGGGCCGAAAAAACTGCCGGAAATCGGGAGCAGTCTTGGCAAAGCCATTCGAGGATTTCAAGATGCATCTCGGGAATTTGAAAATGAATTCAAACGAGAAACCAGTAAGGCAGAAAATAAAGAGTCTGTGAAAATGAATGCCCAACTTGAACCCAGTTCATCGGAAGCAGAAACTGTATCTGATGCCCAAGCTGCTGAGGAAACAACTGCCGCTCGCAATGAAGAATCGAAAGTGAACAGTTAAGGGGACTCCTCACTTACTGAAAACAGGACAGATTAACCCCATTAACCGATTAATGATATTTGATCAGTCACATTCAAGGAGAGAAGCATGAGTGAGCAAAATCCCTATGAACAACTGGGCGTAACCGAAGACGCCTCTTTTGAAGAAATCCAAGAAGCCAAAACGCGATTAACCAAAGAATATGAAAATGATCAACGGCGTAAAGAGGCAGTAGAGGAGGCGTATGATGCTGTCATTATGGATAGGCTGCGCCTTCGTCAAGAAGGGAAAATTAAGGTTCCCGAGCGGATTCGTTTCCCGGAACGTTCCAAACCGCCCAAACCTAGTCCTCAACAGATGAATCAACCAAGTTCCCCAGCTTGGCTGCAACGACTCCTCGATACCCCCTCTCGCAATGATTTATTAATCTCTTCCAGTCTGTTCGTCCTATTTGTGGCAATTACCTTATTTTCCAGCAGCAGTGCCTCGCTTATCTTAGCGTTAGGGTTTGCCACCAGTGCTTATTTGCTGAATCGTAAAGAAAATCGTTTGGGCCGTGCACTACTAATTAGTTTAGCAAGTTTGCTAATCGGGGTAGGGATAGGCGCAGGACTCGCTCCAATTGTTGCCTCCGGCATGCCCAACGAGCAATTTACGGCCTTAACCAGTTTGTTTCTGTTTTGGTTGGCTAGCAGCTTTTTACGATAGGGTGGGGTGTCCCGAAGCCTGTTAAAATGCTCACGAGTCGTTAAAGGAAAAAACAGTAATGACAGAGGAAGAATCGGTAATCCCAGTGGTGGTTAATGGCGCTGCTGGCAAAATGGGGCGTGAAGTGATTAAAGCCGTTTCTGAAGCCGAAGGAATGACCTTAGTAGGGGCTGTGGATCAAAACCCCGCTTATATTGGTCAAGATGTTGGAGAAGTTGCCGGTTGCGGTCCCTTAGAAGTGCCCTTGCTCAATGAACTGCAAGGAACGCTGGTAATGGCCACTCAGTATCCCACTCAAGGGGTCATGGTTGATTTTACTCATCCTGATAGTGTGTATGAAAACACTCGAACCGCGATCGCGTATGGGATACGTCCGGTAGTGGGAACAACCGGCTTAACGGAAAAGCAATTGTCGGATTTAACCGATTTTGCCGAAAAAGCAACCACAGGGGCGTTAATTGTCCCCAATTTCTCCATTGGCATTGTTTTACAACAACAAGCGGCCATTCAAGCCTCAAAATATTTTGATCACGTGGAAATTATCGAACTCCACCATAACCAAAAAGCAGATGCCCCAAGTGGAACTGCCATTAAAACAGCACAAATGCTAAGCGGCAAAGACAACCCCTATAATCCTCCCCAAGTGGATGAACAAGAAACCTTAGCCGGTGCTCGCGGCGCCTTGGCCAATGATAATATTCATCTCCATAGCGTTCGCTTGCCGGGATTAATCGCGCATCAAGAAGTGATTTTTGGGGGCAAGGGGCAAACCTATACTCTTCGCCATGATACCACGGATCGCGCTGCTTATATGCCTGGAGTAATCCTTGCGATTCGCAAAGTCACAGAATTAAAATCTCTGGTATATGGATTAGAAAACATTTTGTAATCCCAACGCGCGATCGCTTGATTTCTGAAACAATTTCCCATTACCTCCTCTCCCTCTTTTTGAAAACTTGTAAAAACTCATGGCAAGAGGAAATTATGACGGTCTCCAATCGCCCCCAACGAATTGAATCCAATGCGGATCAAATGATCAATAGCTTATTTACAGAAATTGATCAAATGCTGGAACAGGGCAACGATTTTCAAAGTTGCAAAGGAAAGAACAAGCAAAATGTTTCCTTAGAATCAACTGAGGGATATCAGGATACTCAAGGCAAAACCAGTTGGGGGGATGCAGGAAATTTTCCTCATCAAGATCAATCTTCAAATCCCTTATTGAAACCAGCGCCCGAGGAGTTCGTTTCTTTTCCTGATTTTGCGGACGAATCTTATCGTCGTCGTAGAAAAGAAACTGATCAAGTGCCGCTGTGGATACGTCACTTGGATAAAATTGTGTTTTCTTCTTCTTGTTCCTTATTTTTAGGCATTTTATTTTTCCTGCAAAAAGAAGAGAAATGGGCTGGGTTTAACTTGACGCAACTATCGAATCAAATTAGCCTTTCCAAGAGTTCAAATCCACCCGCAATTGACTCCAATCAAAAATTTTTAAGCTACATGGAACGGGCGTTGGCTGAAATTAATCGAGAGAAAAAGCGAGCTGAACAACCAGAACCAAAAAAACAACCGATTCAGCCAGTTCAACCCGTTCAACCCAGGCAATCCCCTCAGCGCAATCAATCAACCGTTGTTTCTTCTCTGCCGGCACTTCCGCCGCCACCTCCGGCGACTCAGCAACCTACTGCTGCCCCGACGCCATCACCAACCAATACGGCACCTTCACCCCCGGCAAACAACTTCACGAAAGCAAACTCCTCAGCCACTTCGGAAACGAAACAGAATCCCTCTCCTTCCCCCTCAACAAAAGAAGCAACGAATGTTTCTCCAAGCCCTGAGGCAAATGCAACCGCAGAAAAAACGACACCACTCCCCAATTATACCTTGGTGGGCTTATTAGAATTAGGCGATCACTCGGCGGCGTTACTAAAAATGAAGGAGACAACCCAACGCGTTATGTTAGGAGAAACAATTCCAGGAAGCAATTGGAAATTAGTTTCAATCGCCAATCAGAAAGCGACATTTGAAAAAAATAGTCAGAAAAAATCAATGTCGGTTGGTCAGACAACATCAGCAAAATAAGGAGTATAAGCAGTGGGTTTATTAGATGACTTAACACAGTTTTTGGAAACCCGTTTAGACGAGTTTTTAAAGAAAAATCCTCACTTAGAATTACAAGCCTTAGAAGAACAACTGCGAGAACAAGAAAAAGATACCATTCGTTTAATTTTAAACTTGCAAAAGCAAGAAAAAAAATTAGAAAACGAAATCCTTTCCTTAGCCAAAGATATTAAATTATGGCATGAAAGAATTGATAAAGCTAGAGCGGCCAATCGAGAAGATTTAGCCCAAGCTGCGCAAGAAAAAGAAGCCAGTCTCTTGCGTTTAGGGAATCAACGCTGGGGACAAATGAAAGGCGTAAAAGAGCAAATTCGACAAGCGAGAGAATTGGTCGAACAAATTAGAGAACGCCAACAACAAGTCAAAGCAAAAGCAAAAGAAGCGCAAGCCCAACGAAGCAATTCTGGGGTCACCAGTAGTTGGAATGCAACACAAACCGATTATTCGAGCTATAATCGCGCTTTTGATCCGCTAGAAGAACAATTCCGCAACTGGGAAGTGGAACAAGAATTAGGAGAAATGAAACAAAAACAAAGAAATTAGTCTTGGGAAAACGGGGGCAATTTCTTCTCTTGCGAGTCTGAAGCGTCTTGAGACAGGCTTAACAGAGGTGAGTGAGAGGCAATTGACTTAAAATTCAAATTCGACGCGATCGCGAGGCTAATTCCTCCCATCACACACATCGGAAACGGCAACGTCAATTGTTGCAACCATTCCCATAACTCCACCATAACAAACAAAATTCCAAAGCAAACTAGCCAAAAGCGCAACATGATTATTCTCCCGTAGAAGCGAGAATCACTTCCCTCTAGCAAGGTGAGGGTCAATCACCCATGATTTAGTTGTAACATGATTCAACAAATAGCGGGAGAGTATGAATGTCTCCCCCGCAACGCGTTTCCAAGACGTTATTTCCAGACGTTTAACTATACCGCGGCAGCAGCCTTGGCTTCTTCTTTGGTTAAAAATTCGTAGGTTTCTCGCATCTTCAAGCCCACTAACACCTGGAAGAGTCCAGTTCCATCATTCGCTCCCGGCGCATCAGGATGCTTCAACAGCAACTCGGTCATTTCTCCATAGAACTTGGTTGCTGTGTTGCTCAAATGATTTTCAATATAAATCATTTCTTCTAAGTTATCAAAGCGGCCATCCACTTCTAAGACAGACACTTCATGACTGTAGTAGGTATCTGGACCATAGAACAGTTTAATGCCGGGATAAGCACAAGTTAACTTGCGGCCGCAGGGGCGCCAGTCAATGGTAGAGCCTTCATCGAATAAGTAAACCGTATTGAAGCCTTCGACACCTTCTTTCTGAATTAAACGCACCCGCAGATATTTGCTTTCTTTATCTTCAATGAGTTCTGTGGGAAGAACTTGAATTACCACATCAGCAAATTCTTTTTGCGGTTCAATATAGGCAGTAAAATCAGGTTTTCTAGCATTAATCGAGGCAAGCACATCTTCATAGGTATGACCGCGTTCGGCCATGTCTCGCTTAATTTTCCAGTTAATTTTTACCTCATCGCTAATATCGAGATAAACACTGAAATCTAATAAGTTTCGCACGCGTTCATCATAGAGAGGATGCAGCCCTTCCAGGACGACTACCTTATTCGGTTGAATCCGTTCTGGCGGGTCAATTTCTCCCGTTTCGTGATTATAAATCGGTTTATCAATTGCTTGACCATTTTTGAGGGCTTTCGCCTGCTCATACATCAGGTCAAAATTATTGGCTTTCGGATTAAGTGCCGTTAAGCCTGCTGCTTTTCTTCCTTTGCGGTCAAGGCTATGATAGTCATCTAAACAGATGACCGTCATAAATTCTTCACCGAATAAATCTTTGAGGCGACGCAGAAAAGTCGATTTGCCACAACCAGAATCTCCAGCAACACCGATTAACACCACACGATTAGATTCTGTATTCATAGTTTCTCCCTATATTTAGAGTCATCAAACAAATTTTTTAACCCAATAGCCTTAAGGTTTTGAGGAACGCCAGGGCGGTTTACTATTACATCAAGCCAACTTAGCAAACCGAGCAATTTCCCTTGACTAGCCCAGAGGGGTGATAAGTAATTAGTCTTATGTTGGGTACTAAATTCGCATCTTACCATTAACAGAAGACTGTCTACAAGAGACACCTTAGCTAGTTCCTCACCTTTGAAGGGATTGTTGATGATTTTTTTACTAAATCCAAACTAAAAATTATTTCAATCTCTACCTTGCTGAGATCTAGCTAAGACTCCAAATTGTCAGGATTAAGTTAGTTACACAACAAAATCCGCCATTTTTTCCTCTGAAGAATGATACATTTGACTATCCAGTCGACAGCCTTGGTAAGCAAGAACATACAATTCTTTCAAGTCTTTAATCAGTGGATAACGAGGATTAGCGGCGGTGCATTGATCATCAAAGGCTTGTTCGGCCAAGGTTTCCAGCTTTTCATAGAACTCGCGATCATTCCCTTGCAAGGTCTCTTTAATTGTCAGAGGAATATCAAGTTCTTGTTTCAAATTTTCGATCGCGCCGATTAAGTTTTCAACCTTTTCATCCAACGTGTCTCCCCCGAGTTGTAAATAGTCCGCCAACCGGGCATACCGTTCCTTAGCATGAGGATACTCATATTGCGGGAAAATCGCTTGTTTAAATGGCGCATCTGTGGTGTTATAGCGAATGACATGAGAAATCATCAACGCATTGGCCAACCCGTGCGGCACATGAAAGGTTGCCCCTAATTTATGCGCCAGGGAGTGACAAATCCCTAAAAACGAATTGGCAAACGCCATGCCGGCAATGGTCGCAGCATAATGGACTTTCTCTCGTGCCACTGAATCATGAGCGCCATCCTTATAAGCTTGGGGAAGATACTGAAATAGCAATTCCACAGCTTCTAAGGCTAACCCTTGGGTGAACTCCGTTGCTACCACTGAAACATAAGCTTCTAAAGCGTGAGTTAAAGCATCAATCCCACCATAGGCGGTTAACCGTTTCGGAAGATGCATGACCAATTCCGGATCAATAATCGCCATATTGGGAGTTAGGGCATAGTCAGCAAGGGGATATTTAATCCCTGTTTTCTCATCAGTCACCACGGCAAACGGCGTCACTTCAGAACCAGTTCCGGACGTGGTGGGCACGGCAACCAACATGGCTTTTTCCCCTAATGGCGGTAACTGATACACCCGTTTCCGAATATCCATAAACCGAGTGGCAACCCCTTCAAATTCAATTTCTGGGTGTTCGTACATTAACCACATAATTTTCGCCGCATCCATTGGGGAACCGCCGCCGAAAGCAATAATCACATCCGGTTGAAAGCGGTTCATGGCATCTAACCCTTTATTAATCGTTGCCAATTTCGGATCCGGTTCAACATCGTAAAAGACTTGATGTTCCACGCCGATTTCATCTAAGACTTCCGTGACTTGTTTGAGGAATCCCATGTCAAATAAGGGCTGATCAGTGACAAGGAAAGCCCGTTTTTTCCCTTGCAGTTCTTGCAATGCCACCGGTAAACAACCAAATTTGAAATAAATTTTCGGGGGAATTCGGAACCACAGCATATTTTCCCGCCGTTGCGAAACGGTTTTGATATTTAATAAGTGATGCGGGGCAACATTTTCACTGACCGAATTTCCTCCCCAAGTGCCACACCCTAAGGTGAGAGAGGGATCTAGCTTAAAGTTATACAAATCTCCGATCGCGCCCTGAGAAGAAGGAGTATTAATTAATACCCGTCCTGTAGTTAAGATGCTTTCAAAATGCAAAATGCGAGCATGATTTTCCGGTGCAGTATAAAGAACCGATGTGTGTCCCCGCCCTCCCAGACTGATTAATTGTTGCCCTTTCTTAGTTGCTTCGGCAAAGTCCTGAGCATGATACATTGCTAACACCGGACACAGTTTTTCATGAGCAAATGCTTCCTCAAGGCTGATGTCGCTTACTTCTCCAATCAGGACTTTAACTTGATCTGTCACATGAATGCCGGCAATTTCAGCAATTTTGGCCACTGATTGACCCACGATTTTCGGATTGATTCGCCCCTCAACAACTAAAACCTCTCGGATTTGATCGGCTTCTTCTGGGCTGAGAAAATAAGCGCCGCGATCGATAAATTCTTGTTTGACGGCGTCATAGACTTCATCCACGACAATCACAGATTGTTCGGAAGCACAAATCATCCCATTGTCAAAGGTTTTACTGATTAAAATTGAACTCACTGCCATCTGAATATTGGCGGTTTCATCAATGACAGCAGGGGTATTGCCAGCGCCCACTCCCAAAGATGGTTTTCCGGAAGAATAGGCGGCTTTCACCATTCCCGGTCCCCCGGTGGCTAGAATTAAATTAATGCTGGGATGTTGCATCAAAGCTTGAGAAAGCTCGATGGTAGGCTCATCAATCCAACCAATAATATTCGCCGGTGCCCCCGCTTCTACCGCTGCTTGACGAACAATTTTCGCCGCTTCAATGGTGCATTGTTTAGCACGAGGATGGGGAGAAAAAATAATCGCATTGCGGGTTTTTAGGGCCAATAATGCCTTGAAAACCGTAGTTGAAGTGGGGTTAGTGGTGGGAACAATTCCGGCAAGGACTCCTAATGGTTCAGCAATTTTGTGAATGCCATAGTGGCCGTCTGCTTCAATGACGCCGCAAGTCTTTTCATGTTTATATTTGTTGTAGATGATTTCAGAAGCAAAATGATTTTTGATGACTTTATCTTCGGGAACTCCCATCCCAGTTTCTTCAACTGCCAGTTTGGCTAAGGGAATGCGGTTCATATTGGCAACTAATGCTGCTTTTTTGAAAATGGCATCTACTTGTTCTTGGCTATAGTTGGCATATTCAGCCTGGGCCAGTTTAACTTCCGAAATGAGAGTTTCAAGCTCTGAAAAATTGGTAACACTCATTACAAATTCTCCTGTAAGTTTATGGGAATATTGAAGCCTGGCTAGTGAGGTGATTGGGGGAGAACGCAGTGAACCCAACACCATTTTTTATGTTTTATTTAGGTGCTATTTTTAGGCATTAGGTGGATATAGCTTCCCAATGACCCACTTTTTGGCTATCATTTTTTGTGTTTTCCTACTTTTATTTTAATCAATCCCAGGGATAAAATAAGTAAGCTTAAAGATTTTTTTAAAGTAGCAATTTTTCATCAATTAGAAAAAATATTTGGCAGCAATGATAGCAACAATGAATTATCTTCTTACTTTCTTTTATTTGTTAGTTGGTTCTGGTTCTTGCGCAAGTTTCTGAACAAGGAATAACCAAGCACCAAGATTGCCTATCGACTTCCTTGTGAAGCAATCAAACCAGGAGTTTCTTCAACGCGGCATGTCGCCATTGCTGAGATAGATGAGGAATTGACAAAGAAACCGAGCGCGATCGCGCCATGAATCTGATACGGTAGGGGTTAATCAAACTTAAACAATTGGAGATTAACGTGGCAGAAGCTGCTTATATTCAGAACGAAGCCGAATTTGATGAGCTCAAGGATAACCAATCCGTATTAGTCGTGGATTGTACAGCCACTTGGTGCGGCCCCTGTAAACTGGTTTCCCCATTAATTGATCAGTTGGCAGAAGCATACAGCGATCGCGCCAAAGTCTGCAAGTTAGACTTAGATGATCACAAAGATGTTGCCAAACGCTTTGAAATTAAAAGCATTCCCGCAGTGATGTTCTTTAAAGAAGGGGAACTGGTGGAAACCCTAGTAGGAGCAAAAGCCTACGAACAATATAGTGAAGAACTAGAAAAACACCTTTAGTCGAAACTGTCAGTCATTGACCGGAATGAACCCCCTGATGCCCTGTTCCTTGTTGCATTGGAATGTTAGGGTATCAGATTAGTCATTCTTTTGAGCAACAATCTTTAGATAATTTTTGTAAGATAAGTTAAAACAGAAACTGGGAGAGAGAAAATCATGTACGGTCCCATCCCGTCATCGAACACTGTCAACAATAATACAAATTATGCCAATCGGTTCTTCGTTTATGAAGTTGTTGGTTTGCGACAAAACGAAGCGACCGATCAATCAGAATCGCCAATCCGTAACAGTGGCAGCGTTTACATTACGGTTCCCTATAACCGGATGAACCAAGAAATGCGACGCATTACTCGCATGGGTGGGAAAATTGTGAGTATCAAGCCCCTGAACGGGAATAATCACTCAGAACAGGCTGGGACAAACACGAAACAAAGCAAAGACAATCAACAAGCCATGAGTGATAGCCAAGCCCAATCGAAATCCAGCTCAAAATCCAAAACCAGATCCAAACCCAAATCGGATGTCCCAGTTAATACCTATAAACCCAAAGATCCGTTAATTGGCAAGTGTGTTGAAAACAGAGAACTAGTTAAAGAAGGAGGCATCGGTCGCGTCCGCCATCTCACCTTTGATGTCTCTGGCAGCGACTTGCGGTATTTAGAAGGGCAAAGTATTGGGATTATTCCCCCCGGTACCGATGATCGCGGCAAGCCCCATAAATTGCGTTTATATTCCATTGCATCCACGCGCCATGGGGATTATGGGGATGACAACACTGTTTCTTTATGTGTTCGGGAGCTAGTTTATCAGCATCCTGAAACTGGGGAAACCATTTATGGCGTCTGTTCTAGCTATTTGTGCAACCTAGAAGAAGGAGCAGAGGTCAATATTACCGGTCCTGTCGGCAAAGAAATGCTGATGCCATCAGATCCCAATGCCACACTTATTATGATGGCAACGGGAACTGGTATTGCCCCCTATCGCGCTTACTTGCGCCGGATGTTCAAAGAACAGCATGATGATTACAAATTTAACGGCTTTGCCTGGTTAATTTTTGGGGTTCCTTACCAAGAAAATATCCTGTATCGGGAAGAATTGGAGGAAATGCAAAAAGAATTCCCCGATAACTTCCGCCTTACCTATGCCCTCAGTCGGGAACAAAAAACCGCTGACGGCAAGAAAATGTATATCCAAAACCGCGTTGGCGAGCAGGTCAAAGAAATTTGGGACTTAATTCAAAAAGAAAATACCCATACCTACATCTGCGGTTTGAAAGGAATGGAAAATGGCATTGACGAAGAACTCTCCGCAGAAGCGGAAAAACATGGCGTCAACTGGCCTGAATTCCAAAAGAGTATGAAGAAAGCAGGACGTTGGCACGTGGAAACTTACTAAGTTCTGTCTCACGCCAATTGTCCAATGAACCTAGGGAGCGCGTTTGTGTTGCCGAAACTGGCAGCGCAGGCGCGCTCTTGATTTTGATAAAAACCTGAAAAATATGTTAAGTTAAGTTAAGAAGCTCAAAACGATAAAATAGAAGGTTATAAATCCTTAAAACTCTCTCCCACAGGGGAGGCAATACAAAAAAACTTGACTTAAACATTATTGTTAGACACGCAAAGGACTTAAAAAATGAAACTACCTTGGCGGGTAATATTACTTTGGACGTTGCCAATTCTAGTTGTTGGTTTCTTTCTCTGGCAGGGAACCTTCTCTCCCAGCCCAGGAGATGTTGGCGGCAATCGGGCTAACACCCGGCTTAGTTATGGTCGTTTTCTGGACTATTTAGAGTCCAACCGGGTACAAGCAGTGGATCTGTACGATAACGGCCGAACCGCGATCGTGCAAGCCAGCGACCCGCAACTCAATGGTAATGTTCAACGCTATCGGGTTGATTTACCCGAAGAGGCCCCAGAATTAATTACCAAGATGCGAGAAGCCGATGTCGAAATTGATTCCCATGATAATGGAGATAATGGTGCCATTTGGGGCTTCTTAGGCAATCTGATTTTCCCAGTGTTACTCATTGGGGCATTATTTTTCCTCTTCCGTCGCTCCAACCAAGGAGGAGGCGGTCCCGGACAAGCCATGAACTTTGGCAAGTCTAAGGCACGTTTCCAAATGGAAGCGAAAACGGGTGTGCTCTTCGATGATGTCGCTGGCATTGAAGAAGCCAAAGAAGAACTGCAAGAAGTTGTTACTTTCCTGAAACAGCCGGAACGGTTTACCGCAGTTGGCGCCAAAATTCCAAAAGGGGCTCTCTTAGTGGGTCCCCCTGGAACCGGAAAAACCTTAATGGCAAAAGCCATTGCCGGTGAAGCCGGGGTTCCCTTCTTCAGTATTTCTGGCTCGGAATTTGTGGAAATGTTTGTTGGCGTCGGCGCCTCTCGCGTCCGTGACCTGTTCAAAAAAGCCAAAGAAAATGCTCCCTGTCTCATCTTTATTGATGAAATTGACGCCGTTGGCCGTCAACGGGGCGCTGGTATCGGCGGCGGCAACGATGAGCGGGAACAAACCCTCAACCAGTTGCTAACTGAAATGGACGGATTTGAAGGCAATACGGGCATTATCATTATTGCTGCGACGAACCGTCCTGATGTCCTCGATACAGCCCTGTTGCGTCCCGGACGTTTCGACCGACAAGTTACTGTGGATGCCCCTGACGTCAAAGGACGGGTTTCCATCCTCAATGTTCATGCTCGCAATAAGAAGCTAGATCCCGATGTTTCTCTAGAGTCCATTGCTCGACGGACACCTGGATTTACCGGTGCTGATTTAGCAAACTTACTCAATGAGGCTGCTATTTTAACGGCTCGTCGTCGCAAGGAAGCAATTACCTTAGCTGAAATTGACGATGCCGTAGATCGCGTCGTCGCGGGCATGGAAGGAACACCGTTAGTGGATAGCAAGAGCAAGCGCTTAATTGCTTATCACGAACTCGGTCACGCCATTATCGGCACTTTGCTCAAAGATCACGATCCCGTGCAGAAAGTTACCCTCATTCCTCGCGGACAAGCGCAAGGCTTAACCTGGTTTACCCCCAGTGAAGAGCAAACTCTCGTCTCGCGTGCTCAATTGAAAGCCCGTATTACCGGTGCTTTAGGTGGCCGTGCTGCAGAAGAAGAAGTCTTTGGCGATGCCGAAGTAACCTCTGGTGCTGGCGGTGACTTGCAACAGCTTACCAACATGGCTCGGCAAATGGTCACACGCTTTGGCATGTCGGATCTCGGCCCCATGTCTTTGGAAGAGCAAAATAGTCAAGTCTTCCTCGGTGGCGGTTTAAATCGTTCCGAATACTCCGAAGAAATTTCTTCTCGCATTGATTCACAAGTTCGAGAAATTGTCGAACAGTGCCACCAAAATGCTCGTCAGATTATCCGCGACAATCGGGTCGCTATTGACCGGTTAGTAGACCTGCTGATTGAGAAAGAAACCATTGATGGGGATGAGTTCCGCAAAATTCTTTCCGAATACACCGATATTCCCGAAAAAGAACAATATACTCCCCAATTGCAAAAATAAGTAATTCAATCAAATAAGGGATTGAATGAATTAGGAGGTGGGTTTGTTTCCCATCTCCTTTTTTGTGATTGCAACTGTATTCTATTGACGCTGTTACCTAAGCAGGGAGGTTGCCCTCCTCTGCTCGGCTCCAGAACGGTACGTGAA
>JBDGQV010000070.1:18500-25374 GCA_042218725.1 Halothece sp. | reverse complement strand
TGGTAGCAGTTCCAGTTACGGCGACGATTAACGGGTTGCTAACCAGTTCTCTGAAATCAAGTTCTGAAGCGGTTAATTCAGTTTTACCGGAATCGGAATCCAATCTGAAATATGTTAGTCAAGATCAATAAATTTGAACGAGTTTTAATTGCATTCAGTTAAGTAATTACTTTTGATTTTAATCGGTCACAATGGTATGAGTTATGTTCATTAGAGAATCGGAGTGGTGGAAAGATAGTTGTATTTATCAAATTTATCCCTTAAGTTTTGCTGATGGCAATGGGGATGGCGTTGGCGATTTACCAGGGATTATTCAACGTCTGGATTATCTAGCAACCTGTTTAGGCATTGATGCGATTTGGTTATCTCCCATTAATCAATCGCCCATGTTTGATAATGGCTATGATGTTAGCAATTATTATGAAATTTGCGATACCTTTGGAACCCTTGATGACTTCAAAACGTTATTAGAAAAAGCCCATCAACGAAATATTAAAGTAATTCTCGATTTAGTGATTAATCATACTTCGAATCAACATCCTTGGTTTGTCGAGTCGCGATCGAGCCGTTATAATCCTAAAAGCGATTGGTATTTATGGCATGACCCGGCACCAGATGGCGGTGTTCCCAATAATTGGCTGTCTTATTTTGGGGGAAGTGCTTGGACTTATGACCAAAATCGGGAACAATACTATTATCATGCGTTTAATCCCAATCAACCGGATTTAAATTGGCATAATCCAGAAGTCAGAGCTGCTATTTATCATGTCATTCGCTATTGGTTGGATTTAGGCGTGGATGGATTTCGTCTTGATGCTTCCAGTGTTTATAGTCAAGATAAATCCTTTCGGAATAATCCTGCTAAATTTGAAACCAGCGGCCAAAGATACGATGAACAATACCATATTTATGACAAAAATTTGCCGGAAAATCATGAAATTATTCGAGAAATTAGAAGCATTATTGACGAATATGATGAACGGCTTTTAATTGGCGAAACATTTATTGATAACCGTCTGTACGATTCGCTAATTTTTCATGGAGTTAATAATGATGAGCTGCATCTTCCCTTAACGTTTGAGTTTCCTTTAAGCCCTTGGTATCCCGGTTATATTCAACGAGAAATTGAGAAAAAAGAATATTTAACGCCGGAAGGGGGTTGGCCGGTTTATTTCCTCAATAACCATGATCTGCCCCGACATCTTTCCCGTTGGGCGGAATGCAGCTTATGTCTGGATACCGTCGCGATCGCGAAAGCTTCGGCAACCATTTTACTAACCATTCGCGGGACACCGATTTTGTATTATGGGGAAGAATTGGGGATGGTCAATCATGAGAATATTCCCCTTGAACAGGCACAAGATCAGGCGGCCATCAAATGTTTGGATGAACAGTGTTTGCCCTCGCGAGATGGCACCCGCACCCCAATGCAATGGGATACTTCTGCCCATGCCGGATTTAGTTTCGGTAAAGAGGTTACTCCCTGGTTGCCGGTACATGATAACTATCAAACCGTCAATGTTGAGACGGAATTAGCCGACCAAAATTCCATCTTAAATTTCTATCGGGCGCTAATTCAGCTTCGCAAAAACAGTGAAGCGTTAAGAAAAGGGAGTTGGCAGCCGCTGATTCATTATCCCTACGAACATTTGGCTTACTTGCGAGAAACGGTATCAGAAACAGTGTTAGTCGCAATTAATTTCTCTTACGAAAAGAATTTTGATCGAGATCGCGCCATCCCCAATCAATCTTGGCAAGTCTTATTATCCACCCATTTGACTTCGGGCGAGATCATTCCCCTGCCTCAGTTGTTGCAACCGTTTGAGGTATCTATTTTTCGGCTGGAAAAACAGCAATCAGGAGAAGATAGATCAACAAGGATGGATAACTAGACTAGAGAATCATTCCCGTAACACGTAGCCGACACCGCGCATGGTTTGAATTAAACGCGATTCTCCTTCTGCTTCCAGTTTTAATCGTAAATAGCGAATGTAAACTTCAATAATATTGGAATCCCCAATAAAATCATAGCCCCACACCTGTTCTAAAATTTGGTCGCGGGTTAAGACTTGACGGGAATGGTTAAGGAGATAACGCAGCAGTTCAAATTCTTTAGCCGTTAACTCGATCGCGCGATCGCCCCGATACACTTCTCGCGTGCTAGTATTCAGTTTTAAGTCCTGAAATTGCAGGATATCTGTCTCTTCTTCTTGGGTGCGGCGCAAATGGGCGCGAATTCGGGCTAATAACTCTTCAACACTAAACGGTTTAACCACATAATCGTCGGCGCCGGCATCTAATCCTGCCACGCGATCGCTGGTTTCATCTTTGGCCGTTAAGATAATAACAGGAACCATACTCCCGGTTTGACGCAATCGCTGACAAATTTCCAATCCGGAAATGCCAGGCAACATCCAGTCTAGAATCAGCAAATCGGGAGAAGATTCTCTTGCTTGCGTTAATCCGTCAAACCCGTTGGTTGCGGTTATCACTTCATACCCTTCAGATTTCAGTTCCAACTCAATAAATTGGGCAAGTTTGGTTTCATCTTCAACAATTAAAATTTGGGATGTCATGTTTGATTACAAATAAGCAGTTATCAATCCAATCGATTAAGCCCTGATTCCAAGTTACTTCAACCGTTTGACAGCGGATTAGGCAATGGAACGCAAGAAACCGAACAGTCTGCGCAAGCTATTCTGTAAAAACTCGTTTTTGGCATAATTGCGTTTCTTCAGTTGCAGGGCGGCTTTGCTATTCACTTCCGAGAGAGTGGGATAAATATGAATCATTCCGGTTAGGGCAGAAACGGGCAACTGATTCTTCATTGCTAAAATAATTTCATGGATAAGTTCCCCGGCAGACGGCCCAACTAGATGCGCCCCTAAAATTTGTCCTTTGGGCGTGGCAATAATTTTGGCAAAGCCTTCTGTCGCCCCTTCGGCTTGGGCGCGATCTACGTCTGCAAACTCTTGTTTGAGAACTTCAAACTCATTGCCGTAGCGTTCTCTGGCTTGTTCTTCTGTTAACCCCACACGGGCTAATTCCGGTTCGGTAAAAGTTGCCCAAGGAATGACCCGATAGTCTGCTTTGGCCGAGGGGAAAAATAAGGCATTTTGAACAATAATCCCTGCTTCATAGCCAGCGACATGGGTAAACTGATAACCGCCAATAACATCGCCGCAGGCATAAATGCGTTTGTTGGACGTTTGCAGTTTTTGGTTGACCGCGACGCCTTGATGGTTATAGTTGACCCCGGCTGCTTCTAAGTTTAGGGAACCAACATTGGGAACACGCCCAGAGGAGACTAAAATTTCATCCACAACCACTTTTTCATCGCCCACCCAAAGATGTTTCTTCCCGTCAATCACTTCTACTTTCTGTGCCCGTTTCCCTCTTACAAGATTGATGCCATCCGCTTCCAGTTGTTCTTCTACAACTTTGGCAGCTTCGGGATCTTCTTTGGGAAGAATACGATCGCGACTGGAGATCATGGTTACCTGTGACCCTAACCGATGAAAGGCTTGCCCTAATTCACACCCAATGGGACCTGCCCCAATCACGGCTAAGGATTCGGGACGTTCTTTTAGAGAAAAGACTTGTTCGTTGGTTAAAAATCCTGCTTGTTCAATGCCTTCAATGGGCGGCACTTTGGGACGGGAACCGGTAGAAACGACAAAGGCGCGGGCTTGTAAATCTCGCCCATTAACCGTGAAAGTGCTTTCATCTTTGAATTCCCCTTCACCAAAAATTACTTCCACCCCTAAACTTTCAAATCGTTCTGGGGAATCATTCGGTTGAATGTTGCTAATGGCTTGTTGCACATGACCCATGGCTTCGGAAAATTGGATATCGGGGGGCGTGGAATAAATGCCAAAGCGAGAACTATTTTTTACTTCATGAGCAACTCGGGAGGCATGGAGAAAAGATTTGCTGGGAACACAACCAAACCAGAGACAGTCACCGCCTAAACGGTCTTTTTCCACTAGCGCCACTTTGGCATTCAATTGTGCTGCAGCACTGGCAACCACTAAACCGCCAGAACCGCCGCCAATAATTACGACATCATACTCTACTGCCATTGCAATTTCCTCCGTTTCTAACTCATCGATGCAGTTAGTTTAATTCAACGCAATGGAAATTAGTTATTGCTGAGAAATCACTGAGATCACTTTGAAATTTAATTATAATTCTTCTCATATCACTGCTGGTATTGATGATATTGACGCTTCCTAAGCCGCTACGCTTTGATTTAACGAATTTCAAATCATTTTTTTCTGATAATTTTTACCTTAAACTTTTTTAATAATTAATTCAGTAGAAATTAATTTTCAGATGACACATTGCCCAAATAAGGAAAACAAGGGATTCTGGAGAGGTAGCAATATCGTTGCTTAATTTTTCTCAGGCATATTTCCTTAGGACAACGCTTTTCTTGAAAGAAAAAATCCTAGGTTAAATGCATTGCTTTGCGGTTTAGATTAGGAATTAATGCCTCAAAAAATGGGAAAAAGTTATTTAACTTTGATTTAATTTGGATATTTCTGCCTTCAGACAATCCATTTTTGCCCTTTTTAAACAAAGTTGCTGAAGACAAATCAAATTATGGAAACAATCGAATCGGCAGAAGTTGCAGAACTCCCGAATATTCTAGTTATTGGTTTATTTTTGATGTTTGGGGGCCGAGCCTATGCCATTGCTCGCTATCTTCGTCTTCCTCGTGTCACACTACTAGTGATTTCCGGCATTATTATCGGTCCATCCGGATTGAATGTGGTTCCTGATGAAATTGTGGGACTGTTTCCTATCATGTCTTACATTGCTCTATCAATGATTGCATTTCGCTTAGGGGAAACCTTTATTAATTTTGATTTACTCAAAAGCGGTCCCAGAATTTTTGGTATTTCTTTGGGAAAAACCATTGTTGCCGCAATACTAGTATTTACCGTTGCTTATCTGATTCAAGATGACCTTGTTTTAGCGTTGTTATTAGCAGGATTAGCCCCTGCTTCGGCACCGGCAGCAACCCTTGATGTCATTAGCGAAACCAATTCCAAAGGACCTCTTACCGATACCATTGTTCGCGTCCTAGCCGTGGATAACGTTTTGGGCATTACCCTATTTAGTATTTTGTTAGTTGCTGCCGAGGTGATTGCTGGGGCTGGCAATCCCGCAACAGAAATCCTATCAGGAGTTTGGGAAATCGGCGGCGCCTTTATTTTAGGTTTGGCAATTGGTTGGCCCATGGCCCGTCTAGCGGGAAAGCTAAAAAAAGGCAAACCGAGTTTATTGGAAATTACCGGCTTTCTTCTTCTCTGTGCTGGCTTAGCCTATCAATTGGAAATTTCTTATCTCCTCGCTTGTATTATTTTAGGGGCAACGGTTGCCAAAAACCGCGCTCAACCTAAGAACAACATCTTTACCATGATTGAAGAAGTGAGTGAACCCTTTTTGGTCATTTTCTTTTTACTAGCCGGTTGTGAACTTGACGTATCCGCTCTTGCAAGTCTCGGCCTCATTGGTTTCTTGTATGTACTCGCGCGTTGTCTTGGCTTTATTATTGGCGGCGCTATTGCAGCGCGATGGGTGAATGCGGATTCAGTCGTGCAAGACAATATCGGTTGGAGTTTATTTCCCCAAGCTGGTGTTTCTTTAGGGTTGGCAGTACTTACCTTGGAACATTTTCCCGGTCTAGGTCAGTTTTTAGTATCGATTGTTGTTAGTACCACAGTGGTGTTTGAATTATTTGGCCCCACCGTGACGCAATGGCGTTTATTCAAAGCAAAGGAAGCGGCAGAAGCAACCGAAACGAGTTCTTCCGATGACTTGCCATTTGTTCAGCAAAGCAAATAAGTTCGCAGCTTGCCCGTCGTTCATTCGGTTATAGCGCCATTTCTTACCAACCCAACAATTGGCGTTTAGTTCAAATTCTTACCGATCACATAACATTGTTATTGCCAATTAATCAAAAATTAAGGTCAGCTTGTTTAGACTAATACAGTAGTCAGTCATTATAATATCGAGTCATCAGATGGGAATTCAATTAACGACCGGACAACGTTTTTCTCTAAAAAAACAAGCTCCTGGTTTAAATGCGTTGCTTTGCGGGCTAGGTTGGGAACTAATGCCTCAAACAGGTTGGAAAAAGTTATTTCAATCGGATTTTGATTTAGATATTTCTGCCTTATGTCTAAATGAAGAAGGCAAATTGGAAAAAAGTACTGATGTGGTTTATTATGGCAATTTAACTCATCCTTCAGGGGCAATCAGTCACTTAGGCGATAATCAAACCGGCGAACATATTGTTGCTAATGCAACTGAAAAGGATGATGAAGAAGAAGACATCAATGATAAAGAACAAATTTTAATAACATTGCCGCAAGTAACAAAACGAATTCAAAAGTTGTTGATTGTTGCTAATATCTATGAAGCCGGTGCGCGACGACAAAATTTAGGACAAGTCAAAAATGCTTATATCCGATTAGTGGATATAGAACATGAAATGGAAATTGCTCGTTATTGTTTATCGGAGGATGATTGTTGTAAATCGAAAACAGGAATTATTCTCGCTGAAATTTATCGTCAAACAGAGAATAATGAGCAATGGCAAGTGGAATTAATTGGTCAAGGCGTTAACGTTGGAAGTTTACAAGAATTGGTAGAACAATATACTTAATGTTTATAATAAGCTGATTTGCTTCCCATGTACCGAGATTCGGAGAAAGCTATGGAAACGACGACAACTCAAATTCCACGCCCAGTACGCAACATCTGCCAAGGCGTTCCAACTTCCGATGGCGAAGGGGTTAAGCTAACGCGCTTGATCGGAACACCGCATCTATCTCACTTGGATCCGTTTCTAATGCTGGACGAA
>JBDGQV010000070.1:9033-18400 GCA_042218725.1 Halothece sp. | reverse complement strand
TGGTTCGGGCCGGCGAGATTGCAACGCTCGAAATGGGCGAGCGGATTGAACTAAATATGCTGACAAAATCGGTATCGGAGGTTCAATTTTTTCAGCACTCTGCTGTTTAGGATTCCCGGCACTCCTTTCCCTTCTCAGCGCGATCGGTTTAGGATTTCTAATCAATGATGCCGTTTTATTGCCTCTACTGGGAATTTTCCTAGTTATTGCCCTATGGGGACTTTATTCCGGCATGCGTCGTCATGGTCAACCTTGGGCATTGCTTCTCGCTGCCATCAGCAGTCTGATCCTATTTGTGTTTCTCTTTATCAATCCCATCATTGCTTATTTTGGAGTTGTAGGATTAATAGCGGCAGGATTGCTTAATCTAAGGTTTCGTATCCGTTGCCAACGTTGAGTATAGCATTCTTAAGTGGGAATAATTCAGATAAAAAAAAGGAGAAAAAAATGAGTGATCCCTGTTGCTCTTATCAAGCAGATAACTCGAACTCTAATGGCGAAAAAATCTGTCCGCAAGATGCCACAAAAGGCAAAACGATCTCCTTAATTACTCTCAAGAGTTTATTAAAACCAAAGGCATTAGAACAATTAAATCCTAATGCTAATTACCGATTTTGTAACAGTTATAATTGTTCAGTTGTCTATTTTTCAGCGGAGGGGCAAGTTTTTACAACTAGTGATTTAAAGGTTCCTGTTTTCCAAAAAAATAGTGCGGAAACCGTTCCAGTCTGTTATTGTTTTGGTTGGACGCGCCAAGCTATCCGTGAAGAAATAGAAAATTCCGGAGAAAGCAGCGCGGTTGCATCAATTATGGCTCACGTTAAAGCGAAGCGTTGTGGCTGTGAGGTGAATAATCCGCAGGGAAGTTGTTGTTTGAGCAATATTCAATCACTCGTCAATCAATCGCGATCGAAAAGTTGAAAAATGCTTCTATCTTAATGACGCAAGAGGATGCTCACTAAAGCTCCGCTCCGTTATACCCGTTAGGGTTAACGGGCAGATGAATTGTGTCCAACTAACTTGCATTCCGCTAGGACATCCTTAATCTTGTTAAATTGTGATATATTAATAAAAGTGGTAATGCGCGTAAGATATTTCAGGAATTGACCTCCCCAAGAGAGTACCTCGCGACAAATATCACCCTCGAAAATGTAATTGTGACGGGTCTCGACCAACTTAAAGCTGTGAAGAGCAAGGTCATCACAACCAAACAAAATTCAAATCCTTCTGCGGTCGGGCAGATCGTGGAAGTAAAACTAAAATGCTTGTGGATTCGGTCTGACGGGGATAATTTCATCTTTGGAATTGTCTAGTTAAGTGGAGTAGAAGCAAGAATCTCCCGCTAACCTTCGGTATAGCGGTGAGAGTGTCAACTTTGTTGACGCAACAATGCTTGTGATACCAGTGCCAATACCGGCAATTCAATCAGCGGCCCGACAACTAAGGCAAGGGAAATTAACGGTCGGTGAGGAAAAGCTGAAGCAGCGATCGCGATCGCGACGGGAGAATTGCGGGCTAGGGTGGTGCAACTGAGACAAGCCAGTTGCGGATAGGACAACTTAAAACGACGGCCAAGCCATTGACTAAGTCCCCAGTTCAGGATAAAAAATAGTACGAGTGGTGGCAACAACTTGAGTAAAATCGCAGGCTGTTGCAACAACACCTCGCCTTTAGCGGCAAATATCGCAATAATCGCAACATTAAGTGTTGCTAGCTGTCCCCTTTCAATATAGGGAAGGATAGCTTGCCATAATAGTTCATTCCACCAGTGTCTAATGCCCTGCCGAGTGAGTATGGCTAGTCCTAACGGCAATAGGAAAACTAGCGTCATACTGATTAGTAACGTTTTCGGTGCTAACGCGACAAACGATCCTGCTAGCGCCCACAGATAAAAGGGAAGCAGTACAAGTTGCAAAATGGCATTGAGCGGTAATAGGGCACTCCCTAGAGCGACATCTCCTTTTGCGATGCCTGTAAAGACTAAGTACCAGTCTGTACAAGGAGTTACCAGCAACATCAATAAGCCTAAGCGCAAATCAGGCGCATTTGCCAGAAATAGCGCTCCCAACCCCCAAGCCAATAAGGGAGTCCAGACAAAATTCAAGGTTAGGCTGGCAACGGTAACAGAACGATTGCGAAAAGCACGCCCAAACTGTTGTAACGGAATAGGTAAGAAAGTCGTGTAGAGGAGAACAATTAACAGAGGCGCGATCGCGGCCTCAGCTAACTGAGCAATACTAGTTGTACGTGCCAACAGCAGTCCGATAGCAGCTGACAATAAAATGAGCAGCGGTTGCAGTTTTTCCAGCCAGCTCATGAGGGATCCTCGGATTCAATTGGCAAACCCGCTAGCCACCCAATATTCTCGTCTTTTGTTATGTCTTGCTAACCACATCTACAATCCCTTGATAACCGTAACGAGATAAATGGTGGGACGCTTGACTCACAGCTTTGGGGTTGCTTTCGATACCTAAGCCTTCCACCCAACGGTTCATTAAATTAAAGAAGGCACAAACTAAATTGGCATGAACCACTGCTGTTTCATCCCATCCCATCGATAAGATAGCATCGATATCGGTTTGTTTCACTTCATTCGGCGTTAAAGTGAGTTTCTTCACGTAACGCAACACCGGTTTCAGGTTTCGGTCGATATTAGCCGTTTCAATATCTTGAACCAGTTCCTGAACTAAGCCTTCTGGCTGTCCTAATTGAGTTGCCGTAGCAGTATGAGAATCGCGACAGTATTCACATCCGTTTTGCGAAGAAACAAATGCCGCAATTAATTCCCGTTGGGCAGGGGTAAAGGGAGAATCCCCGCGCATTAATTCCTGAGCAAATTCATGAATCGATTTTGATAAGTCAGGATAATTTTGAAAAATTTCCATTAAACTGGCATTGGGAGATGAAGGTAAAAATGTCATTACTTCTAATTATTGATGATATTACATACTTCCTTATTTTTCTACACTGTCCGATAAACATTAAAATCAACTGAATTAATCCTGAAAATAAGTTAATTTTGTATTTTCAGTAAAATTAATTTAAGCGTTTTTACAATTAAAAGCGTCGATAAAAATGCAATTCCAATGGATTTAGAATACTGGTATACGTTTCCGATTTCGATTCTGATTGCGACGATTGCTATGGCCTCCGGCGTCGAAGGAGCCACTTTTTTTACGCCTTTATTTATTTTGGGATTAAAATTGCCAACCGAAGTCGCAATTGGCACCGGATTAATAACAGAAGTCTTTGGCTTTAGCAGCGGTTTATATGCTTATATCAAAAAAGGCTTAATTGATTACAACTTGGGAAGAATGTTGTTAATGGTTAGCATTCCCAGTGCTTTGTTCGGAACCTGGATTGCCAGTTTTATTCCCTCTGATATTCTCAAAGCCATTTTAAGTGTTGGCTTGTTTGTCATTGCCACTAGTTTTCTGCGTTCTCCAGAACAAGAGACAGTTGAACTGCTGGATCAAAAGAATGCTCAATCGGAAGGCAAGGCACCGCAAACTTGCCTGACGGCTAATACCGGGGAAACCTTTTGCTATCGAATTGCCAATCGCACAGAAGGGCGATTGCTCATTACCATTGGCGGATTATTTATTGGGATGGTTTCCACTGGGTTGGGAGAAATTAATGGCTTTTTTCTGATTCAACGATGCCGTGTTCCCAGTAAAGTGGCTGTTGCCACTAGTGTGTTTATTGTTGCCATTACCGCCTTAACCGCATCCATTGGTCACGTTGTTCAATTTGCCCAAGCCGGGGGAGAAACCCTTGATACAGTTTTGAGTTTAGTGATTTTTACCGCACCGGGCGTTTTAATTGGGGCCCAATTGGGCTCAATGGTTGCCAACTATCTTTCGCAAAAAGCATTGGAACGCAGTATGGGCATTCTGTTTATTTTAGTGGGAATGCTCATTTTTGGCGAGCTGATTCTTCGCAATCGTGAAGCGATGATGAGTTTAGTGATGACTAATTTATAAGGTGAGTTGAATATTTCTCATTCCATTTTAAGGCAAGGAAATTATTCTCAAAAAGACAGCTAGCATTTCAAATCAATGTTACTAAGCAAACATCAATTTTCCCGTTGGTTAGGGACAACTTTTGGTAGTACAATCGGTTTTCTATTCCCTTTGCTGAGTGAAAATCAAGCTTTATTATTGGCTCAACGCCAAGCGCAACCATCTGCGGAATTGCAAACCATGACCTTGGAGTCGCTCAATACAATCCTTCGCCAAGAAGCGAATAATGTCAATCGCACCAATCAACAACAATGGCGATTTCAACTTCAAGGCCGTTCCATGGTTGTTGTTGCTAATGAAAAACATAATCGAATGCGCATTGTTGCACCAATTACCCAAGCTCAAGAACTGTCTTCCAAGCAACTGTTCAAGATGATGGTTGCCAATTATCATAGCGCTCTCGATGCCCGTTATGCCATTAATCAACAAGGTGTGGTTGTTGCTGCATTCTTGCATCCGCTTACGTCTTTACAGAAACCGGATTTTCGGTCTGCCCTCCAGCAAGTAGCGAACCTAGCAGAAACATTTGGAACGGATTATTCCAGTGGGGAGTTATATTTCAATAATGACAATTCTCAACCCCGAGACTCCTCTCCAACTTCCCCAAATGAAATTGGCATTTAAGCCAATTTGAAATCAGTGAAACAGTTGTCTTCTCAGGTTTTTCAGAAAATTCTTATTTCCTTTTCAGCAAACGGTTAGCTTGAATTTAGTTTTTCCTTCCACAGTAATAATTAAGGGAAGGAAGATACATGTAGATACAGCTTGCGGGGTAAGAGTTTTTCTTACCCCTTTCCTTACTTCTTTATGCTTGTCATATTCTCACTTAGCGGCTCGCTTCCAATCGCAAAACAGCAACATTAATCATTCCTTTACCCCACAAACAAGAAATAGTGGAGATCTTGATGATAGACATTAATCCCAACGGCATCATTCAACTCAGTTTACTGGTAACTTGCCTTGCTGTTATCCCTTGGCTAGGCGTTTTTACGGCCTTAAAATTAATTCTCGATCATGGTTTTCTATCTTCTCTTGATTGCTGTTCCTCTAGCCAAAAGATCAATTTTTCAAACAGTTGTGGCAATTGTAGATAAATTTACCTTACGTTTAGATCGCATTCAGGATTTTCTCAGGTAAGCAGGGGATTATAAAAAGTGAAGCAATAAGTTAAGTATTAACTTCTAAATCACCATGGCTAACTACACCAATTTCAACCTGAAAAAATCCTTGCTGGCGTTGATGGCAACTGCAAGTCTTGGCGGATTAACGCTAGGATTTGCCCAAGAAGCAAGAAGTGCCTTCTCTGCTCAGAAAAATCCAGACATTGCCCAAACTGAAAATACTCTGATTGCAGCTGCTTCCACGCAATTAAGTGCCACAGCAGGAAGCGGGACACCGGAAGGCTTTACCGAACAACAATGGAAGAATGCCCAAGCCAATGTTACGGTTACTGAGGTTAGTGGCGATACCTATACTGTCAAAATAGAAGCCAGCGGCTTAGTGCCCAATGGCCTCTATACGGCTTGGTGGATTAAAGATCAACTGGTCGGGAAAGCAATGGGGCCTGCCGGCGGTGTTGAAAATAACGCCTTTAGAGCTGATAGTGAGGGCAACGCCACTGTTACGGTTCAAGTTCCCGCTAACAATGATTATGACATGATGGGCATAGCTTATCATGCCGACAATCAGACCCATGGCAAGAAGCCGGGCAAAATGGGGGAAACTACATTTCGCCATTTAATGGGCAAATTTGTCAAACCGAGTAATTAAGATAAAGACCGATTCTGAGGCATCCCTAGTCGGGGGTGCCTATTTAGCAATAGGCCACAGCCAAGGGTGACTTTCCTTATCTGCTTCTAAGATGGAAATGTCAATGGCACAAATCGACTTGTTTTTCTTGTATTTTGAAGGAGGAATCGGGTAATGAATGCTTCTATCGAGCTGTATTATTGGCCTACGCCGAACGGTCATAAGGTTTCCATACTGCTGGAGGAGCTGGCGTTGCCCTACACGGTGCAACCGGTGAACATCTTAGCTGGGGATCAGTTTACTCCTAAATACCGCCAGCTCAATCCCAATGCTAAAATGCCGACGATTGTTGACCCGGACGGGCCAGGCGGCGAACCTTATTCGGTGTTTGAATCTGGGGCGATCTTGCTTTATTTAGCGGAAAAAACCGGTCGCTTGCTGCCTAGCGATCCTCGCGCTCGTTACCGCGTTATTCAGTGGCTCATGTTTCAAATGGGCAATGTGGGCCCTATGCTAGGCCAAACTCATCACTTTCGCCAGTATGCGCCGGAGTCGATTCCCTACGCGATCGAGCGCTACACAAAAGAAGCTGCGCGCCTGTATGGTGTTGTTGAGGACCAATTGGCCCAGTCCGATTATGTTGCTGGGGATTACTCCATTGCCGATATTGCGATATTTCCCTGGATTGTTCCCTACGAGAAGCAGGGCCAATCTCTAGACGATTACCCGCATCTCAAGCGCTGGTTCGAGGCCATCTACGCGCGATCGGCAGTGCAACGGGGACTTAACTTGCTCTCGGATCAGACAGTTAATCCCAGCAACCTGGATGAAATAGCCCGAGCCAATTTATTCGGCACCCAAGGCCAACGCGCAAGCTAGCCACTTCCTCTACTGAAGCGTCGGTTGGAGCAGTTTACCCCCGTTGACCGCTAATATAGGCTTTGGTAAGAGCGTGTTGGGGACAATCAAAAACGCGATCGCGCTCGCCGAATTCAATCAATTTGCCCGTTCCCTCCTGCAACCAAAACAATCCCGCGCGATCGGCAATTCGTTGCGCTTGCGCCAAGTTATGGGTGACAACCACCAGTGTGTAATCTCCTCGCAACTGCGTAATTAAGTTTTCCACTACCTCACTAGCCAGAGGATCAAGGGCGCTACAGGGTTCATCCATCAGCAAAACTTCTGGCTTTAGGGCTAACGCTCTCGCTAAGCAAAGACGCTGTTGCTGACCGCCTGATAGGGAAAGGGCAGGCGCTTGCAAGCGATCTTTCACTTCCTCCCACAATCCCACTTGTTGCAGGGAAGTTTCGACGATTTCATCCAGTTGAGCGCGATCGCGCACCCCATGTTCTCGCAAGGGAAAGGTTAAGTTGCGGAGAATGGAGAAGGGAAACGGACTCGGGGTTTGAAACAACATTCCCACGCGGCGGCGCAATTCTAGAGGGGGAAACGTTTGAATCTCACTTTGATTGAAATAAACCTTTCCTTGCAAGACAGTATTGGGAATCAACTCCTGAAGCCGATTCAAACAGTGAAGAAAACTGCTTTTCCCGCATCCGGAAGGACCCATCAGCGCTGTAATTTCCCCAGCGTGAACCGTTAGATTAACTTCATCAAAGGCTCGCTGTTTCCCATAAGATAAACTCAAATTTTCCGCCATGAGTTGAGGTGGCACTCTGGTTGATGTCAAACGTTCATTAATAACCATAATGTTGTCTCCTTTAACCGCTTAGCCAACAACGTCGAAATGTCATTGCCAAAGCAAACACGCCAGCATTCAGCAACAGAATAATAAG
Source organism: Halothece sp. (assembly GCA_042218725.1). Classification (GTDB taxonomy): domain Bacteria; phylum Cyanobacteriota; class Cyanobacteriia; order Cyanobacteriales; family Rubidibacteraceae; genus Halothece. Next base: position 10,833 of record JBDGQV010000070.1, on the reverse strand, counting down.
CACCAATACCAACGCTGTGGCATACGCCTTGGCTTCTCCGCCCGGTACATTTAGGGCGAGATCGTAAATATGAACTGATAAAGCCCGTCCAGAATCAAATAACGAATCAGGCATTCTTGTCACATAACCGCTGGTAAAAATCAACGCCGCCGTTTCCGCGATCGCGCGCCCAATGCCCAACAACAATCCTGCGGCGATACCCGGCATGGCAGCGGCCAACAAAACCCGCCGCAACACAGCCAACCGCGAGATGCCCAACGCGGCAGCAGCCTGACGATATTCATCGGGAACACTTCTTAATCCCTCCTGGGTAGCTCGAATTAAAATGGGCAATACCATACAAGCCAGGGTTAATCCGCCAGAAAGAATCGATAATCCCAGTCCTAAAATCTCAGCAAAAAAGACATTGCCAAACAAACCAAACACAATCGAGGGTGCCCCGGCTAAAATATCCAAACTCATTCCGACGCCATAGCCAAACCAACTTCCTGGCTTGACAAATTCCGTTAATAAAATGGCCGTTCCCACCCCTAATGGAACTGAGACAGCCAAGCAAACCCCTAAAATCAGAGTTGTGGAAATAAAAATCGGCAGAATACCGCCCTCGCGCCCCGCATTCACCGGATTGCTGGTGAGAAACTCCCAAGTAATTCCCTGTGCCCCCTGCCAAAACACATCTGCCAAAATCCAGAGCAACATCCCGAAAATTCCAAGGACAACTGACCAAATCACCGCCGTTGCCACCACTTCTGTCCATTGAATGTCTGTTTTCCTCATGATTCTGTTTGTGTTCTCCCAAAGCCAATTAACACAGCAACCAGCGCCATTAACACCAACCCGGTGAAAAATAAAGCGGAACGATGCTCGCCCATGGCATAGCCCATTTCCAAAGCAATATTGGCGGTTAATGTCCGCACGGGATCAAACAAACTGTTGGGAACTTCCACCACATTCCCGCATACCATCACCACTGCCATGGTTTCTCCCAAAGCCCGTCCCGTTGCCAAGACAATGCCTGCCACAATCCCGGATTGGCTTGCCGGCAACACAATCCCCCACACCGTTGCCCAGCGACCTAATCCCAAGGCTTTGGCACTGCTTAAATACACCTCAGGAACATTGGCAAAACTGGAATCTGTCACCAGTGCCACCGTGGGCAGAATCATAATACTTAAAATACAAATCCCGGCTAGTAAACTGGCGCCCGGAGGCTGAATTTTGTTAATTAACGGCACCAGAACCACTAATCCCCAAAATCCGTAAACCACGGAAGGAATCCCTGCCAAGAGTTCAATTAGACGGCGATAGACAGGCGCGATCGCGCCAGGGGCATAGTAATGCGTAAAGATCGCAGAAATCACCCCAGTTGGGGTTGCTACGAGAATCGCGCCCAGACTGGTTAAAATCGTTCCCAATAGCATAGGGATAAGATTGTATTGTCCAGCAGTGGGATGCCAACTGGCATCAGTAAAAAAGTTAACCAGTCCGATTTGTTTAAAGATCGGGAAAGCTTCCCAGCCTAAGAAAATGACAATTAGCAGTAAGATTGCCCCGCAGATGAGCGCCATCAAGCGAAGCAACCAAAGAACAAGGGCTTCACTGGGAAACGGGGCTAAAGTATTGGTTTTTAATGGTGTCATGAACTTGAGAAGATTGGGCAAATTCAATAAAATCTTTAGATAAGCCGGTAGGTTTGCCTTTGGTTACCAGATTGAGGGGGCGAGTAAGGGGAAATTTCCCTTGACTGAGAGAACGAGAAGCCATCCCAATATCGGCAACGCCCGATCGCGCGTCGGCAAT
>JBDGQV010000070.1:0-8933 GCA_042218725.1 Halothece sp. | reverse complement strand
TGAGAGAACGAGAAGCCATCCCAATATCGGCAACGCCCGATCGCGCGTCGGCAATCCCCCGGGAAGATCCCCCGGTTTGGACGTTAATTTCCACGTTGGCATGATTTTCTTCATATTCCTTGGCAATTTCTGAGGCGACAGGCGCAACCGTACTGGATCCCGTCAAAGTCAGAGTTTGCGTGGAATTGTCATTGCCGCAAGCGGATAATCCGGTTAAAACCAAACCGAATAAAATTGTTCTAATGGGTTTGATATGGGTCATATGAATGAAATTTGATATGAATCGTTTTTGATATGAAAGGACAAAAAAAGCCAATCCTCCTATCAAAAAAGAGGGTCTAAAAATAGACTTTCATTCCCAATGTCAGACAATGATTGATCAATGTCGGAAGCTGTAAAGTTGCGATCGGTTCTACTTTGATTAGAGTAGAATAACGAGATTAATAATTACTGAATTTTTAGTAAGTGTTTGTTTAATTGGGCTTGTTAAGCAACTAACGTATTTTTTTCGTATGGGTTCGACGACTTAAAGTCCATTTTTTATCCCAATCTCGTAAATAGTAAAGCGTAAAACAGGCAGCCAGCATCGGCCAAGCGGCAAAAAACAGTAAATTGCCGTCTTGATAAGGATTGAGGTACTGCTTAAATGCTGACACTGTGGAAACAGTATGAAAAAATAAAACAGCACCATAAGTGAATCGCTTTTTGATACCGATTAAAAATCCGAAAATAATAATTAATTGAATGGTGCCAATAATATAAAAGAATAGATTCCCTAACCCGCCAATAAAATAAAAATTCTGATAAACGGCAGCCGCATGTTCCGGATTAAGGAATTTGTCCAGAGTCCACATTAGCATGACTAAAAAAACACTGAGCCGCAGCAGAAGCAATGCTAGGGGGAGACGTTGATTTAAACGTGTCATTTTTATTTTTCAGACTTAAATTCCAATAAACAACAACCTAAATTCAATCCTTGGGCTCGAAACTGGGCAACCTCAGGGGCAAGATCATATAAAACGCCTTTTCCCATCCGTTCCGCTTGAATTAATCCCTCATCCCGCAAAAGTTTGAGGTGATGGGATAACAAACTCTGTTCAATGGGAATTGCCTGATTAATCTCTCCCACATAACACGGTTTGTTTCGCAAGAGTTGTAAAATTTGAAAACGGGTTTCATCTGCAAGCAGCTTTAAACGACGGGTGCAATATTCTGAAGAGGGTGAAAATATCATTGAAAATTCGAGTCATTTTAATATCGCTAAGAACTAGCCAGGCGTATATAATTCATTAGCTCAGATCAATCTGAGTTTGATCTGAAATGAAGATTAACGAATTCTAAGTTTTTAAATTCATCTACTGGGATTAATCTTTCAGTAAAAATTAAGGGAAAAATTCCATAATTAAAAACAGTAAATCAACGAAAGCAAGTACCAATTTATGACCTATCTCGATACCGCTACTCAATTTTATAAAGAAGTCGCCGAAACCCCAGAAGCGGGTTTATGTTGCGTTCAAAACGGCTCATTTCAACTGCCGGGACTCAATATTCCCTCAGCCATGCAGGAAATGAACTACGGCTGTGGAACAACAGTGCAACCAACGGAATTAACCAATCAACCCACTGTGCTTTATGTGGGTGTTGGCGGTGGCTTGGAAGCGCTCCAATTTGCTTATTTTTCTCCCCGCCCAGAGGCCATTGTTGCTGTCGAACCGGTTGCAGAAATGCGCGAGGCAGCGCAACGGAACTTAGCCCAAGCCGCCCAACAAAATGATTGGTTTGACCCCAACTTTGTTAAAATTGTGGCTGGGGATGCTTTTAATTTACCGGTTCCTGACGAATCAGTTGATGTTGTCGCGCAAAATTGTCTGTTTAATATCTTTGAACCGCAAGACTTAAACATTGCTCTCAAAGAAGTGCATCGCGTTCTGAAACCCGGCGGTCGGTTATTGATGAGCGACCCCATTGCAACTCGTCCTATTCCAGAAAAATTGCGCCAAGATGAACGATTAAGGGCAATGTGTCTTTCCGGGGCGCTAACGTACAACGAGTATATGAATCTTCTAGTTGAGGCAGGATTTGGCCAAATTGAAGTGCGTGCCCGTCGTCCTTATCGGTTGCTGGATACCGCAACCTATGGCTTAAGTGAGGATTTGCAACTGGATAGTTTAGACTCTGTGGCATTTAAAGTCAGCATTCCTGAAGACGGCGCTTGCATTTTTACCGGAAAAACTGCGATTTATCGGGGTTCAGAAGATATTTGGAATGACGGCAACGGACACACGTTCCAGAAAGGCGTTCCTCTAGGCGTTTGTGATAAAACAGCTCATCAACTCAGTATGCAGTATCCCGAGACAATCCGCATTACTGATTCCACTTGGCATTATCAAGGGGATGGCTGTTGTTAAAGAGCACTCTTAAGAGAAAGATTTAGCATTTTTTTTACTAACTAAACTAAGTTTCCAACATGACATTGTTTTGTTCTTGTCATGCTAGGGTTGTAAGTGGAATTGATTTCTGCTTGCAACCCGTTTTAATTGGAATATTGAATCGTCGCGATCAGTGAGTTGATATTAAGTTTTAGCGTAAAAGTCATCTAATTTACTATGTCTTCTTTCCCTCACCTAGCCGAGAATAACTCCTATAATGAAATCCAACTGAGAAAACGCATTGCGGAGCTAGAACAAGAAAATCAACAATTACGAAATCAACTCGAATCTAACAATAACATTCAAAGCAAATCAACCAATAATGATCAGCAATTTCGTAAAATCTTCAATGCGTCTAATGATGCGATTTTAGTCATTGATCCGAGAGCGGATCAAATTTTAGAAGCGAATCCTCAAGCGGAAAAACTATTAGGTTATTCCCGGGAGGAGTTGCTAAATTCGGTTTCTATTTCCAGTATTCATCCGGAAGAAATGCCTCAACTGATGGCTTTTACCCGTGAAATTATTGCCGTTGGGAAAGGCTGGACCAATGAATTAACTTGTTTAACCAAATCAGGAGAAAAACGCCCTTCTGAAATTTCTGCAACGGTAGTTAACTTTGAAAATCGCCCTTGTATTATTGCCCTAGTACGAGATATTTCTGAGCGATTGAAAGCTCAAAAAGAAGCAATGGAAGCGACAGAGGCTCTTGCCGAACTCGGTGAATTAACCAGCATGATTGTGCATGAAATTCGCAATCCGTTAACAACGGTTTTAATGGGCTTAGAAGCACTGCAAAAAGTCGAATTGCCGCCGCGAGAAAATGCTCGTTTGGAATTGGCATCCCAAGAAGCCGGACGTTTACAGTCTCTTTTAGAAGAAATTCGTTTGTATACCAAACCCCAAATTGTTGAGAAAGAAATCATTGATTTGAATCAGTTATCGCAAAATGTTTTAGAAACGGTTTATCATCAATTCTCAGTACAAAATGAGATTCAATTAAACACAACCTCTGAATCAGTAAAGGTGTTAGGCGATCAATCAAAGCTCAAACAAGTGTTTATTAATTTAATTACCAATGCTTCCGAAGCAGTGGATACAGAAGAACCAATTACTTGGAAAATCTGGCAGGAACAAGAACAAGCAATGGTACAAGTTCATAACTATGGTTCGCCCATTCCGCCAGAAATTTTACCGAAGTTGACGAAGCCTTTCTTCACTACAAAATCTTCCGGTACTGGTTTGGGATTGCCGATTGTTAAGCGGATTGTCGAGTCCCATCAAGGTCAATTTACCATTACTTCTAACCAAGCCGAAGGAACCACAGTTACCCTTTCTTTTCCGGTTACATCTTAAAATTAATGGGGATTAGACGAATCTAAAAAATCAACCAGTTCTCTTGCGACTTCATCAGGTTTTTCGTCAATTAACCAATGACCGGTCCCTTTGATCCAAGCCAGCTTAGCATTGGGAATGGCTGTGGCTAATTTCTCCGCATATTTTGGTTTTTGAAAGGGATCTTTCTCTCCCCACATGACTAAAGTGGCATGAGAGAGTTGGGGAAGTTGCTCAGCAATCGCCTGAGTGTATTCTGGATTAAGACGTCTGAGATTCCGGAAGAAGGCTCGTTTGCCCTCTTCACTAGACCAGGGATTAATATAAAGATCAATCAATTCCTGAGTCATCACGCTTTTGTTTTCCACCCCATTGGGCATAAAATTGCGCATCATACTGATAAACTCATCCAGATTCATCTGGGATTCGGCTTCTGGTTTCTGCAACGGCTCAAATTCCGGTATCGGCCAAGAATCAAAACAGACACTGTCAATCAGCGCTAAGTTGGCTATCTTTTCGGGATAATTGACAGCTAGCAACTGGGCTACCCCACCACCGATATCGTGTGCTACGACATCAGCTCTAGGAATCCCTACCGAATTCATAAATTGCGCGATGATACGGCTTTGGGCATTGATGGAAACATCAGCGGTCTCAGATTTCTCGGATTGCCCATAATTAAGCAAATCAGGTGCAATTACCCGATGTTTTTCCGCTAGTTTAGGGATAATGGCTCGCCACATGCGACTGTTAGTGGGTATGCCATGAAGCAGAAGAACTGGAGTTCCTTGACCTTGTTCCAAAAAAGCAATTTTATGGCCGTCAATGTAGGTGTGATTTTCAATTAGTTGGGTACTCATTAGATTTCTTTATAACATCATTAGTTAAGTTAGAGTCTCCTCACAAGTAAACATTTCACTTATGAGGAGATTTTTCGATTATTTAACAATCAATTTAGTCATCGCTGTAATCGTTCATTCGTAAATTTTTCAGCTGAAAGTCAACAGCATTAAGGTAACCCTCATTGTTTAACATTTGTTCCGAGAGCCGTCCTTGATTGATAGCAGTTTCCACTAAATCTTCAGCTTGGACTTGACCGCTTTGATACGCTGTTGCTAAACCGCTAAACCCTGGAATTCCCTGCTCGGAAAAATGGCCGCTGTAAGCACGGTGAACTAGGTTAAACGGTTTAATTTGGTCGGCAGTCGTGTCCCTTTTAGAAACAGCAGAAACTTCTCCTGCTAGGGCGGAAGGGGTGATGGCCGTTAAGCTAAGGGTTAAAAGGCTGCTTGCCAAAATACTAAAACGTTTCATTATCGTATCCCTCCATAACATTTGTAGAGTTCTAGGGAGGGAAGAAACCAATTATGGTGAGCGAGTTATCATCGATTAAACGAGATATTGGATCAATATTTATCTTCCTTCCCTTATTTTTTATGGTGGAATGACAATGTAAGTTGAAGCTGACTTTTGACTGAGAAAATCATTAAAATATTTCTGAGAATACTGAAACAAGTAACTTAATTCTGAGATGGGAATTCCTTATTCAGTACTGGGATTTCTGTTCCTTCCCAGGTCTTTTCAAAATGCTTAGGTGCTGCCAATCGCCAAATCAATAAGCCGCTCACCACGACTGCCAAACCAATCGCTAAATTCGTTGCCCACTGGGGAACTAAACGTTTAGAACCCGATTTTAGCAGTCGCTTTTTCCCAACATGACGCTGAAACATTTCATCGGTTAGCCAGCCCAGAGTGGCCTTAAAATTATGAACCGGATTGGGCAACAATTCCAAATAAGTCCCCTGACGAATAAGATGCCCGGTACGCCCGGCAATTACCTTGCGATTAAATAGATTCGCCGCTCCTTCCGCTTGTCCCAGCTTCATCAGAGTGCCGCGCAAATTCACTTCTGCCGGTTTGGGAGACTGGTTTTTGACAATCGCATTAAGATTAGTCGCGATCGCGCTACCCTGTTGATAAGCAACTTGCGCAGTTGCCGGTTGCGGATCGTCGTTTAAAATCGTGCAATCGCCAGCAGCAAACACCTCAGGATAGTTGGGGACTTGCAAGGTTGGAAGTACTTGTAGTCGTCCCCCCTTATCTTGGGATTCTGCAGGCAGGGCTAAGTTTTCAATCACCGGATTTACCCGATTCCCAGCAGTCCAAACGACGGTATGAGTCTCAAGTTCCTTAAATTGCTCGTCTTGCTTATAAACGAGACAATCAGGCTGAACTTGCGCTGCCGAAGCCCCTGTAACAATCTCCACTGGCGCCAATCGTTGCTGTAGCGCTTGCCGAGCCGTTTCCCGCAAACCATCATTAATATCGCCCTTGAGAATTTCCTTGCCGCGATTCACCACAACAATTCGCAACTGCGAGCGCAACCCTTCAAATTGATCCGCCCACTGGGGCAGCAAATCCCCTAAAGTTGCCGCCATTTCGATTCCGGCTGGTCCTCCCCCCACTACAGCAACGGTTAGTAATGCCTGTCGCTGGTCAGGATCACGGGTTTGACTAGCTTGTTGTAGACAGTAGCGCAAATGCTGTCTGAGGGCAGTAACATCCTCTCCGGCGCGAAAAGGGAAAGCGTAATCTTTGACTCCCTCAATACCAAAGTCATGGGCCGTACTGCCGAGTCCTAAGACCAAATGTCCGTAGTTATAGCTTAATCCCGAGGCCAACTGCACCTGACGCCCATCTAAGTCAACTTGCTCAACGGTATCGTGAATATAGGCGACTTCATCGCAATCGAGCAAATAGTCATATCGAGGACAGACTTGATGCTCATTAAGCTCGCCGGTAAGGATTTCATACAGCAACGGCTTAAAGACAAACCGCTCGTTTTGGTCGATTAAGATAATGTGACGAGGGTGTTTTTGATGGCACAGATGCATGGTGGCAAATAAGCCCACAAATCCGCCGCCAACAACCACAGTTGGAAGCTCTGACATAATTATTGATCTCCCTCCATTGAAGAGCTAGACCAGTCAATCCAATGGCGGTCTAACCAACCAATAACAATCCCATAAATGACGTGAAGAATGAGAGTAATAAGAACAAATTTACCCGATGAACCTAGATACAAAGCCGCATCTTTGCTCAAATCAGTCGTCGGTCCGGCCGCGCCGAAAATCCCCCAACCAATAATGGGAGAGTAAACTAGCATAAAGATTAACCATAGTATCAGTGCTAAACCAATTCCCTTGACAACATTGGTTTGACGGCCAAACAAAAGAACTAGCACCACTGAGCCCAAAGCGGCGTAAGCAAAGTGGAGAATGGGAGCTAACGGTTTGGGCGGAATGCCAAGACTGACCAGAAAGGCAGCAGAAGGGGGAATATTAAAGGGAGCAATTCCCTGATTCGTTCCCAACATCAACACAATGAACATGATCAGCCCACCGACTAATCCAGCAACAATTGCTTTTACTAAATTCATTTCAAGTCGTCTCCCTTAGTTCCTTTAATTTTGAGTCATGGACAATTGTTGACCATGATCCTTAATCTTTCCTGAAAGGCAATCATTCAATAACAGAAAATTTCTCCAGTTAAGTGGAACAAGATAGAACCACTGGTTCTTGGTCAAACGTAATCAATTGCAACTGCTTAGTAGGATCCTCAAGAAGCGTTTGGGCACTTAAAAAACCCGCAATTGTCCAAGTCTGAAACAATCTTGCTTGCCTTCCGATTAAGCGGCCGTTCCGACTGTCATAATATTCTGGCCATTGGTCATTGGGTAACCGTTGTCGAGCTAAATCGAGGGCTTGCTGGGCTAATTGCGTTCGTCCAGTTTTTTGAGCTGCTGCCGTTAACAACCAAAGCAGAAACGGCCAACTGCCTCCATTATGGTAAGACCAAGGCACATTTTTGGGATCGGAACCGGTGAGAGTCCGCCAATCTTGACCTTCTAGGGCCGGAAAACAGAGTTTCATGGGCATCTGTCCCACTAAATCCCGCCAGCGTTTCTCAATCAAATCCATAATGGCCTGAGATTGGGTTTCATCCGCTAGGGAAGCAATGATTGCCATTAGATTGCCTTGGCTAAAGAAGCGATAATCAATGCGCCCTGGCCCCAAGTTGCCGACAAAATACCCGCTTGTCTCCGGCAACCAGTCAATTAACCAATCAGGAATGGTATCGGGATAGATATTGAATTTATTAATGGCTGTTTCCCCGTATTCTTCCACGTCATAGCGATGGATTTCATTGAGGCGGGCTAAATTCAGCCAGTAGTATTGTCTAATATGGTAGGCAAGATGAGTCACGCGATCGCGCGCTGCCTCTAGATAAGGATCGTTTTCCGGGGAAGAGGGAAGCAATTCCTGAGCCGCCCGCAACGCCATGAAAAAAAGCGCTTGAATATCCAGGGGATGCCCATAAACCCCCATGCGCCGATCAATGGTGAAAGAACCGTCCGGCACCAGCATTGTGGGCAACATCTCAAAGCGGGGGGTGAGATACAGATCTAACAGCAGACGGATTCCCTGTTGGAAATTCGGTTGATGGGCTAAGTTAACATCGCCGGTTGCTTTGACATAGGCGCGCAGAACAAATAACCACCAAAAACCGGAATCCACCGGGGCGACTCGCGCGATCGCGCTTTCCCCAAAATCTGGAATAATTTGCTCTCCATCAACTTTAAAACTAGCAGGCATCAACCCTTGCCCCGGTTGAAAACAGTCCATTTGCTTCCGGCAATTTTGAAGCTCAATCATTGTCGTTAAAAAATTCCGTACAATATCTGTTTTTCCCTGCATCAGGAAAGTCAGGGCAGACACAGCAAAATCTCGGGTAAAACATTGATCATAGTTCAGCGTTTCACCTTTGGAATTACAAGCAGCAACAATTCCTACTGGAGAACCATGATGATAAATAATGGCGTCTTCTAATGTCTGCTGAGCGATTTCGGTAATGGAATTAGACTGATTAACAATGTCCATGTTTGAGTTTGATCTTCTGATCTTAATTGAGTCAAATTAGCAAGTTGATCTGAGAAAAAGCTGAAAATGAAATTTTTTAGGAAAACTTGAAAATTATGATGTGGAAAATCACAGCACTCATAAACACAGGAAAAAAACAAATTTCCCCACCAAGTCGGTGAGGAAGTATTAAGTATGAGGATGAGGAGTGAGAGCACCCATCATCAATACTACTGTTCAATAATTAGCT
>JBDGQV010000007.1:0-2649 GCA_042218725.1 Halothece sp. | reverse complement strand
CTCCGAAAAAGACGCTATTGAGCGAAGCTCACCGCTTCGGAGAAGCGATCGCGCTAAGTTGAGAAACCGTAATTTCTCACAAGGGTGGAAGTCCTGACTATTTGATCAATCAAAAAAGATTGGAACCAATTTACTTCAATCTTTACTAAATCCTTTCTTCATACCATAAGTAGCCAAACCAACAATACCACCAGCTACTGTTACAGGTGCCATACCAACTCCAACAGCAGTTCCTCCGACAGCTAAACCCATATCACCTACTGTTGCAGATACACCTGCACCTGCTACTGCTCCACCAGTCGCATACATTGTTGCTCTAGAGCTTGTTGATCGCGCTATTGATCTAAGTTTTCCACGACGTTTATTTTTACGAAATAATTTTCTTTTATTGCTCCTCTTTTTCCTTGCAAATGAACTTCTGCTTTTACGTCTTTTCATTTGAGTTAAATTGTACTACAGTTAAGCAAAATACCATCTGATTTAGCTTGTGAAAAGGAAAGTTTCTCACAAGGTATAACAACAGCACGATTGAGCCGAAAGCTCAGACACTTTCTTAGCGCGATCGCGCCTCTAAACACTATCATCAACCAACCCACAACTAGGACAGTCCCAATGTACTTTAGGCGGGTTCTCCTTCGGGAATTGATGACCGCAACTTGGACAAACCCCAGTAAATAAAAGATGGCTGTCTATCAGTTATATAAATAGACAAAAGAAAAGCGCCACCCTTGCCGGTGATGCTGTAAGGACATCTCATACTGTGGGCAAGCACAGTGCAAGGACTACCCCACCATCATGAGATAGGCGTAGCCGTTATTTATCAGTTAGCTCGATATAACTCATTAGAGTGGAAACCAGATGGGAATAATCCCCACTCTTAGCATCCTCCATGACTTGGTTTATGTCTTCATTACTCCAACCTTGACGACGGGCATGATGCTTAAATTGACTTAACAGAGCAAACGCATTGCCGTCTCTTGTGAACTCTCTTTCATTGATTAAAACTTTACTTGTCATGGAAATAATAGTAATCACATCATCATAAGATAGGCGCTCTTTGACAGCCAATGCAATCTCTTTCCAGTTTGAAGGATATCAGTCAGTTGCTTTGATCATCTCAGTTTCCCCATAACAATTCCGCTAAAGCTAAAAACTCTTCAGTAGAGATAGTCCGTCCTGTTACTTCTTCCCAAGTTTTAAGCCATTGTTCTTCTTCTTCACGAGTTTGGGGTTGTTTACTGAGAACCGTTAACCATTGGGTTTGTTCTCTTGCTTCTCTAGATTCAGATCCCCACTGCCGTAAGTACATCTCAAGATCGGGGCTGGGACTATTATTCATAATCTCAGCATATTCGGTATCAAGGAGATTTAAGTCTTCAGTAGGTGGGCTTTGATAGTCTAAATTTTCCTCAGAATAAGCATCCAGTTCTTGGCGTTGTTCGTAATCTTTTCTTGCTAAATCTTCACGGGTGAAGTAATGCCCAAGAATTGTATCGTCGGGGTCAGCTTCTCGACTGAGGTAAGTCGCCCATTCTCTTTCTTGCTCATCAGCACAAAGCCAAATCCAGAAACCGTCTTCGCGTTGGGTTTTTTCTTTTTCGTGCAGATTGTATTTCATCCCATCCTCTCTTACTTCTGAAACGGTTGCCCCCACCACTTCCAATTCTCTCGATTGAACGGCGATCGCCACTTGTGGATCAATTCAGATTCGATTTTCTTGCGCTCGCGAGTCTCTAACGGAACATCGTAATAGAAACTCGCCGCTACCCTAACGTCTAACTTATAGTCCCGGTGAAGCTGAATATAGCTCTTGATGTAGCTATCGCAGTCATGGTTATAGCCATTCCTACCCCAGCGTTCATGGGCACTTCGTTTAGTTTCACCGATATAAAGGACGAGAGACCACGCCAAATCTACAATAAAGTACAGACAGCAAGATTTCGTATTGATCCATGGCATTCGGTAGAATCGCCAGTTATGAAGCTCTAGAACAAACGGGTTGATTTTATCTGCCGTGGAGATTCGCTCCGTTTCAAATAAAGAGTTTTGTTGGGTTGGGATTTGGTAGGGGATATCTTTCTGATGGTTAAAGATGCGCTGTTTCCATTGAATGAGCTGATCGTGGCTCATTTTGTAATCATCTTGGCGACGTTCCCAGCGAGGCTTAGCAAAGTTTTGGGTTGAAAATAGCTCTTCTTGTTCCACAACCAATGACCGCAGGCTAGTACAATATCCCTTAATTTGAAGGAAATTAAATCCTCTGCCCATGATACGGCAACTGTTTGTCTTTACGATAGTCTTTCTAACTGCTTGTAGTAACGTCTCAGCTAATTCTTACCCAACTGTGGAAGTGATTAGTGTGGGCGATGGCGACACCATAACGGTTAAAGAAAATGGATCTAAAACTACGGTTCGATTAGCTTGTATTGACGCTCCAGAAACTTCCCAGCAAGGGGGTAAAGAAGCCACTAATTATTTGAAAAAGTTAATTCCAGCAGGCACAACAGTTGAGCTAAGAACTATAACAACTGATCAGTATGGGAGAACCGTGGGTGAAATTTATCGCAATGGGAATTCCGTTAATCTTAAGATGGTAAAACAAGGACAAGCTGTTGTATATGACCGCTACCTCGATGGCTGTTCTGAAAC
>JBDGQV010000069.1:4465-15418 GCA_042218725.1 Halothece sp. | reverse complement strand
GTTAGAGATGTCCCTGAACGATGCATTCCTGTTATACAAAGTACATTAGTCATTACATTAATTTTATTTGCAAATTCAGTCAAAATAAAATATAGTTTTATAATAAATTAATATATTTTTTTCCAGTTTCCAGGGATTTGGATTGGAGCAAAGGAAATAAATTTTCCCTGAACTCTAAATTTTTTATAATTGTAGTATCTAGCTAAAACTTCTCCTCCATGATTAGACTCGAAGCGAATTGATAATGAATACCAACCAGGTCTAAAGTTGATTTTCCCTAAATTAACCATTAGTTTTTTGTTTTTTAATGTTTGATTATGGTTTGAAAAATAACAATTATTCTTAATTGATGAAGATTCTGCAATCAACTGTAATTCTTGGCTCATAATTTCAAGATTAATACCAAAATTAAAGACATTGGGGTCAATAAAAAACTCTAGCTCTACTGATAATTCATCTAAGTAATTGATACTCTCAACCACTTCTTGATATTGATTTCTAAAATTAACTTGATGAAGTAAAGCTTTACCACTACCTACAACTATCCCTTGTTCTTCTCCTTTAAAGTAACTATAAAATATCTGAATTCCTTTACCTATTTCATTTCCGAGGAAAACTGGTTTACCATGATGCATAACAAGTAAGTTAGTACAAATTCGAGAAACTTGAGGCATAGCATGAGATACAAAAATTACAGCAGAATTCTGCATAATTTTGTGAATCGTATTAAAGCATTTGGCTCGAAATCCAACATCTCCAACTGCCAATACTTCATCCAAAATCAAAACATCAGGTTCTAGCTGGGCTGCTACAGCAAACCCCAACCTAATCTTCATACCACTGCTATAACTCTGGACGGGCGTATGAAGAAAATCTGCAATTTCTGCAAACTCAACAATATCGTCTAACTTACGATCAACTTCTGCTTTTGATAAGCCTAAAATTGCCGCTCGATTATAGATATTTTCCAGTCCGGTCAAAATCGGGTTAAATCCAGCGGTCAACTCAATTAAAGCGGAAATACGACCGCGCATCATAATGCTGCCTTGATCCGGCTTAATCAAGCCATTTAGCATCTTTAAAAGGGTACTTTTGCCAGCACCGTTTGGTCCAATTAGGCCTAAACATTCTCCTCGTTTCACCTCAAAAGAAATATCATTAACAGCCCAAAATTCATCTGGGCGCAGTTTGTGGTCATACTTTCTGCCAATGATTTCCGACCCGATATCCTGAACTCCATACCATAATGCTTTTTTAAGACTGCGACAGAATTTTTTAGAAACGTGATCGGCTTTAACTAAAACCTCCTCATTTTTATTTTCAGAAAATCCTACTGATTTTTTAACCAAATTATTTGTGACCATAAACTTCATATTATTTTACCTAAGAAATACATCCCGGTAATAATTAAGATTAGTTTAGCTTTAAATTGAATAGATGCGTCGGCAAAATGATCAATGTTTTTTTTAGAATCAACTAATGTAATTTAATTGGCGCGATCGCGATGATTTTCATCATGAATTTCTTATATTTTTAGCGATGATTACTTGTTAGCCAGTGCTTTAAAGCAACTCAATTCCCTCTTTTAAAGGTCTTAATGATAGCTAAACCTTCAAAATTAGTCAGTTTTCATCAATCAACTTTCTATTTTTGTAGTTTGCTGGTTTAATTTCATTTCAGGAATAATTAATGCAATGCTACCAATCAGAAACTTAAAATTTTTATTCTGTCCTTGCTTAAGGATAGAGCATAATCCGCATCATATTATTTATGTTTTACTAATTCAGATTTCAAGATTTAAGCACTCATGCGCTCAATAATAAATGGCATCGCGAGACGATAGAAAATCCAAGCTATCAATAATCCCACGATCGCGATCGCGCTCGCAACCCAAAAACCGATGGGATGCGATAACGTTGCCCCTGTTGCCAATTCCCGGGCCGTAACAAGCAACGGAGTAACCGGATTGAGATTTACAATGACGCTAAATATCCCGCTTTGGGGAGGAGGAAAAATGACAGGCGTTATAAATAACCATCCCGAGATAATAAAAGTCAGTGCTTTTTGCACATCTTGATACAATACAGAAATCGGAGCTAGCAATACCCCAATAAAGGCTCCCAAAGCAACTAAGTGAATTAATGCCACTGGGGCAATCAGAATTTCCCAACTAACCGGAAACCGAAACCAAATAAATAAGCCAATAATTAGAATCAGTTTCATGCCAAAATTAAAGAAAACTTCGCCCAACTTGGCCAAAATCAATGCCTCTTGGGGAAAATTAATCTTGGCCATGATCGCTTTCCCTTCGTTAACCCCTTTAATCGGCAAATTAATGGCTTCCGTGAAAGTTTGCCAAAGCGTCATACTAAACATGACATAAGCCGGATAAGGCAAATCGGTTTCACCAACATTAATAATCTTGGCGTTATTAGCGAGTGTTAACCCAATGCCAGTAGCAATTGCAGGAACAAATGCCCAAAAGAACCCTAATAAACTCTGACGATACTGCGCCTTGATATCCCGAACCAACAGTTGCCATGCCAACTCGCGGGAGGCTAACAAGCCATGCCACATTTCTTTGCATAAATCAAAGGGATGGCGCAACTTACTCTCTGGAGTATAAAAGACTACTTCTGAATGAGAATCTTGATTTTGAGACATAATACAAAATCTATGAATGGATACTGAAACTCTCTGGTAATGGCTTATTAATTATTGGTTACTGTGTCTCTGACCTAGTAAAAATTAAATCGCTTTCCTAGATAATACGTAAACTGTATGTTTATTTTAAACTTAATTTTGGCAAAGAGAAGATTGAGTTTGGGAGATTTCAGCACTCGTTGCTAGGTAATTGGAAACGCGATCGCAGGCCGTTTGATGTAATGACGCCAAATCAAACTGCCATTGTTGCAAGGTTCCCTTTTTTCCCCCGGCAATCAATGTTTGTCCGTCGGCACTAAAGCTAATACTGCGAAGGGGTTGATCGGGTTGACCTTCTAACGTAGCTAGGTTTTCTCCACTCTCAGGATTCCAAAGTTTAATCGTCCCATCGCTGCTACCGGATGCAAGAACATTTCCCTGGGGGGTGAAACTCAAGCTGGTGACACCTTTGCTATGTCCTGCTAAGGTATGGAGAAGTTTACCGTCGGACACCCGCCATAACTTGATGGTATTATCCCAGCCGGCAGAAGCTAGAATTTTTCCTTTGGGGCTAAACGCGATCGCGCTCACAGCCGGTTGATGAGCATTCAGAACCTGTAACACGGTTCCATCAGCTTGCCATAATTTCACTTTGCCATCATAACCGCCAGAGGCTAGGATATCTCCTTGCGGGGCAAAACGAACGGTACTGACTCCCCCTTGGTGAGCAGATAATATCTTTTCAGTTTCACCGTTCACATTCCAAAGACGTACTGTTCCATCATCGCTGGCAGAAGCAAGAAGTTTACCATCTGTGCTAAAGTCAACACTGTTCACAATTCCCTGATGACCCTTTAGCGTTTGCACCGCACGCCTTTGTTGATGAGGATGCCAAATTTTGATGGTGTGGTCGGCACTGCCAGATGCTAACTGTTGACCATTAGGGCTGAAACTGAGGGCTTTGATACTTTTTGTGTGACCTTCCAGAATCGTTTTTGGCGGTTGATTGGGAATTTCTTCCGCATTCCAAAGTCGAATTTTATGATCCCAACCCGCAGAGGCAACCAGATTTCCCTGAGGGGCAAACTGTACGCTATAAATATCCCCTTGATGCCCCTGAATTGATGAAGGCAATTCCCACGTTCTTAGGGTTTTATCATCACTGGCAGAGATCATGACATTGCGTTTCGGGAAAAAACTAACATCTCTGATTGCCCCTTGATGGGCGGTTAAGGTTGCCATCGGAGAGTGAGGATTATTCTGCCAAGACCAATATTTAATGTTGCCTTTTTGATCGGCTGAGATCAGGTTTCCATCTTGGGTAAAGGCCACCGTTGTCGCCACAGTTTGATGTTTGGGCAGTTCTGCCTGCAAGGTTCCATCCCGTTGCCAAATTTGAATCTCACCTGACAAACTGGCAACAGCAATCAGTTCGCCATTCGCACCAAAAGAAATATCGCTAACACCATCTTGGTAACCTGTTAAGGTTTGTACCCGTGTCCCATCTTTTCCCCAAATTTTGACGGCTGATGATTCTTGACTAGCGGTGGCAATCCAGTTTCCGTCTGGACTAATGCTAATGCTAGTGATACCCTGTTTATGAGCAACAAAGCGTTTGTGTAGTGTGCCATCAAGATTCCAAATCGCAAGAGTGCCATCTTGTCCAGCAGTCAGCAGACGGTCGCCATTAGGAATAAAGCGAACCTGATTCGAGGCTTTTTGTTGGGTGGGAATGGTTTGAACTAAAGTGCCATCCCGTTGCCATAGCCGAACCGTACCATCTAGACTAGCGGATGCCATCAGATTCCTCTCAGGATGAAAGCGAACATCCATCACCTCAGCTTGATGGGCATCTAGGGTCGTTATTAATCGACCATTAGACTGCCATAGTTTAATCGTGCCATCCCAACTTGCCGAAGCAATGAGATTGCCCTCAGGAGAAACATCAACCGCTTGCACCGTTTGATGATGCCCAGTTAGCAGATTACGGGCTTGGCTGCGGTGAAGCATTTCTTGCAAGGTACTTGCTGTTTCCCACGGTAAGGCGTTGGGATGGAAGGCAATTTGTTTCAGTTGTTCCCCCGCTTCCAGACTGGTAACTAAGGCTTTTAAAGGTTGCTTGGAATCGGATAAAGCTTGGGCGGACGCATTGAGGGTTTTGACTTGGCTAACTAACGTCTGTTGTCGTTGCCAATAGGCGAATCCCCCCACAACAGTTGCCACAATTCCTAATAAACTAATGGCAGCTGCGGCAGCTTGAGCCCGTCTCAGTCGGCGTTGGGCTTGCCGTTGTTGCGCATCCCGTTGCGCGATCGCGGCTTCTACAAATTGTTGGACGGGTTCTGATAATTCTTCGGTATATTTAATATAAATGTCTTCGGCTTGCGCCAGTCGTACCCCTTGCCAGAGATAATCGGGGTTTTGATCATTGTCTTGCCACAGCTTTGCAGCTTGCTGAAGTTGTCGTTGCAGTTGCAACCGGTTGCGGTTCTGTTCTACCCACCAACGCAGGGTAGACCAATGATGAATGAGAATTTCATGGGCAATTTCGATATTAGCTTCAACCGGAAATTCGGTTCCCTCTTCTGCTTGCGATAAACGGTTTGCGCCCCGGCTTTCTCCCGTTGGCGGATCATTAATCGTGTCAGAATCGACCACGACTAAGTTGGCTTCAACTAGGGCTTGCAAGGTTCGCTCGACTAGGGCTTGGGGATATTTGCCAACGATTAAATCCCCTTTGCGAATGCGTCGAGAGGTGTCAGCAATTCCCTCTCCCACTTGGGTTAAAGCGAGAAAAATCCACTGGGCGCAATCGCGAGCCTCCGCATCTAGATTTTCATAAACGGCATTGGCTTTTTGTTCCAGTGCCCCTTCCAAGCCGCCAATTTTTTCCTGATAAGCTTTCAGCGTTAGCGTACCATTGTCTCGGTATTCCCAAAGCTGTTCTAAAACAAACTCCAGCAGCGGCAGTTGTCCAGCAGACGTGCCAATTTCTTGCAAGAGGACTTCCACTAAAGCCGGTTCCACTTGCAATCCCACACTTTCAGCCGGTTTAATGATCGCGTTGCGATAGTCTGGTTCCGGCAGGTGAGGGGGAACAAAGAAGCTCGCCTGTTGTAACAGCGCAGCTAGTTCCGAAAATTCTAAGCAATGGGTGACAAAATCAACGCGAAGTGTAATGAGCAGTTTAACGCGATCGCGCGCATAATTAATCACACCGAGCAATAATTCCAACACCTGATGCCGTTCCACGGCAGAGGCGAGGGTAAACAGTTCCTCAAATTGATCCACCACCAGCACCACCATCGGTTCCGGGTAAGCCCGAAGCCAACGGACAATCCCCTCAACGCCCTGATAGAGCAACCCTTCTAATTGCTGTTGCTGTTCTTGAGATTCTGCTAAATGTTCCGTCAAGCTAATTAAAGGATGCTCACCGGGTCGAAAATTGCAAATCCGCCATTGTTCACTGCCGGGAAGTTGTTTCCCCTCTTTCAACTGGGCAATAATTCCGGCTTGCACTACTGAAGATTTCCCACTGCCGGAAGCTCCCACAACGGCGATAAAGGAACGATGATAGAGTTCAGCGATCAGCTTTTGGGTGAGTTGTTCCCGCCCGTAAAAATAGGCCGTATCTTCCTCGCGGAATGCTTTTAAGCCCACATAGGGACAAATTCCCAAGTCAAGACTAGAGGAAGGAGATCCTGGAAAATGATTATGACCCGGCAAAATTTCGATGACGCCTCGCCCCCCGGAAAGCCATAAATCTAATTCAATCGTCGTTTCGGCTAAATGGGCTTTGAGTTGATAAATCCAGCTGGCAACGGATAACCCCGTTTGCTGATCGGCATTAGCCAGGGTTTCAACGATCGCTTGGGTAAAGCGGTTTGGCGTCTCCTGTGCCGAACTGGCAACAATGAGACATTGCCCATAATCGGTTCCCAGTTTTAACTCCTCAATCCAGTCCGTTACATTAGCCGTACCGATACAATCTAAAATAATAATTTGTTGCGCCACTTGCGCCCGGTGCAACTGCTGCCGAAGCCAAGAACGAGCCAAGCGATTTTCTTGTCCAAGTGCGAAATAAACTTCTCCTGTCTCGTCAATCTCTACCTCACCTTTCAGATAGAGGAGTGCGGTTTCGTTTTCATCCTGTCTTGTTTCTGGAAGCGCGATCTCCTTAGCGCGCAAGCAGTCTTGAATTCCCTGTTTCATCTCAATTTGAGACATTTTGGTATTCAGCCAGTAATTAATTTCAAACTGACTGATGCCCCGTAAGACTTTTCCCAGTTCCAAACTGGTTTGATTTTGGGGATTGGCTTCAATGACCAGGGCGCGGCGAGGAGACTGTAAAGCACCGGTTTGGGGCATTTTCCCTAAAATTAGTTCCCCTACGCCTTCTACAATTCGTTTTGGCGTTTGTAAGGGATATTCCGGTTGCAGATTGCTCTCCCCACGATTGCGCTTTTGCTGATTAATCAATCGCAGTTGCTGATTGGTTTTATCAATGTATTGCAGGGTCTGATGATAAACGTAGCGATAGAGACTGTCTGCTTCAATCATGCCCTGCTGATTGGCGGCTTCTCCCTTTAAGCCCCGGATGAGATAGTAAGTAAAAACGCCATGCCCCATTTCCGGGAATTCCCAAGATTGCTGAGCGCGATCGCAGGATAGAAGGGCATAAAACCCTTGGCTGCGAGCTGCCCGTTCTTGCAAGCGTTCAATCAGTTGAGGCGTAGGATTGTTGAGCGTTTGTTGCCAAGTAACTCCCCCACTATGACAAGCATCCAGCCAAAGAAACTGAACAGGTGCAGCACATTCTCCTAGCAGCTGTAATAGTTCTGAAATAGCCAGGCCAGTTCCTAACAGGTCATCTGGCGTTGTATCCTTTAAACAAAGGATAGCTTGTTGCGTATCGGGATCAAGCACCCCATGACCGGAAAAATAAAAGATAACCTTATCATTGGCTTTCGCCTTGCTGGAAATCTGCTTGAGACTTGCTCTAATTGCTCCTAACGTAGGCGTTTCTACGCCATAGTCATGGTGAACAAAGAGTTGACGTTCCTCAAAGGCTTGGGTTGCTTCTTCTAAGGCTTTGCTCAACTCCTGACAGTCAGCAGCTGAATATTGCAGTGACGTTAATTCTGTATCCTTATATTCATTGACCCCAATCAGCAGCGCCCACAGTTGAGCAACATCTGGTTGGGAATTTAATTGGGAACTGGGTTTTGTCCCACTTTTACCGACACCAACAGGACACATAGTGAGTGATTATTTAGCGGTTTATTGTTTATTGCAACTTTCCTGACTTGCTAAGCGGATTCGGCCATCCGTCGAGGTATGATAAACCCAAGTTTGAGAATCATTAGATAGGGTGATGCGCCATCCTGGAACTAAGGCTTGCGTGCAAGCTTGTCCCGGTTTATGTACACCAAGGCAACCATCCGACCAGGTTTTTCGTTCGGCAGTAATTTCTTGAAAAGCAGAAGTGGGCAATCCGGAACGTTGGGAAGCATCTTCTAAAACGGCAGTAATGACTGATCCAAAGTTGCTTTGCGATTGTTGATCTGTTTCTTGAATTGATTGCGGCGCAGCCACAACCGCATTCGGCACGATATGATTAATCCCCAAATAGAGCAATCCGACAACAAACATCGTTGAGAGGAAACAAGTAGATTGAGTAAATATTACTGATTGGCGAATTAATCGTTCTGCACCTAAAACCATTTTAGTCATTATTAAAATTTGAGCATTATCTTCTTTTAAACTCTATTGTCGAGGGAAAGCTCAATCAAGTTTCCATCAGTTGGCAAATCTTCATTGATTGTTGAAATCTAATAATAATCATGAGGATGGTTGAGAATTAACCCAACCATCTTTTTAGAGTAACTAAATCGAAATTAGAAGTTAGTCTTTAGAGACATTGAAGTGGATTGGAAATAAATTCTCGGCGAGAACAACCAGCTTGAAAGGAAATAGACGATTGATCCCTTAACTGTAAACTTTCAAAATTAGCCGCTTGTTCCGGGCTAATGTCTAATCCTAATGAGGTTAGGCCTAAGGTAAGAATGGTTAGTATTGTCATCCTTACATTTACTCCTTATTTTCTTTCTTCACTCTTCCTTATGTTGTCTATAGTTTATTGATGCAAGATCTCATCTGCACTATCAGGAATCGCCTATTTAGATTTTGCTTGTTGCTTGATCGCTTGGAAAAACACCCAAGGATGAAAGAAAGCAATCGGAGATCGAATCATTTGCGCAATTTCCATAAAGTAGGCGTGGAGTTTTCCATCTTGATGGGCTCGTCGCGCAATCCAATTGGTATAGTTGCTTAACAACCGAGACAACAAGCTCGATTGAATCGCGCCTTGAGTTGTTGTAAATCGGGAATCTTGTTGCACTGCCATTGACCAAGCAGAAGCATTGCTTTTGGCGAGTTGCTTTTGAAAGTTAACCGCAATCAATCGTTGTTGGCTATCTTTTGTTGTTTGTTGTTGCAACCAATTTTGGAGCACCATACTTGAGAGAGCGCTCATGGTCATTCCCTGACCGTAAACTGGACAGGGAGCACAAACGGCATCGCCTAAAGCTGCTACTCCGTTTGGCAAATTAATGTCTTCGTAGCGATACAGACGATTGGCAGTCGCGCGGTGAGCATTAATGGGAGTCGTTGGTTCTGCCTCTCGAATTGCTTCATAAAATGTCGGGCTTGGCAAACTTTTTGCAAAGGCTAAAAACCCTTTTTCATCAAGTGGCGGATAATCGTGTCCATATCCTCCTAGAGTTGCAATCCATTCTCCCTCTTCAACGCGAGCAAGGTAGCCAAGGCGAGTGCTATTAGGAGGATAGTGCTCAATCAAGGTTACTTTCCCAGGGGGTTGTTGGTCAGCAGGGATGCGATAGCGACGAGTGGCATATCCAAGTAACGGATTGATCACGGTCCTTGGTGGGGACTAATAGCCTAATTGTTCGAGCCAATGGGGCAACTGAGAGCCGCGACCGCTTGCATCGACAACGAATTCACCATAAAGTTCCTCTCTTGTTTGATCATCAAAGCAATACAGGCGAATTCCCTTTACTTTAGTGTTGGATGCATTGCCAAGTAAGCCTAAAACTCGGCATTGTTGCTGGAAACTAACATTAGTCAGTTGAGAAACCTGTTGGCGAATGGTTGTTTCTAATACAGGACGAGTACAAGTACAAGATAGGAGTGATGAAGCTGAATCTAAAGTGGCGTTCCATCCTCCTTTCTGGGGATGAAAATGGTAAAATTCCTGACTCCAGTCAATGGGAATTGCCCCTGCTGCTTGGAGTTCTTTCTCAATATTGGGAAATAGCGTTTCTAAAATTCGATATCCTTGTGCCAACAGAATGTGAGGTTGAAGTGACTGAGAAACACCCCGACGTGCTTGAGCTGTTTTTGGCAGTTTATCCCGTTCAACAATGGTGACTTGATCAAAGTAATCGGCTAGAACGCGAGCAGTAAGTAGCCCTGCAATTCCACTGCCAATAACAATGGCATGATTGCCTAATTTGCTCATATTTCAAAAAACTGGCAATTTTTACCAAATAAAGGGAATCAGTTGTTTGCTTGTTTGTTGATACTCAGAATAGTTTTCGTATTTTGCTAACATAGCTTGTTCTCTAGCTTGGATGCGTTGCCAATACACAGCAGCAATCGTAGCTGGTACTAAATAAGCCCACAGGGAACCAGCAACAATACTAAAGCTAAGGTAGCGCAATAAGTCGCCAAAGTAGTTAATATGGCGAGCAAATCGCCAAATGCCATCATGGACTAAACCAACACCTTGTTGCTTGGCCGTTAATTTTTGTACGTCAGCACTGGTATTTATTAAACTGCCAAAGTAATAAAAAGGCAAGGCAATAGCGACTGCCCACAGAGAAATAGGTTCAGGATTAGTGAATGCTAGAAACCCAGGAAGTGCATAAAAAACACCTACAAATAAAACAGTAAATAAAATACCGCTAATATTGATGGGTTCGTTGAAAATAACGCGACGCCTTTCAGGATAAATCCATTGTTCTAGCAACCACCAAACACAGTAGCCAATATGTAGGCAAAGATAAATCACTTGGCGCATCCCTGAGACGCCAAAAGCAATAGCAAAAGCACCTAAAAGTAGAATGGTGATAATTTTAGCGAGGTTAATAGCTTGGAGTTGGGTAAATTGAGAAGATTGCGCAGTGGACGTTTGCACGACAGAAAACCTCAAAATTCGGTTGCTCCTATCCTAACGATCGGCATGGACGTAATCGACAAAGTGAAATTGCGGTTCCAGTCTATATCGCA
>JBDGQV010000069.1:0-4365 GCA_042218725.1 Halothece sp. | reverse complement strand
CGATCGGCATGGACGTAATCGACAAAGTGAAATTGCGGTTCCAGTCTATATCGCAACCATGCCCAGGCAACAGCACTTAGGATCGCGATCGCGCTTAGAGGAAGTCCCACTGGCAACCGATAGGCATCCGGCAATAAGGCAATGATCAAAATCAGACTGGCAATCCCAATTAGCGTACCACTCTGCACCTGATGAATCCGTTTGAGTGCCCCCTGACAACTCTGGCAGTTTTGGGTATGTTGATGGTACCGATCCAGCAAAACCTCCCGCGACGTTTCTGTTGCGGAAGTTTCC
Organism: Halothece sp.; assembly: GCA_042218725.1. Taxonomy (GTDB): domain Bacteria; phylum Cyanobacteriota; class Cyanobacteriia; order Cyanobacteriales; family Rubidibacteraceae; genus Halothece. Next base: position 4,071 of record JBDGQV010000069.1, on the reverse strand, counting down.
CGGACTTCCTTATCCCCTCCTTGCCAGGGGAGTTGGCTTTGACAGTATTGATCGAACCATTTGCGGAAGGTAATGACCAAGCGGTCAGCATTGGTGGGCATGGTGTAAGCGGTTTTCCAATTGCCTTCCTCAGCAAGGGCGTTTTCCTGACAATGTAATAGCATCATATCCCCATCCAAAACTTGATGGCGAATCCGAATATGTTCCCACCAGCGAGGGGTTAAATGATGTGCCCGGAGGGCAAAATTGCGGGCAAATTGGGCAACAATACGGGATTTCCCTGGTGCAATGGGAATGCAGTAGGTAATTAACCCAATGCGCTTTTCTGGGCTTCCTAGGCTTAAGTCATACTCTAACCGGCAGGGAGGCTCAAAGGTGATTGTCGTGGGGAAGTTGCGCTTTACTTCCGCGATCATCCGTTCGGGAGTAAATTCAGTAATTTCCATGGGGATGGGAGTAGCGCGATCGCGATTTCCTTGTACCCCATGATGGGCAAACGGGACATGACTGGGATCCGCAACGTTTTCCACCAGTGTCTGCCAGTCGTAGGGCAAATCCCGCATATAAGAAGACCAAACAAAGCCTTGGGAGGCATCAATTTTGGGGGAAAGGGGCAACGGTGTCTCTGTCGCTAATTCAGCAGTCTCGGGATCCGGCCAAACCCAGAACAAGTCATTTTCTTCACAAGTAGGCAACGCTGTCGCTTGGATTTGTTCCTGATTTCGTTCCAGCAACTGGGAATTTTCCGCTTGCGGAATCTTGGTACAAGCACCGGTCGCATCAAATTGCCACCCGTGATAGCAACATTCCAGATGCCCAGTTTGATCATCGACACGTCCTTCACTTAGGGGGGCTAAACGATGGGGGCAGTGATCCAAGAAGGCACAGTAGTTTGAATCATTGCTGGGTTTCCAAATCACTAAAGGCAACCCAAGCAGCGTAGCAGAAATGGGGCGATCCGCAGCTAAATCTTCTACCGGGAGGATGGGATACCAGTGCTGAAAAAAGTTGAAGGTTGCCGACATGACAATTTAGTTAGAGCATGATGTTTTCCACTAGATATCTATTCTAATTTCCAGCTCCTGTTTTGACCGAGTCGGTTCATGATGGGAGATGCGAATTTTGAGTATTTTGAATGATTATACTGGAATCGACCAAGTGTTTTCGGGAATTTCTCCATGATTAAGCAAACTGAGGAACAACAGCAACAACCCGGCTTAATTTTGAAACCCGGTCCCAGTGGCTGGTGGGATTCGGAACGGGTTTCTTGTCCCTGTGTCCTGCGCTGTGCTGATGGCAAGTGGCGGATGTGGTACTACGGGCGCGATCCTCATTTCGATCGCGATATTAACCTTCCCACGGGTCGCTGCGGTTTAGCCATTTCCGATGATGGGGTGCATTGGGAACGGGTGAAAGGACCGCTCACCATGGGGGCTGTTTTTGAACCTCATTCCGATCCCAATCGCTTCGACGCTGCCCATGTCGGGGTTAGCGATGTCACTTATAATAACGGATTGTACTGGCTATGGTATTTTGGGGGCGATCCCAGCTTCACGCAAGTGGGTAATATGCGGGCCAAAGGTCTGCAGATGCAACCCGGTTGTGCGGTTTCTGCGGATGGATTGCATTGGTTGCGTCTTGAGGGTCCCTATCGAGGGGCATTATTGCCAGTGGGCGAATCAGGGGAATTTGACGAATTATTCTGTGGCTTCCCCAAAGTAGTACGCGATCGCGATGGTTCTTGGAAAATGTACTATCATACGCTTCACCCAGAGAAAGGCTTTCTCGTGGGCCTTGCGGTTTCCGAAGACGGGTTGCAATGGGAAAAAGTGGGTCAAGTGTTAGGCCCTGGTTCAGCTGGACGGTTTGACGAGCGCGGTGTCGGGACACGGCATGTTCTCCCCATCGGAAATCAATATGTCATGTTTTATGAGGGCGTTAATAACAGCGGCTATCATTGCATTGGCATTGCCACCTCAACCGATGGCCAACACTGGGAAAAGCAAGATGGCGATGCAGCTGGCGGTGCGGTATTTGCTCATGCCCCCTCTGGTTCCGGTCGTTGGGATGCCCGTGCTGTCGGAACCCCTTGTGTCGTCCCCCAATCGGATGGCAGTTGGTATATGTATTATATCGGTGCTAATGAAGGCGGTACCGATGAACTGACAAGCCAACATCAAATTGGACTCGCTGTTAGCAAGGGAACAGACTATGGACAGTGGAAACGCTGGGGAGAATAAGCCGAGCGGATTTGGCATGAAACGCTTAAATCGGATTACTTAAGTATCCTTGATCGCGTTCTCTTCTGAACATATAATCAGGCATTGATTAGCGTATTAACAAGTAAAATTAGGGAGGAGCAGACATGGCTAGTACCATGAAAGCCGCGATCGCGGAAGAATTTGGCAAACCCCTCCAACTGAAAGAAATAGAAATTCCGAAACCGGATGCCGGACAAGTTCTGGTCAAACTGGATGTTAGCGGAGTGTGTCATACCGACGTTCACGCTGCTGATGGCGATTGGCCCGTTAAACCCAATATTCCCTTTATTCCCGGTCATGAAGGCGTCGGTTATGTTGCAGAAATTGGCCCTGGTGTCACCCATTTAGAAAAAGGCGATCATGTCGGCATTCCCTGGTTGCATACCGCTTGTTCTCGTTGTGAATATTGTGTTGGCGGGGAAGAAAATTTATGTCCCTCTCAAGAAAACACCGGCTATAGCGTCAATGGAACCTTTGCCGAATATGTTCTCGCCGATGCCAATCATGCCGCGAAAATTCCTCAGTCCTTAAAATCAACTGAGGCAGCCCCGATTTTATGTGCCGGTGTGACCACTTATCGGGGTCTCAAAGAAACCCATACGAAACCGGGAGATTGGGTTGTTGTTTCTGGCATTGGCGGTTTAGGCCATTTAGGGGTGCAATATGCCAAGGCCATGGGGCGTCATGTCATTGCCTTATCCCGAACCCCGGAAAAATTAGAACTTGCTAAGCAATTAGGGGCCGATGAAACGGTTAATGTGAGCGAAACGGATCCCGGTCAAGCCGTTCATGACAAAGTTGGCGGTGCCCATGGCGCATTGGTCACTGCTGTTTCCACGGAAGCCTTTAATCAAGCGGTTAGTACCTTAAGACGCGGCGGCACTTGTTCCATGGTCGGATTGCCGCCTGGTAAATTTCCCCTTTCGATTTTTGATGTCATTTTAAAAGGCATTGATATTCAGGGCTCGATTGTTGGGACTCGGAGCGATTTGCGCGAAGCTCTCGAATTCGGGGCAGAAGGACAAGTGAAAGCAAACATTGAAACCCAACCCCTCGATGAAGTCAATACTGTCATGGAACGCCTGAAAAACGGCAATGTTAACGGTCGCGTTGTGTTAACCATGGCCTAATTGTTTCGGCAAAAGCAACAATTATTGGATCAACCTCCCCTCATCAAAAGCATGGGGAGGTTATCGGATTCGCCTTACCCCAATTTAGGCAAGAGGAATTTCATTAATTTCTTGCAGGCTTAACGTCTTTCCTTGCGATCCAAACACTGCTTGCAAGCCGCTCTTGATTTCAACTTGAAGCAATTCTCCAGAACTCATGGTCGCCTCATATAGATTTCCTTCAGGCTTAGCGACAACATCGAACCTTCCAAAATTGGGCAACTCTATCCAAGTTTGTCTGTTGATGCCATCTGTTGCCCATGCACAGAGGAGATACTTGTCTTGATTTCTTAATTTCCGAGCGACAATACGTACTTTCCCTGGTATAGCATTCTTCCATGCCCCCTTTGTCATGATTTCAAACGGATTCTCCAAACAATAACTAGGATGAGGAGAATGGTTTTTCCAATACTGGTGTTGCGCCCAGAATCGATGAGGAAATGGCCCTTCCAGCAAATCGCCTTCTAGTAAATAGCGATCAAGGTAGCTGAATTGGGCCGATAAATAACCCAACTCCACAACTTGAGTAACCCATGCTGGAGGATTTAACTCGTTAATTTCCTGACTATAACTATAATTCGATTTATCATCTGGTTCTAAGTAAGAAATAAATCCTCTTGCACCAGCCAAAAAAGCACATC
>JBDGQV010000068.1:34896-43810 GCA_042218725.1 Halothece sp. | reverse complement strand
GTTCCTTGATCCAAGCCTGCTCATCTGTAGCAAGCATTTACCCATTTCATATGAGTAAGGATTGGTTAGAAGGGTTAATTTTAAATAATTTTAATATTTATGTGATTAAGCTAAAATAGTTACCCTAAAATGAAGCTTGTATCTATATTCTTTAGTAAAATGGTTATTCAATAACCCCTTATGATGAAACTCCAGGAAACTGTAAAATCATTCTTTCGAGGGATATCAATTCGCAAAAAACTCCGACCTTTGATTGTTTTTTTAGCAACAGTAATTTCCGTTCCGTTGCTAATTGTTGCCGTACAAAGCCAACAACCCGTTACGGTTAAAGTTTTAATTCAAGCGTTAGAAGCAGCGCAACTGGAACCCATTGTCAAAGATTTTGAGGCAGAAAACCCTGATATTAATTTAGAGATTGTTGAAGCCCCCAACGATACAAATAAAGTCGAAGATCTCTATACCTCTGCCTTTTTATTAGGAGAATCGCCCTACGACTTGGTTTACATGGATATTGTTTGGACCCCGAAATTTGCAGCGGCAGGGTGGTTGAAAGATTTATCGGACCGGGTTTCTCAAGAAGAATTAGACGAATTTCTCGATGGGGACGTGAATGGGGGGATGTATGATGGCGGCCTCTACCGCATGCCCTTTCGGTCTGATGCTGGAATGCTTTATTACCGCACCGATTGGTTACAGGATGCAGGCTATGAACCCCCAGAAACCTTTTCTGAGCTCATGAACATTTCTAAATCCCTGCAAGAGCAAGGTTATGCTCCATGGGGCTACCTTTGGCAAGGAAAGCAATATGAAGGCCTTTCTGCCATGTTTGTGGAAATTTTAGAAGGATTTGATGCATTTTGGGTGAACCCCGATACTTTGAAAGTAGGATTGGATCGACCTAATGCCATTGAAGCAGTTAAGTTTCTCAGAAGTACCATTGAAGAAGGCGTTTCTCCTCCTGGTGTCACCACCTATAGCGAAGAACCGACTCGTCGCTTGTTCCAAAATGGGGAAGCTGCCTTTTTAAGAAATTGGCCCTATGTTTACGGTTTAGCCTCAGAATCAGACATTGCTGGCGATTTTGCGATCAAACCCATGCCGCATACTCCAAAAGGCAGCAGCGGTGCTTGTCAAGGCGGTTGGGGAATAGGAATTGCCAAAAGTACCAACCATCCGGAACAAGCCTGGCGTGTTGTCAAATATTTTAGTCGTGCAGAAACCCAAAAGAAATATGCCCTTAAAACCGGCTACGTGCCTAGTCGGCGAGACTTATTTGATGACCCGGAATTAGTGGAAAAATATCCCTATTTGCCTGATCTGTTGACGGTCATTGAAAATGCTGTGTTACGGCCGCCAATTGCCCAATATTCTCAAGCTTCCGATATTTTACAACGATATCTCAGTGCCGCGATCGCGGGAACGATGAATCCCGAAGAAGCGATGAATGCAGCTGCTAGAGAAACTCGCACCTTATTGAAGCGTTCTAAATCGTAAAGGTATGAAACTTAATTCCATTCGACAACGTGAGCAATTAACAGGATGGTTACTGTCTTTACCCGCTTTAATCATCCTGATTTTGGTGTTTGCCTATCCCATTGGACGGGCATTTTGGCTCAGTTTATTTGCGCAAAACTTAGGAACCCAACTGGAACCGGTGTTTACTGGGCTGGAAAATTATGCCCGCATGTTTGGGGATGGGCGGTTTTGGAACAGTTTAGGCAATACCGCCGTTTTTACCTTTTTCTCGCTGCTTTTAGAGTTGCTGTTGGGCATTATTGTGGCTTTAGTTTTAGACCAACAATTTCGAGGGAGAGGAATTGTTAGAACCATTGGCATTTTGCCTTGGGCATTGCCCACTGCTGTGATGGGCTTAGCTTGGGAATGGATTTTTAATGACCAATATGGCGTTGTCAATGACATTCTGCGAGGCTTAGGCATTATTGATTCTAGCATTACGTGGTTGGGCGATCCCGCTCGTGCCATGTTTGCATTGATTATTGCCGATGTTTGGAAAACCACGCCATTTATTGCCGTTATTCTCTTAGCCGGATTGCAAGCCATTCCCCAAGATTTGTATGAAGCGCGATCCATTGATGGCGCCAATCCCATTCAGAATTTCTTTACCATCACCTTGCCGTTAATCGCGCCCCAGATGATTATTGCCTTGTTATTCCGGTTTGCCCAAGCCTTTGGCATTTTTGAATTAGTAACGGTAATGACAGGCGGGGGGCCAGCCGGTTCTACAGAAACGGTTTCTTTATATATTTATGATACGGTCATGCGCTATTTAGACTTTGGGTATGGCGCGGCCTTAATTGTCATTACCTTCTTGATTTTAATTATTGCTGTTGCGATTGCTGGCTTTATTCTGTCGAAAACTGACGTAAATGTAACAGGAGAACAATAAACAATGACCATCGCGCAAAAGAAAGCTTCTTGGGAAACCGCTTCTCAACCTAAACCGCCTAAATTTTCGAAACGCAAAATTGCCCTTGGCTTTGGCATTGCTTTTGTTGTGATTTTTTGTCTTGCCCCTGCCTTATGGCAAGTTCTTACTTCTTTTAAGGTGAATGACGCCATTGCAACAGTTCCCAATGTTTACTTACCCAGTCCAGACCAATTAACCTTCGATCATTACATTAATTTATTTAATCGTCGCCCTTTCCTGCGCTATATTTTTAATAGTTTATTCGTCGCAGCCACAGCAACCTTAATTGCCTTAGCAACAGGGGCACCAGCCGCTTATGCTTTAGCAAGACTACGGATTCCCGGCGAAAAAGTGTTAGTTGCAATTGTTTTGATTGTGACGCTATTTCCTTATGTTTTACTGTTCTTAGGCTTATTTGAAGTGGTCAAAGCCCTTAACTTAGGCAATAACTATTTAGCGTTAATCATTCCTTATGCGGGGAAAAATTTACCCTTAACTATCTTGGTTTTAAGAACTTTTTTCCAACAGCTTCCCAAAGATTTAGAAGATTCCGCTAAAGTCGATGGCTATAATACCGTGCAAATGCTAGTGCGAATTGTGTTGCCCATGACAGTTCCAGCATTAGTGACAACTGGAATTTTGGCCTTTATTTTTGCCTGGAATGAGTTTATTTTTGCTTTAACCTTTGTGACAGAAGAAAGTATGAAAACCATTCCCGTTGCTACCGCACAAATTGGCGGCTCATCAATTTTTGAAATTCCGTATGGTCCCATTGCCGCGGCGACTGTTGCCGGAACCATTCCTTTAGTTTTATTAGTCTTATTCTTCCAACGTCGCATTGTCCAAGGCCTAACAGCAGGTGCTGTTAAAGGATAATAATTTAACGATTTTGTTGATAATTCATTGCTAGAAAAATGGCTAAATTACAACTTCAAAACTTACGTAAAGAATATAATTCGACAACGATTCCTATCAAAGACTTATCCGTTAATGTTGATGATGGGGAATTTCTCACCTTTGTCGGTCCCTCTGGCTGTGGCAAATCCACCACCCTACGTTTAATTGCCGGCTTAGAAGAACCAACCCAGGGACGAGTGGTCATTAATGGCAATACCATGAATCATATTCCCCCAGGAGAACGGAATGTGGCCATGGTGTTTCAAAGCTATGCCCTTTATCCTCACATGACCATTGCGGAAAATATTGCCTCTCCCTTGAAAATTCGCAAAACCCCCAGTGGAGAAATTCAAAAACGAGTGAGTGAAGTTGTCCAAAAACTAGACTTAGACCAGTCGCTGTTAGACCGCAAACCGGGTCAACTGTCTGGCGGACAACGGCAACGGGTTGCTGTGGCACGGGCTTTGGTCCGGGAACCGGAAGTGTTTTTGTTAGATGAACCCTTAAGTAACTTGGATGCTTTACTGAGAGAACAAGTGAGGGCAGAACTCAAACAAATTTTTAAGTCGCAAAATAAGCCAGTGGTTTATGTGACACACGACCAAACGGAGGCAATGACCCTTTCCACCCGCATTGCTTTACTCTACGATGGCGTGTTGCAACAACTGGATACCCCCTATCAAATTTATAATTATCCTGCCAATAGTTTTGTTGCGGGCTTTATGGGCAGTCCGCAAATGAATCTCATGACATTGAACTGTAAAGGCCAACAGGCGATGTTAGGAGATTTTGGGATTAATCTTCCTGGCTTGCCAGAGATTCCTCGGCAAATCATGTTGGGCATTCGTCCGGAAGATGTCCGCTTAGCTACAGAAAGCGATGCACAAGTGGTGCGCGGGAAAGTGATTTTAGTGGAAGATTTAGGGAAAGAACAATTGTTAACGGTTCAAATTGAAGGGTCAGAGAAAACGCTTCGCAGTCTCATTCCAGCCGATCAAACTTGGGATCGCGATCAGGTAACATTAGCCCTTCCTGATACGGAACTGCATTGGTTTGATATAGAAAGCGGCAACCGTTTGCATTAGGGAATTGCAATCGGATTTTGCTCGCTTATCCTGAATAGCCAACCTTGTTCTGCTTGAATCTTAATCATTTTGGTTCTTTAGCAACGCAGTTCCACGCTGAACGAGAAGATCTCAATTATTGTTGATTCTTGTCAGAGATTTGATGCGGAGACTAACAAGCGTGTACATTAAGGTTTAGATGTTCTCCTAGAAACCCAAACCAGTTATGCTAAAACCATCGAAATGGCTAGGACAGTTACGCCCTTTACTAAAAACCAGTGTTCTTACCTTATTATTAATTAGTCTGTCCCTTGGACTGAGCGGTGCCTGGTGGAACTTCGGGCAGGATTCCCCACAGGAAGACAAAAACAAACGAGAAAGTCTGCTTCCCAAAGGCGAAGCAATCACTGACCCGACCACATTATTGCGTTACTCCCTTCCCTTTGAAAATTATCCAGCGCGGAAACTCCAACGCAGCATTGAAGATATTGGATTGCAATTGCGAGGGAAACGTTGGGGTCCTATTAATCGGGATGTTAAAGATGCCAGTCGCGTTCTCAATTCAAAAACGGATGATTTATTAGCCAAGACACCGGAAGAAAATCGCGAACAAGTAGAAGCGTTGCTTCCTCAGATTAAGGAGAATGTCAATGAGTTGCGAGAAGTCGTTGATCAGCGCGATGTTTCCCAGGTGTGGATTACCCGTCGTAATATATTACAACAACTCGATGATCTCGAAGCGCTGTTAGTAGAAGAATTTCCCTTTGAAGTCCCGGAAGAATATGCAGATTTGCCTCAACTGAAAGGACGGGCCACTGTGGAAGTGGAAACCAACAAAGGCAATTTAACGGTTATTGCCGATGGCTATAGTGCGCCCATTAGTGCCGGAAACTTTGTCGATTTGGTCGATCGCGGTTTCTATGACGGCTTAGAATTTAATCGGGTCAATGATTTTGCCGTACAAACCGGCGATCCACCGGGCCCGGAAGAAGGCTTTATTAACCCGGAAACCGGCGAATATCGGTCGATTCCCTTAGAAATCTTGGTTAGAGGGGATGAAAAACCCATTTACGGTGCAACGCTGGAACAGCTTGGACGGTATCAAGACCAGCCGGTGCTTCCGTTTTCTGCTGATGGTGCGGTCGCGATCGCGCGTCCTAGCAGTGATCCCAATGGGGGTTCTTCTCAGTTTTTCTTCTTCAAATTTGATTCGGAATTAACGCCGCCGGGAAATAACTTTATGGACGGACGCTATGCTGTCTTTGGTTACACCATTGAAGGCGAGGAAATTTTAGAAGATATCCAGGAAGGAGACAAAATTATTTCCGCCAGTGTGGTGAATGGCATACAAAACCTAGAACGTCCCAACGCGGCGCAAACCGCTGCAAACAGCGACGATGAGACAACCAGCTAATCTGACGGTTGCAGATATTGGCGAACAAGGGCTGTTGGCTAAATTGCACAGCTTTTGTTCCCCTGAAATGATTGGGGATGATGCTGCTGTGGTTCCCTACACTAGCAATCATTCCCTGGTCGTTACTACGGATGTTTTAGTGGATGGCGTTCACTTTAGCGATGGCATGGCCCAACCGGAAGTTCATACCACCTCACCGGAAGACGTGGGCTGGCGCGCGATCGTTGCCAATTTATCAGATTTAGCCGCCATGGGGGCAAAACCGCTGGGAATTACGGTGGGATTAAGCCTGCCCGGAACAGTGCCTGTTTCCTGGGTGGAACGCCTCTACCAAGGATTAAGCGATTGTTTGCAACAATATCAAACTGAGTTATGGGGCGGCGATGTCACCCGCTCTTCTGTTGTTACAATTTCTATTACTGCCATCGGGCAAGTGCAACCGCAACGAGTCATCCGGCGTCAGGATGCTAAGGTTGGAGATGCCATTTTAGTCACAGGAGAACATGGCGCGTCTCGTGCGGGTTTAGAATTATTATTGCATCCGGAACAAGGAAATAAACTAGATGCCATCAGTCGTGAGAAACTAATTAAAGCTCATCAACATCCAAACCCCCGTTTCGATGTTTTGCCCTTGTTGTGGGATGTTTTATCAGAATTTCGAGTGGGCGGCATGGATAGCAGTGACGGTTTAGCGGATGCGATTCTACAAATTTGTCGAGCAAGCAGCGTCGGCGCAAAAATTGATGCTGACTTGCTTCCAATTCCTGCTGAAATCTCACAATGGGTTTCTCCAGAAAAGGCGAGGAAATGGACATTATACGGCGGTGAAGATTTTGAATTGGTGTTAATGTTGCCTCAAACCCCTGCAGAAAAGCTACAGGAACAGTTGGGCAATTCAGCTAGAATTATTGGAAAAATTACGGCCCAAACGGATGTCAGAGTAGTAGGAGACAACGTTGATTTAACTTTAAGCCAAGGATTTCAACATTGGGGTTAGTGTCAATGCCAGTTAAAAAAGCAACGAATGACCAGCAATAAATTTTATTCATTATTTTTTTCATGAACTCGTTTAAACGCAGGACGTTCCATTAATCGCATCAAATAATTTTTGACAGGAGTTTCCTCGTTCATCATTTCTAATAAAAAAGCCCAATACAAAACGCCCCCTGTAATAATATCGGCAGTTGTCAATTGATTCTCAACCAAATAATTGTTATCTTTCAAATGTTGATTCAGTGGCTGACAAACTTTAGCAAACCACTGCAAAGTTTCTGCTTGAGAACCGCTTTGACGTTCACTATTGGGTGATAAACTCTCAGGTAAATGAGGGTTTTTCTGAAACAGGTAGTGTTCAACCGGAGCCTCTAAGGTAACAGATGCATAAAACAACCATTGGTAATAATACGCTCGCGCGGGGCTATTACTGGAAGGAGAAAGTTGTTTCTCTGGATATTGATCGGCTAAATAAGCACAGATTGCGGTTGACTCATAAATCGTCACATTGTCATCAACAAAAACGGGAACTTTACCATGAGGATGGAGTTGCTTATGTTCAAATCGATGGGGAGCTTCAGTAACATTAATTAGTTCATAAGACAGTTCCATTTCTTCTAATAACCAATGAGGACGAGTAGCGCGGGTTAAAGGAATATAATATAGTTTCATCACCATTTGCTATTTTTAAATGCTTAATTTCAATCTGTTTCTATTGCAATTTTACTTACAGATTTTTTTGCTCATGAAGACTCAACCTTTTCCAATTTACCCTGATGCAATAAACGGCCAATAATTTCTTCAATTGGCGGATCGCTAACTTTCAAATCAACCACATCTAATTGGTTTAATAATTTAGTCGTAGTTTGGGTTAAGTCTTCTCGACGGATAATAAACCGAGCTTCGCGCCCTTCCACTTCTTCTAATTCACCATATTGGGCTAGCTTTTCCTCTGGCAACGCCTGAGCAAATTCCACCATCACTTCTCGATAGGGGGCAAATTGTTCCACTAATTCTTGTAAGCCCCCATCATAAAATAATCCCCCTTCGTGCATTAAAATGACTCGCTCGCATAAGGCAGTAATATCAGCCATATAATGACTCGTGAGAATCATAGTGGCTTTATGGCGTTGATTATATTCTCTTAAAAATTCCCTGACTGCTGCTTGGGCATTCACATCTAACCCTAAGGTTGGCTCATCCAAAAATAAAACTTTCGGATAATGAAGCAACGCAGCTAATAATTCCGCCTTCATCCGTTCCCCTAAAGATAATTTACGAACCGGTTTACTCAGCTTGTCTTCTAACGCCAACATCTCGCTAAATTCTCCCACCCGTTGACGAAATTCTGCATCAGGAATTTGATAAACGGCGGCATTAATTTTTAAAGAATCAATTGCTGGTAAATCCCATAATAATTGCTGTTTTTGTCCCATCACCAGACTCATTTGTCTGAGGAAAGCATGCTGGCGGCGAAACGGCTGATAACCAGCGACTCGCACTCGTCCTTGGGAGGGATGAATTAATCCGGTTAGCATTTTCAGTGTGGTTGTTTTTCCGGCTCCATTTGCCCCTAAAAAGCCAACAATTTCTCCCGGTTCCACATAAAATGTTACATCATTAACAGCATGAACATAACGATAACTTCGTTTAAAAAAGTGTTTGATTGCTCCTTTGAATCCGGTATTTTTTACAGCAACTGGATAAACTTTACTCAGATTTTCAACAGTAATAACTGACATAATTTTTGATACTGATGAAGATTTTTGTTCTCGTTACTCTTTTTTGAACTCGAACTGATTGGTTTTCTCTTTTTTACTGGGAACCGGATCATAGCCTCCGGGATGGAGGGGATGACAGCGTAGAACCCGTTTAATCGCCAACCAACTCCCTTGCCAGATCCCAAATTCTTCTACCGCTTCTATCGCATATTGGGAACAAGTGGGCTGAAACCGACAACTGGGTGGAAAAAGAGGAGAAATCAAAGCACGATAGAGGCGAATCATGCCAATTAAGAACGCTTTTAGCATAAAAAACTCTTGGAAACGACGTTACTTCCAAAGTAGCATGACACGGCTAATCTCCTTCTCTGCTTCTGATCAAACCTTCATCAAGGTT
>JBDGQV010000068.1:0-34796 GCA_042218725.1 Halothece sp. | reverse complement strand
TAGCATGACACGGCTAATCTCCTTCTCTGCTTCTGATCAAACCTTCATCAAGGTTATGTTTTAAGCCATGAAAGTAGATGATTTTATTTTGTGCTAGCGAACAGGACCATTGTATTCAACATCAACCGTATTATTATTCATATCAACCACAACGACACTCTCTATCGTGTACTCTTCCTCACTCGGACGTCTTCCCTTAAACCTAAATTTCCAAACGCCTTCTGCAATTTGCTCATAATCGGTGCTTTGTCCGGGTCCGTGCATGGAAGGTTCAGCGCGATATTCCGTTAATCCGCCGTTTGCTTTTTCTGCTGCTTGTCGCGCTAAGTTTTTGGCTTTGTTCAGTTGGAGTATTTTTTGGTACTGTTCACTGATCGAAGGTGTTTCTTCTGTTTCTGTTTCTGGTGAGGTTTGCGCTTGCAAAGAAAGTCCGCTTCCCATCACGAAAAGAGGAGTCAACACGACAATTAAGGCACGTTTGATCTGATTGGTTGGATTTAACATTTCAACAAAACTTCCCAATTTTATTAATCATGTGATTTTTTGGTTTCCCGATGGCTTTGAGTGCCATGATTAGTGCTAATCCGACAAAAAGCGCGATCGCGCCCCTTGGGTTTGCCCCAACATCATCTCTAGCTGATCCCAATTGTCTTCCTCAATGACGCTCATGAGGTTATCCAGTTGTTGGCGATAAGTCAACAGTGCCTGTTGCACTGCCTCTTTATTATACTTGGCCATCATTACGCCTAATTCGGGATTTCCGCCACCGACGCGACTGGTATCCCGAAATCCGGAACTTGCCAATTTTTGGGCTAAATTCAAAACATCAGCATCTTTTTCTTGACTGCAGGCGGCAATTAAACTGCTACTGACAAAAACCGGTAAATGGGAAATCAAAGCCACAGCTTGGTCATGAGTTGCCGGGGAACAAGTCATCACCTCAGCGTCTAAAGATTGCACAATTTCGGTGACAGTATTCTGCGCCTGTGAGGGCGTTTCCTCAGTAGGGGTTAAAATATAGCGCGTTCCGGGAAATAAGTCACTCTGAGCCGCTTCGATGCCCTGCTGGGCGGTTCCGGTCATGGGATGTCCCCCAATAAAGTTAGACCATAAGGGGGTTACTGTTTCCACAATGGGCGCTTTCACTGACCCGACATCAGTCAAAATCGTCTCAGGGGGCAAAATGGGTTGCAGTTGCTGGACAGTGGGCAAAATCGCTTCGATGGGGGTGCAAATAAAAATGACTTCTGCTTGTGCCAATCGGGAAAAATCAACACTGGCTTCATCGACAATCCCTTTTTGACGGGCTAAGGTACAAGTCTGTTCCTGACGGGAAACCCCAAGCACATAATGATCGCGCGATCGCAGCGCCAATCCTAAAGAACCGCCAATTAATCCTAAACCAATAATTCCGAGCTTCATGGATGCTTTTTATAATGATGTAGAGTGGCTGTATTAAAATTTAAGTGTTCTCGTGACAGTTATAGAAGCAGAAGTTCATACCTTTCTCCGTAGCTTTCTTCGCAATCAACCTGAGCTAAACTGGCCCCATCATCTAACAATGGCCCGTTTAGTAGCAAGGGCATTGCGCTTAAACCGCCCGGCTTTGATGCAAACGGGAACGGCCTCAGGCTACTGTTTTAGTTATCTAACTCCTGCTTTCTTATTTGCCCATCCTGTTATTGTAGTGGCTCCCAACCCCAAACAAAAGCAACTATTAAGCCGTGCCATTCCCCAATTAAAGGAATGGTTGGAAACTGATACCCCAGTCCGGGTATGCGAAGATTTAGACAGTGTGTCCGCCCCATATTTACAAGATCATTCCGGGTTAATTTTGGTTTCTCCGGAAGACTGGTTTGCGGATCGCTTGTTCCAAAAAGGGAAATTGCCTCAAAATGCACCCACAATTTTTGATGAAGCCGATCATTTGGAACAGTGGGCGCGAGACCAATTAACGCAATGTTGGCGCAGTCAGGATTGGAATCAGTTGCTCAATGATTATCCTGAACAAGCAGAGATCATTCGAGATACACGGGTCGAACTGACGAAACTTGTTTATAATCGCCCGCAAAATCCCTATGAGTGTTTATTGCTGAATCAACCGGAACAAGAGATTCTAGAAAAGCTATTTACGGCTTTGAAGCCGGTAGCGCCCCATCATACTTTTTGTCAATTTTTCCGACAAGCCCAAGAAGCCAATCAACTTCTCTGGGCAGATATTCATCGGGAAACAGGAGAATTTACCATTGCCTGCTGTCCGGTTTCTGTGGCTGAGATATTAGCGCCCCTGTGGGAACAACAGCCCACGGTCTTCATTGGCGGGTTTTTGGATTGGGAAAAACAAGCCCCCATCTATCGTCAACAATTGGGCTTGCCCGAGATGACGGCTTTAAAATTTTCTCCCGATCGCGATACCATTAATTTATATGTTCCCGATGGGATGCCCATGCCTAACACTCGGCAGTTTCAACCGGCCCTGCTGGAAAAATTGCGCCATTTGGTATTAGAAGCCAGTGTTCATCCTAATTTAATTGTCATTCTCGTCAGCGATGTTCCTTTAAAACGACAAGTCGCCACCTCCTTAGCAGGGGAATTTGGGTCGCGAGTGCGCCTTGAAACCACTGAAGTTAGGGAAAATGGAATTTTAGTCTGTAGTTGGGAATTTTGGCGAAATTATCAACACGCCTTAGCTACACCCAGCTTATTGATTATGACCACGATTCCGCTGCCTTCCTTGGAAAATCCCCTAGTTGCGGGTCAAGTCGCTTACTATAAACAAAAACGTCAAGATTGGTTTCGCCTTTATTTGTTACCCACTGCCCTAAGGGAAGTCCAACGAGCAGTGGTTCCCTTACGAGAAAAGCAAGGGTTGGTCACCCTGTTGGATAGTCGCGTCAATCATCGCAGCTATGGCGTTACGGTTCTATCGGCATTAGAGCCCTATGTCCGAGTGGGAAATTGGAATTTTGTCCGTCAGCTACTTAGCAGTGACGTTCACAACACCATTCGGGTTGAAGATGACTTCTAATTCTGCCACCGCTTCCAATTGTGAAATTTCTCCTTGGGGAAGAGGAGAGAGAACATCAGGCAGAACTGGCGTTTCGCTAATGTTGCGGCCGCCACCGGAGAGAACTTCATAACCAATCATCTCACCGTTGGGGGTTACCCAAACCCGATAACTTAAGGATTGTTCCACTAAGCCGCGTTGTTCCCAATTTTGATCCACAGCGGTTTGGATTTGCTGGGCTAAATTGTTTAACTGCTGGGAATCCCTAATCCGAGGAACATCGGCTAACGTTTCTTTCATCCCAGAGGGAATGACATTGCTGCCGTTATTGGGCATCGTCTCTTCTCGCCGAGATTCCCCTGAGCGAGTGGGTTCCGGTTCTCGCACTTGCGGTACAGGAACAAAAGATAGCGCGATCGCGGCCGCAGCTAAGCTGGCAACCCCAGTCAATGCCGGTCTGGCTTTTTTGCGGAACGGTTCTTCACGACGGCGAATATTCCGAGAATGAGGCTGTAAACTCAAACTCAACTCAGGCAAGGTACTCCCATCATTGAGAAGTTGGTCAATGGCTTCCACCAGGTCAAATAATTCGACGGTGCTTAAATCAACTTTGACAATTTCGTCTGGCTTGCCATCTTTCGTGTGAGTAAACTGCAAGCGATGTTGATTGCTATTGGGGAGAGGCTCAATTTGCACCGATTCTCCGACCCAATCTTGATTCGGGTGAGGGCTAATGCCGCTTAAAACCGATTGCGCATAATTATTGACCACTCGTATCAAACTGTCGAGAAAATCGCGATCGCCTTGCAGTACTGAAGATTCATGATTCCCACTGGTAAAACGACATTCGGCATTGACAACAATTGACATCTTGGGTCGCCCATTTCCCCCTTGATGGAAACCCATGTCCTCACTCCAACCTTCTAGGCTTAAGGAACAGTTCGGTAAACTGTATTCACGGCGAATGGTCATCGTACTTCTCCATCAAATAAACTACACCATAAACGTTGTGCCCCCGCAGTTCCTGTGGCAAAGAGAAGTTGTTTCAGCAACGATAGTGCTAACTCATCGATTTGTTCTGGCGAGGCGAGATACTCAGCAATGCGAGCGCGACGGGGATTCATGCGTCCGCGAAAATGAGCGCGAAACCGTCCCAGATACCAAGCTAAACGGAAATTTTGTTGGATGGGCAGTTCTTTTTCTCGCAGTTTTTGTTCGGCTAAGAGGAGTTCTCGGATCAGAAATGTTAGCTTGCGCGATCGCGATGTCGTTATAATTGTCAGGGCTTTCGCTTGTTCTAATGCTAAATAGCGCCGCATATAGGAACGTCGCCAAGGATTGGTACAACGCAACCGCCATAACACAACCCGATTTGGGATCAAATCCGTTAAATTCAACTCCCGTGCTGTTGCTAGCATCCGTTCTGAGCTTCCTAATTCTAGAGCTTCTAGGGCGAGCAACAACAAATCAATCTGCTGGGCGGTCCGAGGAGAACAGCCCCGCACAGAGATTGGATAATCGGGAAGGTGATCCCACAACCAGGGTTTGGGCTGATCTGAGGACACTTCATTAGTCATTACGTTTGCCGAGGATTGGCTCATAAATGAGGAAAAGCAGACCAAAGGTTTCGATTTTCTCAATCTACTGTAACGTGAAACGGGTTAGAAATAAATTTTCTCTCAAGAGTTGTTACCTTCAAATAAATCTGTTATATTAATAAAGCGCGATCAAGGAAAGCAAGCGCAAACTTAAAATCGCATCTTGCCGGGATAGCTCAGTAGGTAGAGCAGGGGACTGAAAATCCCCGTGTCCGCAGTTCAAATCTGCGTCCTGGCATTTTTTTATAGTTTCTTTATCCAGCCTAAAAGCGCGATTGGCTCTGTCAGAGATAGGCGCTCGATCGCGCTTATAATTTTTCTAGCAGCCAGGTTACTTGAGTCCCGAGTTTCCTTATTTTAGCTCGCGGCGTTGAGTGATTGCGGGTTGTTGATTTTATAATAGCTAAGAGAATACAGAAGATTGATTATGGAAAGATAAGCCTATGTGTTTTCCCATCGAAGAAATCAACAAATATCAGCGCACCACAGGAATTGCCCACCGCCCGAATGCTTATCGCGTCCTCATGTCGGAAGTAGAACAGTATGACAATGGGATCTATGGGCTAGATGCTGAAACAGCTCGCTGGATCAAAGTTCAACCGCAATGGTTTACTGAAATTCCTGCCGACGAATCTCCTGAACTTGCAGAAGCGCTTCAAGATCGTTCTCCACTTAATACGTTGCCTCCTCTAGAAAACTATCAAGATCTCGATCGCGAAGTTGCCCTTCAGCAAACAAATAACAACTAAAGTAACTTCTCAGAACTTTCTAGAGCGATTGGAAAAGTAGAGGGGGATTGATTCTCCCTCGAACGCCAAAATCCCTCCTTGAGGTCGAGCATCAATGAGGGTTGCTCAATTCCAGATCATTCAAGGCGACAGTGCTAGAACCAAAGAACCAACCCTAAATCCGCCCAAGCGGATCACTTTCTCTTGCACAAGCTGAAATCCCATTGATTGATACAGCTTTTGAGCCCTCACATTATCAACATCAACACTGATATAAATTGAACCTGAACTCGCCGCAGCTTCATCAATGCAGTTTAAAAGCAACTGTTGACCAATCCCTTGATTGCGATATCTGGAATCCACAGCCAGATTGCCAATATAAAAACTTCCCTGGGGATAATTCTGCTGTAAGACAAAAGGAACAATCAAGCGTTTGACTAATCCTAACCGTAGCTGTTGAGGGTAACTGAGGGTTTGAAAATCAGTTGCCGCATGCACCTTTTCGGCAGGAACCATGACAGCAACCCCTACTACTTGTTCATCTATCTGGGCAACACGAACATATTGATAGCTAAACCGATTATAATCACCTTGAACTAATTGGGTGAGGCTCTGAATCCCGTGAGAACCAAACATGAGAGAAAATAATTCAGGTGATGATTCATAAATCAAACCGGCAACTTGCTCTGGATGGTGCTGTTCTAGGGACATTGGCCGATAATCAACGCTTTCACCAGAGCGATTAGTCTCTTGATTGATTTGTTGATCTTGACTTGACATCTTTATTTTTCTGACAGGCGCTTTATGGATTGAGTTGTTTCATGACAGTTTATGCCCTTGTTAAACTAAAATCTTGATTGATTTTTCTGTCTATTATTTTTTCTTGAGGGAAAATTCATCAAACTTGACGACATCAGAATTAGGTTGGCGAGTATCAAAATAGTAGCTGCTGAGTGTTTGCGTTTCCGTATCTAAAATACTAAAAGCTGTGATGTCATTGCTAGCCAGATAAGGTAAATGTTGGGGCTGAGAATTTTGATCCGAATCCGTCAAGGGAGCAATGGTAGGGGGCATCGGCTTTAAACCATTGGGGTCTCCTGTCAGCGCATATTGATTTTGATATTCTTTAGGAACGTTGCGTTTTTGATCGCGCCAATAGGCACCATAAGTATTCCCCACATTTGAGGATTCTAAATAATGGGTGGTTTGGGATTGAAACCGATTCCAGAGATGAGAATGGCCAAAATAGACTAAATCAACACCAGCCGACTCTAACAAAGGAACCACATCGCGAATTAAATAATCTTCCTCTGGCGGATATTCGTAGCGAATGGATTCAATCTTGCCCGAGGCATCCCGTTTAATTATTTGTTCAGGATCTGTATAGGGAGGGACAATATTGTCTCCCAAGGAATGGGGAGGATGGTGAAACATAACAATTTTATAGTTTGCCTGTTGGAAAGCTTCGCTTTGAAGTTCTTGTTCCAACCATTGATATTGGGGAGTTCCCTTGGCAATGGGTTCAAAAATGATTTGTCCATATCCCCAATTTTCAGGATTTTCCAAATCGGATTCCCGTTCACGATACTTGCCTTTCATTTTGGGATCGAGAGAAGGCGTCCGCCACATATTAGTCGCGTAAAGCACAACCAAACGAATATCTCCAAATGTTGTCGCGTAGTAGGTTTGATTGCCAGGAATGCTTTCGGGTAGAGTGAAAATTTCTTGATAGGTGTCTGTATTATAGGAATTGGCTTTGATCCACGCCGCTTTTACGTTAGGGTCTTCCCGAGGGTTGATGGTTTTTGCATTTTGGTTATAGAAGTTTTCTGCCGCGGCTTTGGGAAACGCATCGTTAAACTGTTCATTTAGACTAGCCGACCGGGAAAAACGTCCCATCACTTCGTGATTGCCAATGGCAGTATATAAGGGGGCATGTTGAATAAGTTCGCCGCCGCTGTAAGTGGTTTGGGTCCCATTTTTTTCTAATTGATAGCTGGCATTGCCTTGCAAACCGGGAAAGAAAGCACCGCCACGGCTGTCGTCAAACCATTCTGAAGCGCGATCGGGAACATTCACTAAATCGCCGGCCACAAAAACAGCATCCACTTGAGTGATGGTTTCAGCAACTTTCTGCAAGTTGGCTGCGGTCATGGGCTTTTGTTGGTGGTCGGAAGTGAGTAAAATTTTGACAGGTTTTCCTGAGGGCGGCAAGGGAGATAAACTAAACTCACGGCTTGTGATGGATTCCCCATTTTCCCGAATGCTGGTTATATAATAAGGCACTCGTTCATTGGGAGATAGATTGGTCGCTTGGGCTTCGTGGCGCCAGATCTCTCGAAATACCGGTTCTTGTGGCAATTCCTGATCACTAGTAAAACTTTGTAGATGGGAATCGCTATCTTCACGCACTCGGGTCAGTTTTTGTGTAGTTGCCTTTGCTTGTTGGTCTAGGGAATTTCCATAGGTTAACGTATGTTCCATCCCTGGAAATTCTGTAAACCAAACGACACGTACTGAATCGCGGGTCGGATGTTGTAAAAAGGGGTCACTCAGAAGACCAGCATTTGGAGGAATTTGGGAAGCAGACATAGTTTCAGGTTGATGATCGCTGGCAGCAAGGAAGAGAGTAGCGCTCACAGTTACGGCAACAAGCAGGATAGTCAAGAAGAAGTAAGAGCGTCCTAACATAAATAATCACAGGTTTGATCTCTGAGAAGATGAGTGGGAAAAATCACCTGCAAAAAGGGAATCAGGCAAAATTTATTCGTATTATACTCTTTCCTCCTAATTGATTTGCGATGGCAAAATAAGCGCGATCGTTATCTTTTAAATCCTCTGTTTCCTCTGTGTCTCTGTGGTTCGATTAATAGCCAAAGTATCATTATTCCTATCAAATAAAGTGTCTATCGAAGACAGCAAATTAATGATTTAGCAAACCAATTAATCAAATCACTTAATATCGTAGCCGAACAAGTTGGCATTCAATTCTTCTAAGTTGATGTCCCCTAAACCATACTCTTCCCAACGCTGATCGACTTGTTTGGCCATCTCCGGATCGGATTCTAAGGCTTCCCCCCATTCATGTTCCGTTTCTGGGGGAACTTTCGTTGTGGCATCAATGCCCATGCGGCCGCCTAACCCAATTTTTTCACTGGCAAAGTCTAAACTATCAAAGGGCGTGGCTGGCAGAATAAAGACATCTCGGGAAGGATCAACTTTGGAAGAAATGGCCCACACCACATCACGAGGATCGCGAATATTAATGCCATCGTCAACGACAATCACAAACTTGGTATAGGTAAACTGGGGCAAGGCACTCCAAAAAGCAAGGGCAGCGCGTTTGGCATGTCCGGGATAAGCTTTTTTAATGGAAATAATGGCGGCTTTGTAGCTTAACGCCTCCATGGGGAGGAAAAAGTCCGTAATTTCGGAAACTTGTTGCCGTAAAATAGGCGTATAAATGCGGTTGAGGGCAATGGCAATGATAGCTTCTTCCTTGGGCGGCCGACCGCTAAATGTGGTGAGATAGATGGGGTTTTTGCGATGGGTAATACATTGGAAGCGAATCAGGGGCGCCTCTTCCACACCGCCATAATAGCCCATGTGGTCGCCAAAGGGTCCATCAGTGGCAACTTCTCCTGGGGTAATCGTTCCTTCTAGAACAAATTCCGAGTCGGCAGGCACTTGCAAATCTACGGTCTTACAGTTGGCCAGTTTGACGCCAGAACCGCCATAAAGTCCGGCAAATAACCATTCCGACAAATCAACCGGAATCGGTGTCGCTGCGGCCATAATGATCAGTGGATCCACACCGAGCGCGATCGCGACTTCTAAGTTTTTCCCGTTTTCCGCCGCCTTGCGTAGATTTCTGGCGCCCCCGCGAACCGACAACCAATGCACGCTCATGGTATTCTGAGACTGGAGTTGTAAGCGATAAACGCCCACATTGGGGGTACCTGTTTCCACATCTTTCGTAATCACCAAACCCAGGGTAATAATTTTGCCAGCATCCCCAGGATAAGGGCGTATGAGAGGCAACTCAGTTAAGTCCACCTCTTCCCCTTTTTTCACCACTTCCTGGCAAGGGGGAAAGAAATCCCGTCCTGGTTTAGCTTTGGCGACATCAAAGAGTAATTTACCAAACTCAACTGCTTGGGAAATTTTCTTGGGAGGTTTGGGTTGCTGAAGCATTCCCAATTTTTCCCCCAAGGCTTCTAATTCCTGAGACTCCTCCATATTCATGGCCCAGCATACCCGTTCTAAGGTTCCCATGAGATTAATTGCCACGGGATGGGATGCTCCCTTAACATTCTCAAATAAGAGAGCGGGTCCCCCTGCTTTTAACATTCGATTGGAAATTTCAGCAATTTCTAAATCAGGATCCACTGGGGCAGTAATGCGTCGCAGTTGTCCTCTGTTTTCGAGTTGTTTGATAAATTCTCGTAAGTCTCGCGCCATGATTACAAAATGTAAAGCTCTTTTTCTATGATAATATCTGTGCGCTATCTGGCAGTGGTTAAGACATCAATTTTGCTTTAATTTAGTAAGAGAAGTTTCCTGTGTCGGTTGGGCTTGAATAAGTAATGTGATGCAAGAATGTCCGAAATGCCGCAGTCAAAATCATCGTAAAAATGGACGAGTGCAAGGGAAACAACGTTACCTCTGTAAAGACTGTGGACGACAATTTTTAGAAATAGAAGTCGTTACTGAATCCTCAACAAAGTCCTGGGAATATACCGAACAAGGCATTAGCATCATTCTTCTTGATTTAGAGAACTTAAAACTAGATCGCCTCGCAGAAAACTATTTAAAAGAATTAGCAACTTATCCGCTACAAGTCAAACTGGCTTTTGCCAATTGGAGTGAAACGGCTGTCAATAAACAAGATACAGAATTTTATGAACGGGGATATTTTTTAGTCCATGTTCCAGGGGGAAAAAATAGTGCTGATGCACGGATGATGACATTAGGGGCAGCGCTTCGCATTCATTATCCGCAAGTCAAAGAAGTTTTTGTGTGTTCTTCTGATTGGCTTCTTACCAATTTATGCAATGAGTTAATGAGTCAAAATTTACGGGTGTGGCGAATACGTCGTCAAGAAAAAAATTTAGAAATTCAAAATCATCAAACAGGACAAGTTTATGCTTATTCTTTAGAGTTTCATCAAGAAATTCCTGATTCTCGACAATTGCTAGCCAGCTTAGAAGAATTAATTCAAAAAGAACAGCAATCAGTAACAGAAAAAATTCAAAATCTTTATCAATTAGAAGTTTTACTTAATACAAGAAAAACGCTTCTTCAAAATCAAAATAATTCTATTAGCAATAATGGTGCCAAAATAAAAGATATTCCTCCTGAGCAAGTTCAAGTTTCCAAGGGAGAAATAATAGAGACACATAAAACAATTTTATCGGGTAAAGATTTAGAAAATGCTATCTTACAAATTATTGATGAAATCAAACAGAATTATTCTAATCCAAAAATAACACCTTCTACCATTTCTGCTAATTTTAAAAAACGGTTTGGCGTTACGGCAAATCAAGTTGTTAAGAATTTAAAGTTAGGAAGCAATATTACAGACTTTTTGGAAAATAGTCCGAATTTAATTTTGAATGATACTAAAAATGATAAAGTATCGGCGACGGTTGAGACCTACAGAACGCAAATTAGAGCGACAAGTTCGTCTTATCAAGAAATTACTAACTCGAATCAACTACGCAAAATATTATTTGAATTAGCTCAATCTTTTATACAAAAACATGGGGAAAATTATATTCCACTTACAACATTAGGAACAAATTTTAAAGAGCATTATGGAGAATCAGTTTCCACAGTAATTAAAACTCTGAAACTCAAGGGAAATTTTAGTAAATTTGTTCAGTCTTGTGAAGAATTTAAAGTTACCAAAGTTGGCAAAGTTTATCGCATAACGCCCCTTAATCATTATTGATTAATTGTTTAGCAGAAATTGCTTTTCCTTGTTCGCCAAATAACCACAAGGCAGTGGCGGCTTGAGCACGAGTGACTGCTTTATTCGGTTGGAACAGTTGCGTATACCCATAGATGCGACGAAAATTGGATTGTTTGCCATTGGAAAAGTCAGCAACAACGGCACCGAGAGCATTGGCTTCAATTTTACCGGCATCCTGAAAGCCCCAAGTTTCTTTCACAGTACTGACATCTGCCGAGGGTAAACTGCCACGGATATCTAGGGGAACTTTCCATAGAAGAAGCGTTTCTCGGGTAAGAGGGGCATCCGGGCGAAAACTCGTGACGGTTGTGTTTCCCGTGAGTCGAGACGGGATGATTCCTGCTTCTGCTAAACCTTGAATGATGGGAAAATCGGGGTCTGAAGGAGGAATGTCTTGAAACGCAGGCGTTGAGGCTTGTTTGACAGCACGAATTTGTTGGCTCGGACTATCATAAAAGCGGTTATGGGCTTGAAACAACCAACGGGCAAATGTTCGGCGAGTGATGACTTTATTGGGGGCAAACCGGTTACTTTCTGCCACCTTTTCATTATTTGTTTCTATAGGGGTTAAAATTCCTAATTGGGCAACATCTCTCACATAAGGTTGGATGGAATCTGGCGTTTGATCAAGGTCAGTAAATTGTGTCCTTGTTTGAGTTGGTGATGATTGGTTTTCTGCAGTTGTCTTGTCTTGGTTTTCCTGAGACTCTTGATTATTTTCTGAAAACGGTTGGTACTGAATGGAAATATTACTGTTGTTATTGTTATTTCCAGTTGCATCAGAAATAACAACAATTAGTTCTAATGAGGGGGATGTATCTTGAGAATTATTATTGCGCGATCGCGCTTTTAGTTGCTCGTTCCCTTCACTGGTTTCTGAAAAAGGCGTAACAATGTTCCAATTTTCTTGTGTTAATTTTTGCTCATAAAAACTTTTAATTGAATTTCTGCTGTCAGTTGAAGTCAATTCAAGAGTTCCTGATGTATTTTCTGAATTAATGTTTTGATTGACTAATTCTGCTTCGGGATAAACAGGAATTTTCTCTGGGAGTTTATCGGAAATATTGAAAGTTGGGCTAGTCTGATTTTCCTCTGTTTTAACTTGATTAGACGATTCTGAGTCTTGAACCTGAGTGTTTGATTCAGAATTGCTAGAATTAGATGAATTTTCTCCTTCTTTTAGTTTGGGATCAGGAGCTAGGCGTTGTTCAAAATTTTTACCGCAACCTGTAATCAAAGTAAGCGTAATTAAGAAAGTGAATACTGATTTATAATTCAACAAAGACACCGTTATCAATACTTAATAATGGATTAATGTAAAAATGGACAGATTATGGCGAAACTTGACAAATATTTGTTTATGTTTTTTTCTGACATAAGATGCTTTGATTCAGTTAATTGCTCACTCATTCATCATCTCCATTCAATTTCTAGGATAAATCCTCTTGCCATTACTGTGGTGAAAGATAAATAATTGGTTTAAGTTAACTTGCACTGTTACCTGTTCTTGCAGCGTTCCTTGCCAAATTCCTGGCACTAAAAAATCTAAACTTTGTTGCGTTCCTTTTACTTCCCCTCTGAGAAGGGTTTCTCGCCCGAGAGGTTCAATCAATTTTACTTCCACTTTTAAAGACGCTAAGTCATCTTGGGAAGCAGTAGATGCTAGCGAAATCGCTTCCGGGCGTATTCCCACACAAAATTTTTCTTGAGGCTGAGAATGCAAGTGTTGTTCTAAACTAGCGGTCAGTGGAACACTTTGTTCTCCAAAGTACAGTTTATTGTTCAGATATTTTGCAGGAAGAAGATTCATGGGCGGACTGCCTAAGAAACCGGCAACCATGCGATTGGCAGGGTACTGATAAACTTCTTCGGGCGTCCCGATTTGCTGAATTCGGCCTTCATAGAGAACCACTAACTTTTGGGCTAAGGTCATGGCTTCTCCTTGATCATGGGTAACATAGATCGTGGTAATCCCCAATTCTTGATGCAACCGTTTGAGTTCGGCACGAGTTTCTTCTCGCAACTGGGCATCTAAATTGGACAGGGGTTCATCTAACAAAAAGGCCTTTGGTTGACGAATAATCGCCCGTCCTAAGGCGACTCGTTGCTGTTGTCCCCCTGAAAGTTGTTTGGGTTTACGATTGAGAAGGTGAGAAATGCCCAAAGAGTCAGCAATGCTTTGCACTTGTTGTTCAATGAGTTTGGGATCAGTTTTCTGCATTTTTAGCCCGAACCCTAAATTTTCGGCAACGGTCATGTGCGGATAGAGGGCATAATTTTGAAAGACCATTGCCACATCTCTGTCTCGGGCATCAATGTCATTAACGAGCACTTCATTGATGTAAATGTTGCCTTCACTAATGGCTTCTAAGCCGGCAATACTCCGCAAAAGCGTGGATTTACCGCATCCAGAGGGGCCGACTAAGACACAAAATTGTCCCTCTTCAACGGTTAAAGAAATATCTTCGATCGCGCTCGTTTTTCCATAATAGCGGGAGACTTGTTGCAGTTCTACTTTGGCCATTGCTCCGATTTCTTCTAATTTCGCTAAATTTATTACAACAGAGGGAAGCGATTTGCTTTATATTTGTTAAATAATGTAAAGTAACAACCAACAAAGGTACAATTTTCTGCTAACCCCTAACAAGAGGAAATCTGGTGAAAGCACAATACACTCAACTGTCAACCCAAACCGAACCTTTAATTGCTCAGTTTTTCCGCGCTAGTGCCGGCCACTGGCATTCTCAACGCCGTTACTATACTTTACCAGATGGGAAAACGAAAGAAGTGACGAGTGAAATCTGGGCACAATTTTTAGAACCAGGATGTGAAGAGTTAGCCACTTTAGAAGAATTACATCAGTTTCCGCCCAGAACTCTCATGTGCGGTGCAAAAGTCGATTGGAAAAGCGAAAATACCAATACTGGCAAGATAGAATCTGAAAATTCGACGATATTTGGTGCATTAGGAAATACCTTATATCGCGATCGCGGTTATGCAATTTCCACTCCCATCACTGCCGAATACTATTTTACGAATCCAAAAACCTTGTGTCTGCGTACCGAATACAACGGTTCTGTGTTTGAAGAAGAATTAAAACTGATCAGCGATCGCTATCGCACCCGCCAAACCATTATTTCACGGGCAGGGGAAGAAATAATGATTGGTCAATATCTGGAAAAACGCATCAGCTAACAAAGATTCCGGGATGAGAGACATTGATCCTTTCCTCTCATCTCCTGGAATCATAGGAAATCTTATTGCAAGAACTCAGACCTGGTTACCACGGTTCTTCCAAATTGCTATCAGATTGAGTCATTTGAGGTTGTTGGGTTTCCGATGCTTCAGATGTCTTAGGTTTGCTAGATTGGGGAGTCTGCCATTTGGCATAGAGCAGAACAATGGTTACTAACAGATAAGCAGTTGCCCATTGCGCACCTGCGCCCCAACCTAGCTCAATGACTGTATCCGCGATCGTCCATTGGTAACTGTGAATCAATCCCACCCAAGCCAAGGCGGCTGCAATTAGCGACCAGATAGCAGCTTTTCCAAACTCGCGTTCCACAATGTAAACCACCATAGTGGCTAAAATCATTGAGGAAAAGACTAACCCTTGTTCCAGGGCAAAAGCACCATCAATATAGACATCATTGCTTTGAAAAGCGCTGACGATCTCTTCTGAAGACTCTGAAAAGGGACGATCGGGATTTCCCATTCCAGCTGCAATCATTCCGTTTTGGGCAACGCCCGCAGCCCAGCCAGCAATGCCAGGCATCAGACCAACGACAACTGCCGGGATATGATGTTTGGGAGTTGCAGTGACACTTTGAACCACGATCGCGATCCCAATCCACAGCACAATGGCCATACCGCTATCAATGGGGATGAAAAAGGAGAGTACCCCGATAGTGCCGCTTAAACAGAGTATCCCCATAAACACCCCATTTAGCCAAGAATAGCCGACGCGGGCTCCCATTTCCTTCCACCCGGGATGACCAATGTAGATTGTTGTGGGAAAGCAAGACCCGAACAGGGAAGCCACAATTGAACCGATTCCATTAACGGCTAAACAGGGGGCAGTGGGATAACGATCGCCGGCTGCTTCCGCACTTTCTAAGTTTTGAAGCGATCCCACCAAATTAAACAATCCCATGGGCAAAATGACACTGAAAAAGCTCAACAGAACGCCTCGCTGTTCCCATAACTCGCCAATCCAGATTTGGGGAATATAAAAATTAATCGGTTCTGCTTTCGTTGCAAATACCTCGCTATCCCAACTGGCTAAACCAGTCAGCCAAGCCAGGGCAACCCCAAAAATTACGGCCAGCAACCCCCCTGGAATTACGCGATTGGTACTGGGAATCCGAAATTCCACTTTCCCGAAGTAAGTCAGCAAGACAATTGCTAACGGTACCAGGGCAACAACAGGATGGCTATAAGTCCGCAATAAGTACTTCATCCCCAAAAAAGTCAGGGCAATTCCCCCCAGAGTCGCTAAAAGGGCAGCCCGAGGGGTAAAGCGACGAATTTGAGGACCGACCCAAGCCCCAGCTAATTCAATAATGCCTGATCCCAAACAAGCCACCATTCCTGCCTGCCAGGCTAATTCTGCTGCCTCTTGCGGCGAAGCGCCATTAGCCATCGCCTGGGATCGTACCGGCAACATGACGAGAAAAATATAAACAAATAAACTAATCGTATTAATACCGTAGGGTAGAGCGGTAATATCGTCTCTCCCCTCTTGTTTGCCCCGTTCGTGGGCTAGCCAGCTGTAATAAAAATTACCAACAATTAAACTTAGTGCTAGGCTAGGTAAAATGCGTCCATAGACAATTTCCGGTGGGAATTTCAATACCCCTTGGGTTAAGCTGACAATTACTAAAATTTGAATTAAATTGTCTAAGCCCAGACCAAAGAAACCATCTATATCTTGACGAACAAACCAACGGGGAAAACGACTCGCTTGGTTATTCTGCATAAGAGTTTCAGCCTATTATCCGGTACTGACAACGGTTAGAGCAGGCGCCTTCCGTTACCGAAGACGTAACCTCTAACTTTAGGCAAGATATACCAGGGAACAGGCCAAACTGTCAATTTTAGGAACTGTAGCGCGATCTAAAGTTATATGCACTCAAAAGAAAATCAAACCAGTTCCTACCATCAATATACTCATAGGGAGGCTTAGTTTCTGGTAACTTTAGAAATTCCTTTAAAGTCAGAGAGGTTGGTTTCGCAACAGCCATCTTTTTTGTTGAAATGAGAGGCTTATCCTCTAGCTTATCAAGGTTGATCTTTTTACTCACTAAGACAATAACTGTGACTCAAGGAAATTATATCCATGATCAAATCTTGGAATCATTCTACAGTTGAATTGTTTCAGTTCGTCAACAATATCAGGACTATTGAAGTCTTTAAAATTTCGATTCAAAAAACATGCCTGCTTGGGTTGATTACGTTGGAGATGGTTAATCACTGAGGCATAAACAAAGGCATCTTGTGCTGTTAAATCATGTGTCTTCTCATAAGATGCTGCTTCCCTTAAAATCTCGGTTGTAAGTGCAATAATTTCCGCAACATTGAAAAGACACTCTCGATATTGAATAAAGCGATTTCGTTCATTTTCATTACTTTGAACTATCAAGCTAGTAAGATCTTGGATACGATTTTTAATATTGATTCCTTCATCAGAAGCTGTACGTGAAAGTTGATATAATTCAGTTTGTAAGGATTCTTGAAGTTGGTTACGATTTTTTGCTTGGCGAATGAGTTTTTCATGAGGTTCAGCAAGACTATATGCTGGAATAATTAATGTGGCATGTTTACTCTCACAAAGTGCTAGAATCTGCTCACAGCTATAATGTTGCTCTTGCTGGAAAGTTAACTCTAAGACAAAATTGGTTTCAACATAGATATTCACACAACCACCTCATGTTTTAAGCTTCCTCCCGCTATAGCACTATATAATCCTGACTCAACTAACCAATACTGAGAATCATCTAGATCTTCAGGCTGTTTATCAGAGTAAATAATCTCTGCAAGCCAAGAAGCAACAATGATTTCAAGACTTTGCCCACTGATTTGTTGACTTATTACTCCTGCCTGTTCAAAATAAGGTTGCAGTATAGAATTGGCATTAATGATATAGTCAGGTTCCCTTTTATTTTTGGAATCTTCATTTTGATGTTTCCATAAATAAAGTTTATCTGGGAAAACTATCAAAAAATATGGAGCTTTTGAAAACGTATTATTTGCCAAAATATTGGATCGGAGTTTTGATACCCATTCCGTAGATACGTTTGTTTTGCTTTTGACTTCAACTACAAGGATTAGTTCACCATTTCGATTTTCAACAGATAAATCTAAAACACTACGATCTAATTGTTGAGGCTTTTGTTCTGGATTTGTTTCAGAAGATGATTTACTAGGAACTCTGGGAATGGGTGGACTTTGAGGTTTACTTTGAGTAATTTCAGAGTCTGAAACAGATTGACTGACTTCAGTTTGTTCAACCTGATTCGTTTGATTTTCTTTACTTTTCAAAAAAAGAATAAAATCTAAAACTTCTTTTCGCAGATTAGAAGAAGCTGTTTCGATTTCTTGAATAATGCGATCTTTGGTATTCACGGCAAATAATTTCCAGTACTGATTACAAATAATAGTTAGAGTAAATTGAGGAAACACTCAACCTACCTTCACTTTAGCTCATTTCTAACATCCGTTGAATGGGTTGCAATGCAGCCTGACGAATCTCTTCCGAAAGGGTAACTTCTGGCTGACGATGTTTCATGGCAAGATATAATTTTTCTAGCGTATTTAAACGCATATACGGGCATTCATTGCAGGCACAACTATTCATCGCCGGGGCAGGAATAAAGGTTTTTTCCGGTGTTGCTTTCTGCATTTGATGAATAATCCCCGGTTCCGTTGCCACAATAAATTCTTGTTGGGAACTGTCTTGACAATACTTTAATAAACGGGTTGTAGAACCGATATAATTAGCATGACGCAACACCGGTTCTTCACATTCAGGGTGGGCAATAATTTCTGCCTCCGGATGCGTGGTTTTGAGTTGAACAATTGCCTTTTCCGAGAAGGTTTCATGAACAATGCAACTGCCTTCCCAAAGCACGAGATCGCGCCCTGTTTGTTGCATTACATACCGTCCTAAATTGCGATCGGGCGCAAAAATAATCGGCTGATCTTCCGGAATTTGATTAACAATATTCACCGCATTGGAACTGGTACAAATAATATCGCTCATCGCCTTAATTTCGGCGGTACAGTTGATATAAGAAATTACCAAATGGTCAGGATATTGTGCCTTAAACTCAGAGAATTCTTGTGGCGGACAACCTTCAGCTAAGGAACAACCGGCATCCAGATCAGGAATTAATACTAGCTTCTTGGGGTTCAAAATTTTTGCCGTCTCTGCCATGAAATGAACCCCAGCGAAAACAATTACATCTGCATCGGTATTCGCTGCTTTTTGAGATAATCCCAGGGAGTCGCCAATGTAGTCAGCGACATCTTGAATATCCCCTTCTTGGTAATAATGGGCTAAAACGACTGCATTCAGGTCTTGTTTTAAGTCTTCAATCGCTGTAAATAAGTCAGTCGGAAGTGTATTTGATTGTGAATTCGATTTGGCAAAAGCAGTTGTAAACACAGTTGAATCTTTTTCGCTGAATTATAGTTAGTTGTACCATATATTATAGTTAAATTTACCAAAAATGTCAGGTTGGGGCTTTTGCCACCACAATGGCACGTATCGGAGAGGGATAACCTTCGATGGTGAGATTGGAATCGGTTGGATCTAAGAAAGTTTCCAGTGAGTGAAATGTCATCCACGCCGTGCGCCGTTGTTCTTGGGTTGTGGTTGGGGTAACATCGACTAACTGAATTTGTTCAAAGCCACATTGACTTAACCAAGATTCTAGAGTAGAACAACTGGGAATTGCCCAAACATTGCGCATTTTGGCATAGCGTTTTTTGGGAATGAGAATCTCGCCGTAGTCTTCTGGAATGACAAGGGTTTCTAAGACTAATTCGCCGCCGGGTTTGAGGGTGTTGCGCAGCGTCTGAAGATGGTCAAATGCCGATCGCTGATGGTAAAGTACGCCCATGGAGAATACAGTGTCAAAGGCGTGTAAGTTCTCCGGTAGATGTTGCACCCCTAAAGGCAGAACATAAGCCTCACTTTCAGGTAAGTAACGACGGATGGCTTCGTACTGCATGACATACAATAAAGAGGGATCCAACCCAACGACTAACTTTGCCCCCATTCCCAGCATTCGTAGGGCATAATAGCCGTTGCCGCACCCCACATCTAAAACCGTTCGCCCTTGCAGAGGGCTAATGTCATCTTGCAGTCGTTGCCATTTCCAATCCGAACGCCACTCCGTATCAATATACACCCCAAATAGATCAATGGGACCTTTGCGCCAAGGATGGAGTTGTTTTAAGCTAGTTTCTAATCTCTGACGGGTGTCTTCATCGGTGTCAGCTTGGCAGCCAATTTTTACCTGTTCCTGCAAATCGATAATACTGGGTTGGATGCTAGGCAAATTTTCCACAGCTTCTTTCCAGGTGGGAAAATCGCCATGCCGATTCGGTTGCAAGGCACTCTCTAGTTGTTGGGGTAGGGTTTCCACCCAGTCTGAGGCAGGAGAATTTGCCAGTTGATCATATAAGGGTTGATAGTTGAACATAAAAGACTTTGATTGGTGGTTTCTCGTTGCAGCGCGTCTCAGCTATATTGCAATTAATAGCGTTACCGAATCAGGTTTCACTGTTGTCGTTTCCTAGGGTTACTGTTACTCTCTCTTTAATCCTTCCTCCGTGTTGATTCAATCTCATCATAGAAACAATGACAAACGTCGGCGATGAAATTCAAGCTGGAAATGCCAATTGGTCATTTAGCGGCGAGATTAATAAAAACTTTGATCAGCATATCAAGAAATCCATTCCCTTATATGAAACGTCTCATGAATTAGGGGTTAGTATTTCTGACTTTTTCCTTGATAATGGATCAGTATGTTACGATTTAGGTTGCTCAACGGGAACGCTATTAGCTCGTTTAGCCGAACATCATCAAAACAAACATGTCCAGTTTATTGGCATTGATGTGGAAGCGGAAATGGTGAAATCGGCGCAACGTCTTTGCCAAAATTTTTCTAATGTGGAAATTCGCAACGAAAATTTAACGGATGTCGAGTTGGAAAAAGCGGATTTAATTATTGCTTACTATACGATTCAGTTTATTAAACCCAAACATCGGCAACTGTTATTTAATCGCATTTATGAGGCTTTAAATTGGGGTGGCGGTTTTTTACTGTTTGAAAAAGTTCGCAGTCCCGATGCGCGTTTTCAAGATATGATGACAACGCTTTACACGGATTATAAACTAGATCAAGGCTATTCGGGAGAAGAAATTATTGCTAAAACCCGAAGTTTAAAAGGGGTCTTGGAACCGTTTTCGCGGGAAGGCAATTTAGGGTTGTTAGAGAGAGCAGGGTTTGTTGATATTACAACAGTGATGAAATATATTTGCTTTGAAGGGTTTTTAGCGATTAAATAGGAGGAGAAAAGATGATAGTTGCGACATTTTATAAGTTTATTGAATTAAATGATTTAGAAAATTTGCGCGATCGCGCTCTCAATTTTTGTGAAAATCAACAGCTTAAAGGAACAA
The DNA here is from genome assembly GCA_042218725.1 of Halothece sp. GTDB lineage: Bacteria > Cyanobacteriota > Cyanobacteriia > Cyanobacteriales > Rubidibacteraceae > Halothece. Next base: position 13,798 of record JBDGQV010000068.1, on the reverse strand, counting down.
TTTTACTCGCCCAGGAAGGCATTAATGCCACCATTTCTGGTAAACAAGAAAACGTTGATCAGTTTTTTCAGTTTCTAAGGCAAGATGAACGCTTTGCCGACATTGAACCCAAACTTTCTTATACGGAAGAACCGCCTTTTCATCGCATGAAAGTCAAAATTAAACCGGAAATTATCACGATGGGGGTTAATGAAATTGAACCGGCAATTAAGACTGGCAAGCATGTTGATCCAGAAACCTGGAATGACATTATTTCTGATCCAGAAGTATTAGTCATTGACACCCGCAATGAATACGAATATCAAGTAGGAAGTTTTGAAAATGCCGTGTCGCCTCAAACGGATAACTTTCGTGAATTCCCAGAATTTGTTGAAGAAAACTTAGATCCCAATCAACATAAAAAAGTTGCCATGTTTTGCACGGGGGGCATTCGTTGCGAAAAAGCCAGTGCCTATTTGCTAGAAAAGGGATTTGAGGAAGTTTATCAACTCAATGGCGGCATTTTGAACTATTTAGAAACGGTTTCCCCAGAGGAATCGTTATGGGAAGGAGAATGTTTTGTTTTTGACTCCCGTGTTGCTGTTAATGAAAACTTAGAAACCGGAAATCATGAACTCTGTTATGGCTGTCGTCATCCCTTATCCCCTGAAGATTTGCAGTCGGAAAAATATCAACCGGGGGTTTGTTGTCCCTATTGCTATGATAGTTTAACCAAGCAGCAGCGCGATCGCTTTGCGGAACGTTGGCGACAAGAACAACTGGCGAAACAACGCAATGAAAAGCATGTTGGCGCACAAATGCCAAAGCGCGATCAAAATGATCAGTAATTAGCATAAACAATGGTTAACTCACAATCATCTTTATACGAAAAAGATTTTTATCTTTAAATAATGGCAAAAACGAAAAAAGCAAGCCGAAACCGAACCATCACGTTAGACGAAACAGAAAAAGCTTACTTCAGTCAAAAGTTGATCAGTTTAGATCATCCCGTTGAAGTTGGGGATATTCTTAACCAAACAATTCAACAAGACTTATTTACAGTCATTGATAAACTGCCTGCTGCCTTTGTGGATTTATTATTTATTGATCCGCCTTATAACCTAAGTAAAACTTTCAATAGCAATCAATTTCAAAAAAAAACTGATGACAATTATGAAGCATGGTTAGATTCTTGGCTAAACCCAATGCTGCGAATTCTTAAACCCACCGCATCCGTTTATATTTGTGGCGATTGGGTATCATCCAGTGCCATTTATCGCGTCATGTCGCAATATTTAAAAGTGCGCAATCGGATTACTTGGGAACGAGAAAAAGGACGCGGGGCGAAATCCAATTGGAAAAATTGTTCAGAAGATATTTGGTTTGCTACTATTTCCGATCAATACTATTTTAATCCGGATGCGGTTAAGCTAAAAAAGAAAGTCATTGCACCTTATAAAGTCGATGGTCAACCTAAAGATTGGCAGGAAGAAAAACAGGGCAATTATCGACTGACACATCCTTCTAATTTGTGGTCGGATATTACAGTTCCGTTTTGGTCAATGCCGGAAAATACGGATCATCCCACGCAAAAACCCGAGAAACTCCTTGCAAAAATTATTTTAGCCAGTTCTCAAGAGGGAGATGTCATTTTTGATCCGTTTTTAGGCGTGGGAACAACCTCTGTTGTTGCGAAAAAACTCAACCGCAACTATGCTGGCGTGGAAATTGATCCTGACTATGCTTGTTTAGCCGAAAAACGCCTGAAAATAGCAGAAGAAGATCAAACGATTCAGGGATATGCTGATGGCGTCTTTTGGGAGAGGAACTCACTGTCTCGCCAACGGAAAGATACACACTCGATCTAATGTTGAGTTGGAATACCTTCTAATCCAACCGATGAAACTGATTGATAAAAAAGCTCCCCAGGCAGGATTCGAACCTGCGACTAATCGGTTAACAGCCGACCGCTCTACCACTGAGCTACTGAGGATTATCCGATTGCTTTCCTAAGCAACCAGAATCTATTATAAACATAGGATTATTATCTTGGCAAGTCAAAACGGAAAAAAATTTCTTGTCCGCAATTCCCCCACAAGTTGATAGACTGTTCTAACGGACTTTTGGACGATTCTCCCTAATCATGGCAAGTTTCCTTTTAGAAGTTGGCACCGAAGAACTACCAGCAGATTTTGTCGAAAGCGCGATCGCGCAGTGGCAAAGTCGCATTCCAACTAGCCTGCAAGAACACTTTTTAACCCCCGAAAGCACCAAGGTTTATGGCACACCGCGACGGTTAGCCGTGGTGATCGCGGGATTACCCGAGAAACAAAGCGATCGCGAAGAAGACGTGAAAGGTCCGCCCGCAACAACCGCATTTCAAGATGGCGAACCCACCAAAGCAGCGCAGGGCTTTGCCAACAAACAAGGGGTTGCGGTAGAAGACCTGGAAATTCGCCCCACAGAGAAGGGAGACTTTGTTTTTGTCAAAAAAGTCATCCCCGGTCGCGCTACAGCCGAAATTTTGAAAGAATTAACGCCACAGTGGATTTTTGGGCTAGAGGGTAAACGGTTTATGCGTTGGGGTGATGGGGACTTACGCTTTCCCCGTCCCATTCGTTGGTTAGTAACCTTGTTAGATGAACAAACATTGCCTGTTGCCTTAGAAAACGGATCCGAGACAATTCAGGGAGAAACCGCCTCTTGGGGGCATCGGGTTTTGTCCAACCGAAAAATTCCCATTCCTCATCCGGAACAGTATGTCGCAACCTTGGCTGAGGCGAAAATTACCGTTGATCAAGAACAAAGAAAGCGCGCGATCGCGCAACAAGTTCAGCAAGAAGCCCAAGCCAAAGGCGGCTATGCGGTTCTCGATGACGAGTTGCTCACCGAAGTGACGCACCTGGTAGAATATCCCTTCGTCGTTACCGGAAAATTTGACGAGGAATTTCTGCGGCTTCCCCCGGAAGTCATCACCACGGAAATGATTAGCCATCAGCGCTACTTCCCGGTGTGGCAAGATGAAACCGCCACGGAACTGTTGCCCTACTTTATTACTGCTGCCAATGGCGATCCCGATAAAGCCGATCTCATCACGCGCGGCAATGAACGGGTGATTCGTGCCCGATTAGCCGATGGTCAATTCTTCTACGATACAGATTTAGGCAAACCGTTAGCCGACTATGTGTCGGATTTAGACAGTGTTACCTTCCAAGAACAATTAGGGTCAATTGGCGACAAAGTCAGACGCATTCAAACCTATGCCCATTGGGTAAGTGAACAATTAGCCATCTCTGAGAAAGAGAAAACCCAAATTCAACGGGCAACGCAACTGTGTAAAGCCGATCTGGTCACGCAAATGGTAGATGAATTTCCCGAACTGGAAGGCATTATGGGAGAAAAATATGCCCGTGCCAGTGGGGAAGAAGAAGCCGTTGCCACCGCCATTTCCCAACATTATCTTCCCAAAGGCGCCAATGATGACCTGCCAGAACATTTAGTTGCCCAAGTCACGGCGATCAGCGATCGCGCTGACACCCTAGTCAGTATTTTCGGCTTAGGCATGATTCCCAGCGGGTCTTCCGATCCCTTTGCCCTGCGTCGCGCCGCCAATGGGATTATCAGTATTATTTGGGGACATCAACTTCCCATTAATTTGCAACAACTGTTGGAAAAAGGTGTTCAAAACTTCATTGATACCTTTGGCGAAAGTGAACACACGGCGAATCTCTTATCCAATCTTCAAGACTTTTTCTTACAGCGGATCCGTTTCCTTTTAGGCGAGAAAAATATTGATTATGACCTGATCAATGCTGTTTTAGGCGACAATGATGAAGAATATCTCCAACGGGCATTAACCGCAGTGTTAGATGTTCAAGCCAGGGCAAAATTCTTGCAAGAGATCCGGGATAATCAAACGTTAGATGTCATTTATGAAACCGTCAATCGTTCCACCCGTCTTGCCAGCAAAGGAACCTTAGAGACGCAACCCCTTGATCCGCGAACGGTGGTTGATCCAAACTTATTTGAACAAAATTCGGAACAAGCGTTTTATGATGCATTAATCGAACTGTTGCCGAAAACGCAAGCCAGTCGCCAACAACGAAACTATCAGCAACTGGTTGATGGCTTAGTGCAAATTTCTCCCACAGTAAGCAGCTTTTTTGATGGAGAAGATAGCGTGTTAGTCATGGCAGAAGATCCGGCAATTCAACAGAATCGTCTCAATTTACTGGGATTACTGCGCAATCATGCCCGGGTTTTGGCAGACTTTGGGCAAATCGTGAAAAATCAATAAGGGATTGCTGGGTTATTCAAAGCCTGAGTGTCAGATGTTCCTTGATACTGCATAATTTGCACTGGAATTCTCAGCAATATCTTACCCAGTTGAGACACACCAAACTTGAATTTCAGCGATTGCGGCAATTCTTGCCAGCTAACCGGTACAAATCCCAAACGGGCATAAAAATCAGCCAGTTTTTGACCCAAACATTCTAAGTACAGAGGTTGGGTTGCCTCCTGAATCAGATGATTGCTTAAAATCGTTCCCAAACCTTGATTGCGCCAGGGTTTAGCAACAACAATACTGCCTAATTCTTGGGCTTGTTCAAAACTGCGCAACTGCCCGCAAGCCACGACTTTTCCTTCATACTCAATGACCCAAAATTGTTCCCAGCGCAACTGAGTGGGATCTAGCTTAGCACTCAGCACTAATTTTCGAATCGGCCACAAATCGTCAACTGTCGCGCGGCGAAGCTTGCATCCAGTCGGTAAAGAGGAAGAACGGATTGTCATATTGGTTAGCGGCTTTCAACTTCTCCCATTAGTCATACCATCTCTATAAATTCGAGTGACAGCTAGATTGAAAATCCTCTGTGTTCTCCGTATCTCTGTGGTGTAATACGGACTAATTTTCCTTTTTAGCAACACCGCGAAGCAAGGTGCGCAACAGTAAACTACCCCACCCAATTGCTACGCAATGTGGATGGAGCTTTCAGCAGCCCTGAAAATTCTACAGGATAGAATCTCCGAGCCTCTGGGCGAGTTTACAGATTCACCCCATTTTTTAATCATCAAAGCACCATTAAAGTCAGCATCGCCAATCCAACCGCAACGGAGGTTAGAACACTTGAACCGCTTCTCTGTTCTAACTCCAATATGCAAGCAACAGTAACAAGTCTTGCTTGAGTTTATGCTGGGGGAACAGCAACGACTTTCACGCCCTCTTTAATACCCTTATATTCAAGGAAGGTACGCAACTGATAAAACGCCCAAGCATTAGATCTTCTACGTTCAGTTTTATTTCTGGGTTGAGAGTTCGCGCGCTCCCTAATCCCTGTTAAATCCTCAATAGCGATTAGAGAACCGGTTGTTTTGGCATCTTGGATAATAGACTTGCTGACATTATGGTTGATCCATTTTTGGAACCGCTTTTCACGCCCAGATAACTGTTTTAGGATCTCGCGGCAACGACGACGGCTACTGCGAGTGCCTTTGGACGCTTTCCGTTGTAAGGAGGTTCTAGTGCGGGCAAACTTATCTCGGTTTTTCTGAAGACTTTTCCCTTCCCAACCTTGATTGGTTGATGTTTTAGCGATTTCCCGCCTCCCGAAATCAACTCCGATTACTTTATTGGTTTCGGTTGGGTTAGGAGGCTCTGACTTCAATTGGATATGAACATACCAATCCCCATCTCTATGTTGACAGACTTGGGCAGAAGTCGGCTTCTGACCGGCTAATTTCCCTTTATGGTAGTTGCTTGCTCTAAGAGAAATTCGCTCTCTCCCCTGCATGCGGTACTTAAAGATACTGTCCAATCCTTCCGCTTCGGGCTCGGTCGTAGCCCCTCGCGCTTTAGGTGGAGACTGAATCGCCTATTCGCCAATTACTTTGATTAGCACCCGTTTTGGGCGCCCGCCATCAAACTCGCCGTAGAAAATTTGCTCCCAAGGGCCGAAGTCGAGTTTTCCTTCCGTAATCGCCACGACGACCTCGCGACCCATAATTTCCCGCTTGAGGTGGGCATCGCCATTATCTTCTCCAGTCCGGTGGTGAGCATATTTCTGTGGCGAAGGATCGAAGGGGGCCAGTTGTTCCAGCCACTTTTGGAAGTCCTGGTGAAGCCCCGATTCATCATCATTGATAAAGACGGAGGCAGTAATGTGCATGGCATTGCAAAGGACCATGCCCTCACTAACACCGCTTTGGCGCACGATTTCTTCGACTTTGGGCGTGATGTTTTTAAACGCCATTCGCCCTTCCAGGTTAAATGTTAGGTACTCGGTATGCGACTTCATACTTTTTCTCCCTTGCTAGCAAGTGCTTGACCAACAGAGTTGATCATCTCATGAGACTATAACCTGCGACAAAACATTTCGGAGCAACGGTGAGACTCTCCTCGCCAGAGGTCTAGATAAGCAGTCGCGTGGAAAGCGATCGCGCCCCGATTGGGAAAATTTCTGCTATAGGGATTTTTCTAAATAGGAAATCATAACCAATGACAAATAACCAATTACCAGTAATAGCAAACATGGAATAATTTAATTAAAGTCAATCGCGATATCAAAATTATTGTGATTTTTTGTAATTTCATTTTCAGATTGGGGGAACTTCCCTTCGAAATAACAGGTCTTTATCCTCTAACTGATGATTTATGAGGAAAAATATCATGAAAAAAAATAGGATTTTAATGAGCCTCAGTATAGTTGCTTTCGGTTTAACAACCCTTTCTGTCCATGCCCAGACAACGCAACAAGCGACTCAAGATGCTTATGTTGAAGGAAACGACAACGAAGTTAATCAAGTAATTAACCAATATTACTATCAGCATCCAGGGAAAGGAGCAAGCAAAAGAAAAGACCCCAATACTCGTGTCAATGGCAATCAGCAACCTTCCACAAATCAAAATGAACGATCAAAAAAGCCCGGTAATAGTGCATGGGGTCACAGCAGAGGACCGGCACAAAATAATTCCAAAAAGTAATAAAAAAATCTTTTTTCGATAGGGAACTATTGAGGAAAAAACCCATCTAGTAATATTAATCGACTTAATTTCAAAGCAAAACGTAAACCTTATGAACATAAAAATGCTAACCACGGGAACAAAAACAGTCCTTCTCGGCTTACTAACAGTTTCTGCTTTAGGAGCAGTTTCTCTTCCTGCGAAAGGCGATAATGCTGTCATCCAAGAATCGACTCAAGAAAGTGTCATTACTGGCGAAGGAAACGTTTCTGGTCAAAGCTCCTATCAAAGAAGTAGTGTTGAAGAACGGTCTCGGGGTCACTCTGAAGAAGCAGATGTCGGTGTAGTCCAAAGCAACCGTCAATACTGCGATCAATATGGCGCAAGAAATGTTTGTGCTCAAAGCTCAGATCAACGCAGCGATGTTCGGACTAATAATTCCCGTCACACGCGTCCTGGTCACGGTCGCCGTTATTAAATAAAGTAACTGAGTTATTAGTGAATTGAGTCCTACAGGTGAACAACCTTAGGACTCAAACGTGCAGCGTTTGTCGCTTAAAACTGTTGAGGATTCAACTCATGTCACTTAAACCGCTAATTTTATTATTAATTGCTTTTACTGTCTGGGTGCCAACGACCGCCCAAGGGAGTGAAATTAAGGTACAAGCTGGAGAGGTCCGTGTCAGTACCGATTCGAATGGTCGGGTGGTTGTAGATACGGGCAAAAATCGAATTAATGTTGACGGGAATAGGAATCGGGCCAAATCTTGGTGGCAACCCGATTATCGCCGCTCTTCTCGTTACCGACATTGTACGAGCAGGGTTTACCAAAGCTCAAGTCAAACAACTCGGATTAATGGAAAAGTACACAGCAGTCGTACCTCGACTAGTACTTGTCGTTAAGAAAATCTTTTTTGGAGGTAACTCATGACATTGAGAGGATTATTTTTGAGTTGGTTCTCGTTAACCAGCTTAGTCTTTTTGGCGTCTTCTAGTACTCATGTTGCCCAAGCACAATGTGTTCAAGCTGATGTGGGCGTTCAATACAATATTAGCGGTTCCAAAGAACCAACGGACCGCCGTAATGACGTCGAAATGGAAAGCAATGGTTCTTGTCGCGGAAATGCAAGTGTGACCGTAGGCGTTCAAGGCAATGAAGGAGGGAATGGTCGAGTACGCCAGCATCGAAAAGTTCGCCATCGCTTTGAAGGACGCGATGATGATAGACCAGGCGGGGAAACAGTTCAAATTCAAAGCAATCCCCAAATCGATGTGTATAATCCCGCAGAGCGCTAATTGCAGGATTTCAAGCCAATGATCCCCTTTAGAAACTGAACTTGGGCTTCATGAATCATAATCGCAGGCGCCGAGATTTAAATTTCGGCGTCAATTACAATTATTAGTTCTAATAATGACTAATGACTAATGACCAATGACTAATGACCAATGACTAATGACCAATGACTAATGACCAATGACTAATTAGCAAAATTTATTTATCAAGTCGAATCACATACCACTGTAAATACTGTCCTGGTCCCACATCAAACTCGCAACTGGTTTCCATAAGATGTTTGGCTTGTTCTTCTACAGTTTCAAATTTTTGTAAATCCCTAGGCAGTTCATCATCATAGTTTTGTAGAACATTTTTCAGTTTGTCCAGCAACTCGTCTGGACTCATAATTTCTTCCGGTTGGTTCGTTTCGAGGACGACATATGCATCCTCTTGATACATGATGGAATCTGGCATAGTCTGAGTATACGTAACTTGCTAGGGATAATTTGTTTTTGATTAGCAAGTGCTATATTCTGATCTTTGATTTCTATCATATCAGCGCTGAATTTAAGATGAGTCAGACTAGCCCTTCCCGCATGCGGACCGAAAAAGATTCCATGGGAGAACGTCAACTCCCCAATGATGTTTATTATGGGATTCAAACCCTACGCGCTACAGAGAACTTTCCCATTAGTGGAATTAAGCCTTTACCCACTTATGTTGATGCTTGTATTTTAATTAAAAAGGCGGCCGCGATCGCGAACGGAAAACTCAATTGCATTCCCGAAGAAGTAAGCACAGCCATTGTGCAAGCAGCAGATGAAATTCTCAATGGCAAGCTGCGCGATCAGTTTGTGGTGGATATCTATCAGGCTGGGGCAGGAACGTCCCACCACATGAATGTCAATGAAGTGCTTGCCAACCGCGCTTTAGAGATTTTAGGGGATGAAAAAGGAAATTATCAACGGGTTAATCCCAATGATCATGTCAATTATGGGCAATCGACCAATGATGTTATTCCCACTGCCATTCGCATTGGCGGCTTGATCGCGCTTCAAAATACCTTATATCCGGCCCTGAATCAGGCCATTGGCACCCTAGAAGACAAAGCCCAGGAATTCCAAGATATTGTCAAATCCGGCCGCACTCATCTGCAAGATGCTGTACCGGTGCGCCTTGGCGAATCCTTCCGGACTTGGGAACAAATTTTGCGCGATCATCAAACGCGCCTTGAAACCGCAGCCCAAGACTTGCAACAGTTAGGCATTGGGGGCAGCGCCACAGGAACCGGCTTAAATACCCATCCCCAATACCGCCAAGAAGTGGTGACGCAACTGGGTGAATTCTTGAACCTTCCCTTGAGCAGTGCGCCTCATCTCATGGCTGCAATGCAAAGTATGTCACCCTTTGTTAATGTTTCTGGCGCGTTACGAAACTTGGCGCAAGACTGTGTCAAAATCTCTCATGACTTACGGTTGCTAGATTCTGGCCCTCAAACGGGGTTCCGGGAAATTGAACTGCCGCCAGTACAACCGGGATCTTCCATTATGCCAGGGAAATATAATCCGGTGATGGCGGAAATGACCTCGATGGTGTCGTTTCAAGTGATGGGATATGATCAGGCGATCGCGCTCGCTGCCCAAGCGGGTCAGTTAGAATTGAATGTGATGATGCCCTTAATTGCTTATAACTTAATTCACAGTATTGAAATAATGGGAAACACTATCGAAACCTTGCGCGATCGCTGTCTGAAGGGAATTAACGCCCGGCGCGATCGCTGTCAAATTTATGCCGAATCCAGTCTTGCTCTGGTAACAGCCCTGAACCCCCATATTGGTTATCTTAACGCGGCCCAACTTGCCAAGGAATCTCTTGAAACTGGAAAATCTTTAAGAGAATTAGTTTTAGAAAAAGGACTAATGAGCGAAGAACGTCTCGCGCAAGTGTTAAATTTATCAGATATGAGTCAACTTCACTAAGTCCGAATTATGGCCAAACAAGACTATTCTCTGCAAATTACTTTCCATTACAATAGTGGCGCCAAAGAATCATTTTTAGTCACCGAATCTGCTGAACCAAGCGATCCTTATCCTGAACTTCGAGAAGCAATTCAACAACGTTTAAATCAGCAATGGTGTCCCTTACATACCCCTGACGAAACCATTTATATTAATATGGCAAACGTTGATAACGTTACCGTGAAACCGACTTTAGGGGAAAGTGAGGAAGAAATCGGATTTCACGAAGCGCAACGGGTTACCGCATTAACGCGTAGTTCTAAAGTCTTATAGTGTTATTTTACTTAATAGAAAATACGCCCTTATTCAACTGATTTGATACTAGTGTAAATTCTTAATTTGGATATTTTTCTTGTCGTTTTTTTTGTGGCGTTTGTTACAATAACTTTTACTGTCGTTAAAACAGAATCTAAGATCAAATGAATCAATGTTTGATACCAATTGCTCGGGGAGAGAGGGAGACAAGGTGACAAGGGGAAAACCCGAGGGGATTGATTCCTTATATGTACCATAAATTAATCAATTTCATATAAGAAAGAGTTTAATCAATTGACTTTTTCTACTCTAGGGAACAAAAAATTAGCCTAACGCTTCGGACTGCCGTCGAAAAGCCGAATATTCTAAGGAAAATCATCTAATGATTGAAGAATTTATACAGCAAATCAAGGAATATATCAACACCAATGAAACAGGGCGTTTAGAAATCAAAAATTTGAAACAGCAAGACCAGTGTTGGTCGCTATATTTTACCCTTGGACGTTTAATTGGGGCAGGGAGTCGAGAACATGCGCAACGACGGGTTTATCGTCAACTGAAAAACCATTGTCCTGATTTAGTACAGCAACCATTACAATTACAGGACGAATTTAACTGGCAATCCTCCTCGTTTGAATATGACTTAATTTGTCAACTGTTTCAAGAAAGCAAAATTGACATCAATCAGTTGAGCGCAATTCAAAATGATATGGTTGGTGAAGTTCTGTTTGATATTTTCCAAGTTTTTTGCTTACAGAACCAACAAGGAAGTGAATATAGTGAAAATAGCGGATTGCAATGGCAATGGTTTCCGAGATTTCGGCCTGAAAAATATACACCCATTCCTCACGAGAAAGATATTGCCAGTGAACAATTGCTAAACTTAGCTCAGCAAAAATGGCAAAAATGGCAACAAGCAGGGTTAAAACTCTGTTCGCCGAATCAAGCCCCCCTCATACAAGATGCAGAAAGTATCAAACAAACCACCGCCGCCAAAACGTTTGAAAACTTACAACGATTATTAACGGGGAAACAAACTTTACGGGAAATCGCAGTCGAAACCAAGCGCGATATTTTACCAGTAACCCAAGCCCTTTGGGGATACTACAAAAAGGGATGGTTATCGTTTCAAAATATTCCTGATCTTGATTTAAGCAAATTCATCAAACATCCCTCTGCGTCTAAGGTAGCAACTGCTGCCTCTTCCAGTAACAATCACAGGGAAAATAATCAGAAGAAGTTTGTCGTTGCCTGTGTTGATGATAGTCCTCAAGTAACGCAAACCGTTGAAGAAATTTTGCGTGGAAATGACTATGATTTTATTGGAATTAATGATCCATTGCGAGCGAGTGCAACGTTATTAAAAAGTAAGCCAGACTTAATTTTCTTAGATTTAATTATGCCCAATACCAATGGCTATGAAATTTGCAGCCAATTGCGTCGCGTATCCAGTCTCAAGGAAGTTCCCATTATTATTTTAACTGGAAAAGATGGTTTAATTGATCGGATGCGAGCAAAAATGGTGGGGTCTACGGAATATGTTAGTAAGCCGGTTCAACGTCAGAAAATTTTAGAGATGGTGCAAAAATACTTGCCCCTTGGTGATGAAATTAAGCCAGAAAAATCACCTCGTTTTTACTCCACAGAAGCCTCATAAAATGTTACTAATATATTGTTTGAGTCCAAATAAAGCATCCAGGAACTAACCATGAAAAAAGCATTAATTGTTGAAGATTCCCAAACTGATTTAAAAATTATGTCCAGTTGTTTAGGGCAAAACGGCTACCAAGTCGTCGAAGCAACCAATCACGACGAAGCCCTTTCTCAAATTCAGCAGCAACCGTTTAACGTCATTGTCTTAGATGTGGTATTGCCCGATCGCAGCGGCTTTGAACTGTGTCGGCAATTAAAAAATGAAGATAATACCCGCAATATACCAATTGTGATTTATTCAACTAAAGACAGTGATTTAGACAAATTCTGGGGCATGAAACAAGGTGCCGATGCCTATCTCACCAAACCCATTGATACGGATGAATTAAGCCGTACCCTGCAACAAGTCGTTAAATAGTCTCAAAGTTACAACCTGTGGTTTCATCTGCTGCCAACGCCAATTCCAACTTCTTATTTCCTGTTGCTGACAGGGAACAAACAATAACTGAATCCCTGCTGCGGTTTCACCTGGTTCCTGATACCACTGCTTTGGTGACCATTTCTCAACTCAGTGAAGTCCTCAAAGTCAACACCCGCAACATTGTTCCCATCCCCAAACTTCCCCCTTGGGTGATGGGCATTTACAACTGGCGAGGCGAAATCCTCTGGGTGGTTGATTTAGGGGGATTATTGGGATTAACCCCACTGCCGGAACAGTCTTTAGTTACCACTACCCTTCCCTTGATGGTGCTAAGGCAAGAAAATAATGCCGGAAGCCGTCAAACTTTGGGATTAATCGTAAGAGAGGTGGAAGGAATTAGCCGCATTAATCCCAACGCCATTCAATCCCCCCCGGAATCAACCTTCACTGCTGAACTCTCTCGGGTGTTACGCGGCTATTGGCTGAACTCAGAGGGGGAAATGTTAATGGTTCTCTCCGTCGCCGCCATTTTTGAACAAATGCCTCAAAGCAGTGAGCAATAACCAGTATCCACAGCAACTAAGCAATCACGACTCACAAAATCATGACTCAAACACCGTCTAAACCAGAACAAGAAAATCAGCAATCTCAGCGCTCATCACAAAATGGAGACACCATTTCCTTGGAATCGGATGGGCAGCAACCTCAACGCTACATTCCCCTACAAAAAGATACCACAGCACACCAAGCGCGATCGTCGTGGTGGCAAAAACTCGTTGGTCGCTGGAACGACATTAGTTTTCGTAACAAGTTAACGATTATTGTTTTAGGCAGTGTTGCGGTTCCAGTGGTAGCAGTGACTCAAATTAGCGTTATTCAAACCCGTGACAAGTTAGTAGAGGAACGGAAAGGCAAATTAAATCAAGAACTAGGAAGTTTAAACGAGCAGATACAAGATGATTATCAAGAATTGGCAGAAGAATCCCAACTCATGGCCAAAAATGCAGAGGTGACTGGCGCTGACATCAGTGATCCGCAACAAGCTCAAAGAGTCTTAAATACTGCCATTGAAGCCAACCCCAACGAAAGTTTTTATTTAATTACGAATGCTCAAGGAGAAACGGTTGCCCAGAAAATTTCTGCCATTGATCGAAATTTTAAAGAATATCCTCCCCTTCCCCCAGACGATCTAGAAATTAATGAATACAGGGAGACTCAACCTAGGCAATGGCTTA
>JBDGQV010000067.1:0-66137 GCA_042218725.1 Halothece sp. | reverse complement strand
AAGCCTTAAAAGGACTATATCATACTAATCCCGAAGGTTATTGTCAGTGGTGGCTATAAATCAATAAAACGAATCATTGTGCTAACTAGTATCAAAAATCCCCTAATTAAAAATATTCGGAAACTTCATTACAGTAAACATCGCAAAGCCCAACAGCGGTTTCTGCTAGAAGGAACAAATTTAGTCGAAGCAGCATGTGAAGTGAACTATCCGCTAGAGGTGGTTTGCTATACCTCTCACTGGCAAGATAAGCATCCTGATTTGTCTGAAAAAATCCAACAATGGGCGCAACGGACAGAAGTCGTTTCCCCAGAGATTATAAATGTGATTTCAACCACAAAAACGCCCGATGGTGTGATCGCGATCGCGCCCCGTTTTTCTTCCCAACCCCCTGATTTGGCTACCCTGCAATTAGGACTCATTTTAGAACAACTGCAAGACCCAGGGAATATGGGAACCATTATTCGCACAGCGGCTGCTACTTCCGTAGAAGGCATCTGGGCAAGCGAAGATAGTGTGGAGTTTGATCATCCCAAAGTGTTACGGGCGTCTGTTGGGGCTTGGTTTCGTCTGCCTATGGCTGTTACTAGCGATTTATCTTCCTTAGTTCAACAATTTCCGGGGCAAGTGGTTGCCACTGTTCCCACAGCAGAGAAAACGTATTGGGAAGTGGATTTTCAACAGCCAACCCTGATTTTGATGGGAAACGAAGGGGCAGGATTATCCCCGGAATTGGCAAATTTAGCGGATGAGCAGGTAACGATTCCTGTTGCAACTGGTGTGGAATCTTTAAACGTCGCGATCGCGACTTCCTTAATTTTATACGAAGCAAAACGACAATTAACTATGATGAATACTTTTTTAAAAATACAAAACCTGTAATTCGTCAAGTCTATTTTACAAATTGTCAAACTCTTGATTTAGAAATTAGTTGCTTCTCTTCTGAGTTGAAAGAGTAGAGATCTTAATTGGACCCACGTAATTTCGGGATTAGACTCCCCGATTTAGTTTTTTAGACAGAGTATACGACCATCTAATGCCAATATACCAAGAATGACATTTCTGATCAAGAGTAATTGGCTAAAACCCGCTTAAATTCGTTTTTAGTTAAGAAACATGAAATTCCCTAGTGATAGGAGATTGCAATTCAAACCAATCAAACCATTGAAAAGAAATAATAGGACTAGGCCAGGCAGCTCATAGATTGATACTCATCGCTTCACTAAGGCATGATAGAAAATAATAAATCGAAAATTTAGGAAGTGTCAGAATAGTAAAGCCTTCTTTCACTTCTAGGAATTAACATTGACCTATGACTAACAACACCGAAAATCAAACGGAAAATCAAAACTCAAATCTGAGTGAAGAGTCCACATTGAATATTATGCGGAACTTTTCTCAGACCTATGCTAAGCGTAGCGGCACTTATTTCTGCTCTGATCCTTCCGTTACTGCAGTAGTAATTGAAGGATTAGCTAAGCACAAGGAAGAACTCGGTGCCCCCTTATGTCCCTGTCGTCACTACGAAGACAAAGAAGCCGAAGCCAAACATGGCTATTGGAACTGTCCTTGTGTCCCCATGCGGGAACGGAAAGAATGCCACTGTATGCTCTTTTTAACCGAAGATCATGACTTTGCCGGTGACCAACAAGACATTGATTTAGAGTATATCAAGGAGGTTCGTGAGACAATGGGATAACCAATTATCCCTAGGAAATGATGCCATCAACCTCTTTTTGGCAAGGCATTGCACAATTTAATGAGCAACAGTTCTACGCGTGTCACGATACCTTTGAAGAGTTGTGGATGCAAGCAGAGGTATTAGACCGTAACTTCTATCAAGGACTGTTGCAAATTGCCGTTGGCTGCTATCACCTCAGTAATTCTAACTGGCGGGGAGCAGTCATTTTATTAGGAGAAGGCATTGGACGTTTGGAGGAGTATGAACCAATTTACTCAGAAATTAATATTACTGAATTAATTGAGCAAAGTCGTCACTTACTCGATTCTTTACAAGAAATTGGACAAGACAATATTGACACTTGGGTAGAACATCTCCAGCAAACGTCTCTACCGAAAATTATTAGCGTTCAAGGGCAAAATCATGATTCCTAAAATTACCAATTCTTTAGCCTGGGAACAAGCCCAATTATTGATGCAACCTGCTTATATTCGCGTAGTGGATAATATACGAAAGGCGCTAGAAGACTCCAACTGGCAAGAAAGCTATCAGGAAGTGCAAACGCCGCTGCCGGGTTATGAACTCTGCTTAAGTTCTCAAGGAAAAGATGTCAAAATTAATCTGTGGGAACTGTGTTTTGAAGTGTGTTTTCAAGACTATCAACGGGGAACTGTGCCTTTAGAATCTGAATTAAACGTTGAAATTGATACTTCCTTGTTAGATGATGAAACTGGGGAAGTAGACTGGCAAAAATTAGATAACAAAGCCAGGCAACAGGTGGAACAATTATTTGCAAGTTTAGAAAATTAGAAAAGAAAATGAGCAGTCTTTCAGAACAAAAACAAATTGCAAAAAAAGAAGTTGCTATCTACCAACATCCTAATTGCGGTGTTATTGAATTAACGGGAGAAGATAGCTTACAGTTTCTCCACAACCAAACCACCAATGACATTAAAAATCTCAAACCTGGGCAAGGATGCCATACTGTTTTTCTGAATGCTACTGCCCGCACGCTGGATTTGGCCACGGTTTACATTACCCAAGATCGCGTTTTCTTATTAGTTTCTCCCAACCGGACACAGTTTTTAATGGAGTGGTTAGATAAATATTTATTCCCCATGGATCAAGTCAAATTAAATAATGTTTCGGAAGAGTACACGGTTTTGACGTTGAGTGGGGAAAAAAGTTCCGACCTTCTGAGTCAGTTAGGAGTCTCGCCTCTGGTGGAACAATCATTTGCTAGCCATGAGATGACAACAATTAATGACATCCCAGTACGTATTGCGGTGGGCACTGGATTAGCCCTTGCCGGTTATACCTTGCTGGTTTCTGCCTCGCAAGCCTCAGCCCTCCAAGAAACAATTGCCAATGCCGGGGCAACTCCGATTGCCGAAGAAGTCTGGCAACAATTAACTTTAGAACAAGGCAGACCCTTACCGGACTACGAACTAACAGAAGATTATAATCCCTTGGAAGCCGGATTATGCGAAGCGATTTCCTTTG
Source organism: Halothece sp. (assembly GCA_042218725.1). Lineage (GTDB taxonomy): Bacteria > Cyanobacteriota > Cyanobacteriia > Cyanobacteriales > Rubidibacteraceae > Halothece. Next base: position 62,953 of record JBDGQV010000067.1, on the reverse strand, counting down.
ATAAAGGTTGCTATATCGGTCAGGAAACGATCGCGCGCCTCAATACCTATAAAGGGGTTAAACAACGGCTGTGGGGCATTAATCTTTCCCAAACCGTTGACCCAGAAACCCCGATTACGGTGGAAGGAAAGAAAGTGGGAAAACTCACTCGTGTCCTCGAAACTGAGGAAGGTGTCAAAGGATTAGGTTATATTCGCACCAAAGCTGGCGGAGAAGGCTTAGAAGTTGAAGTGGGAGATGCCAAAGGCGAAGTGGTTGCTGTTCCTTTCCTCACTCACGAATATCATGAATAACTCATTGCTTATTCAAGTTGTTCACAGCATTCCCTTAGAACTGGGAACTTGACCGCTGCGACGGGGATCTACTTCCACTGCACTGCGACAAGCCCGCGCAAACGCTTTAAACGTGGCTTCGATAATGTGGTGAGAATTAATCCCCTCAAGTTGACGAATATGCAGCGTCATTTGGCTATGATTAACCAGTGCGACAAAAAATTCTCGCACTAATTGCGTGTCATAAGTTCCTACCCGTTGCGTCGGAATCTCTAACCCATAACTAAGATGCGGTCGTCCAGAAAAATCTAAGGCCACTTGAATCAGGGCTTCATCAAGGGGGGCAAGAAAATTGCCAAAGCGTTGAATCCCTTTGCGATCGCGCAGGGCTTGGGCAAATGCCTGACCAATGGTGATACCAACGTCTTCATTGGTATGATGATCATCAATTTCGGTATCGCCAGTGGCTTTTACTTCTAAATCAAACAAGCCATGAGAGGCCAATTGATGAAGCATATGATCCAGAAACGGAATCCCAGTATTGGCATCACAGTTTCCTTCTCCATCTAAGTTAAGCGTTACGGAAACATCGGTTTCTCCTGTGGTGCGAGAAACGGTAGCAGTGCGAGGGGTTGACAAATTAGAGACTGAACGGTCGGAAAGTTGCATTTTCGGTTTGAAGTCTGCGGTGAATCAAGGAAGTAAGGGGATGAGAACATCCCAAATAACCAATAAAAAATAACAATAAACAAACGAATTACATGCCCATGATGTTATATCCCGAATCGACGTATAAGATTTGCCCGGTAATGCCACTGGCAAGGTCACTGCATAAAAAGGCAGCCGTATTGCCAACTTCAGTTTGCGTTACTGTCCGCTTTAAGGGGGCCGTTTCTTCCACATGACGAATCATATCTAAAATTCCCCCAACGGCTGAGGAAGCGAGCGTCCGAATTGGCCCTGCGGAAATGGCATTGACGCGAATATTTTGTTCGCCCAGTTCTGATGCTAAATAACGGACACTCATTTCTAAACCGGCTTTGGCAATCCCCATAACATTATAATTGGGAACCACCCGTTCTCCCCCTAAATAAGTCATGGTGACAATGCTGCCTCCCTCGTTCATTAACGGTTTGGCGGCTTGGGCTAATCGGGTGAGGGAATAAGTGCTAATTTCTAGGGCTTGGTTAAAGCCTTCCCGGGAGGTTTTGCTAAAGTCTCCTGATAATTCTTCTTTACCGGCAAAAGCAAGACTGTGTACTAAAATATCGAACTTTCCCCATTTTTCCGCCACAGCTTGAAACGTTTCTTCTATTTGCTTGTCATCTTGAACATCACAGGGGAGAAATAAACTGGGATTCAGCGGCGAAACCACGTCTCTGACTTTTTTCTCAAATTTGCCACGCTCATCTGGCAAATAAGTGACTCCCAATTCCGCACCCGCTTGATGGAGTTGTTGAGCAATCCCCCAAGCAATGGATCGATTATTGGCAATTCCAGTTACCAGGGCTTTTTTCTGACTTAAATCCAGCATTGATTATTTTTTTAGCATAAATTACAGCCATTCTAGATTACCAAACAAGCGACCGCTCAGATAAAGGGAACCGAAAAAGCGCAGGAAGGGGGAGAGAGGCAGAAACTTTTTTACCTCCTCCCCTTTTGTTTTAGACTTCTGCGGCGGGAGGGTACTCGCTCAACTCTTCGCCTTCTACAGAAGATTTGCTATGACCGTTATGGTTGTTGCTTGTTTCGTGACCTTTCTCAGAGAGTAACCCTTGAGTGTGACCATTGCCGTTGCGCGGTTGAATCACGCCATACCCCCCATGATTGCGCTGATAAATCACATTGATATTCCCCGTTTCTTCATTGCAGAAGACATAAAAATCATGATCCACTAACTGGAGTTGCTCTTTGGCTTCCTCGATGCTCATCGGGGGCATGGCAAAGTATTTTACCCGCACCACATCTTCTGGAAGCTCGGGGGAACGATCGCTGATTAAATCCTCGCTAACCGGTTCCGGGGCAACGGCTTCTGCCGTTTTTGGACTCTCATGAATCTTTTTGTCCAAGTGTTTCTCTTTATATTTACGAAGCTGACGGGCAATTTTATCGGCAACTAAGTCAACGCTGGCATATAAATCGCCGCTGTGTTCCTGGGCTCGAATCACTTTCCCATTTGCGTATACCGTGACTTCGGCTTGGGCGCGATCGCTGACTCGAGAGTTATGAGCGACTGATAAGTGAACATCCACTTTTGAGGTGAGTTGTTGAAAGTGTTTGACCGCATTTTCCAATTTTTCTTCAACATAATTGCGGATTGCTTCAGTCACTTCAATATTATTACCCTGAATCAAAAGCTTCATAATGGTTACTCCATCTTCTAACAGTTTTTAATTGGTTACTCTCTTCCCAAAACCGGGTTTGGGGTTAAGAACGTTATTTTATCTTTAATTGCCCGAGCAAGCAATCAGACTTTATTTTTACTTAAGAAATTTGCAATTGGTTTGTTTTTTCGCGTTACAAATTGTCTTTTTCCTGACAACCGATTGCAGAGATGATGTCAGTGTTTTTTAGACAAAAAGCATCAATAGTCTTCCTTCTCATTCACCTGTTTGATGACCCTTAATGCTTTACTGATGGAAGGGAGTGATTGATGCCAAGGATAACTCCTCCTCTCAACTTTCTTCTATACATTTAGCCTAGCATTTTGTATTTTAGTTAACTATCCTCTGTTAGAGGCTTTTAATGGTTGTTAACATTTCTTGTTAATATTGAGAAAAATGAACTCAATCGCTCTTGCTATTGAAACGACCTTGTTGTTTAAAGAATCAAGGACAAGTTCCTTATGAAACGGCTTGGGAACAACAGCGATCGCTGATTGCCGAACGCATCAACCATCCAGAACGGGATGATGTTTTGATCCTGCTAGAACATCCCCCTGTTTATACCCTCGGCACCGGTTCCAAGGAGGAATACCTCAAATTTGACCCAACTGACCCCAAAATCCCGCTATATCGTACAGAACGGGGCGGAGAAGTTACTTATCATTGTCCCGGTCAACTGGTGGGATATCCCATCTTGAACTTGCGCTATCACCAATGTGATTTGCATTGGTATTTGCGCCAACTGGAAGCGGTACTAATTCGCACCTTAGAAGACTATGGATTGGCTGCAGTGCGAGAAGAAGGATTAACAGGAGTCTGGGTAGAAGGCGTGAAAGTAGGCGCGATCGGGATCAAGGCCAAGCGTTGGATTACCATGCACGGCTTTTCTTTGAATGTCTGTCCCGATTTATCCGGATTTTCGCAAATTGTTCCTTGCGGGATCAGCGATCGCGCGGTGGGGAGTCTCCAACAATTTTGTCCTAACATTACCCTTTCCCAAGTGCGCCAAACGCTGATTGGCCATTTTGCAGAGGTATTTTCGGTGGCACTTTACCAGGAAATTAACTAGCCTTGCGTTTCGGCCTTTGCTTCTTCTGAGAGGATTGTTGCTGCTGCTGCTGTTCTCCCGATGAGTTTAAGGAGGATCGTCCATTGCGAGTCACCTGAAGCATTTCTGTCAAACGTTGTTCTAAATTCATCAGCACGGAAGCAGCATAATCATCAGCATCTTTGCGCATTTGTTCACATTCAGCATTGGTCTGTTGACGCAACTTTTCAATTTCTTCCAAGGTTTTTTGATGGAGTTGCTCACATTCTTGCCGGGTTTGAGCATGAATTTCAGAAGCCTCTTGGCGCGCTTGTTGAACAATCCGAGTTTGGTCTTTAATTTCTGTTGCTTCTTGTTGGGCTTGTTGCAAAAGATGATCGCGCTCGCTATAAGCTTGTTGGAGGATACTTTGTTTTTCCTGCAAAATGTAATAAGCTTGTTCAAACGCTGCATCCAAATTATTCCAAAGCTGATCCATTTGATCGAAAAATTGATCCTCATTGACAAATTTATAGGGAGTTAAGGGAATATTATGGCTATTTTCCATAAATTCTTCCAGTTTCCCTAATTTGTCTTGGATGAGGAGTTTTTCCGAGGAAGGTTGTTGGTCGTCTGGTTGGTTAGGTTCGGATTCGCTGTAGGAGTTTGTGCGTAACATTGATAAACATCTATAGCAACAGTTTTCGGAATCAAATGCTCAACAGAGCCGCCAAAGCGAGCAATTTCTTTTACGACGCTACTGCTTAAAAAACTATACTCATTGGAGGTGGCCAAAAAGACAGTTTCCATTTCTTCCCAGAGGGTTTGATTGGTGTGTGCCATTTGCAATTCTTTTTCAAAATCAGACAACACCCGCAACCCTCGCAAAAGAACTTTAGCATTGCGTTTTTTGGCATATTCTACCGCTAATCCAGCAAACTGATCCACTTCTACACCAGGCAGATGCTGCGTGCAGTCTTGAATTTGTCGGATCCGTTGTTCCACTGGAAACAATGGCTCTTTGTTTGGGTTCAACAAAACCGCCACAATGACGCGATCAAACAGTCGCGTGCCTCGCTCAATAATATCAAGATGCCCAAAGGTAATGGGATCGAAACTGCCGGGATAAATCGCAATCACCAGTCTAAATTTGGAAATCAATGGTCTTACAGTGAGGATTATAGTCTTAGAGGGGGATGGATACCAACTATTTTTTCTTGGCTTCCCTCCTTTTCAGTTCTCGAGAAAGCAATTCCCGAAATTGTTTTTCCGTTTTTTGATAACATAGCTATGAACTGAGGTTTAACTGCCTCATCTTGAGAAACCTCCCAATCGCGTTAAAGTAGCTAAATAGAGAAGTAACGATAGGAATCATAGAACAGTGACGCAAACGAATTTAGATTTTCTCGCAAAAACAGACCCGACCGTCTCGGGGATGATCCAAAAAGAACTGCAACGACAACGAGAACACCTGGAACTCATTGCCAGTGAAAACTTCACTTCCGCAGCAGTGATGGCGACTCAAGGGTCAGTTCTCACCAATAAATATGCCGAAGGACTTCCCGGCAAACGCTATTATGGCGGTTGCGAGTTCATTGACCAAGTGGAAGATTTGGCCATTGCTCGGGCCAAGGAATTGTTTGGCGCAGCCAGCGCGAATGTTCAACCCCATTCTGGGGCACAAGCGAATTTTGCCGTTTTCCTGAGTCTCCTGAATCCCGGCGATAAAATTATGGGGATGGACTTGTCCCACGGCGGACACCTGACTCATGGGTCGCCTGTGAATGTTTCCGGGAAATGGTTTGAAGTGACCCATTATGGCGTTAATCAGGAAACGGAACAACTTGATTACGACGAAATCTTAAAAGTTGCTCGCAAAGAACGTCCAAAATTAATTATCTGTGGCTACTCTGCTTACCCGCAGCTTATTAATTTTGAAAAATTCCGCGCCATTGCGGATGAAGTGGGGGCTTATCTGTTAGCCGATATTGCTCATATTGCTGGACTAGTGGCTAGCGGCCATCATCCTAACCCGGTTCCCCACTGTGATGTTGTGACTACTACAACACACAAAACCTTACGTGGCCCTCGCGGAGGCTTAATCCTGACTCGCGATCCCGAATTAGGCAAAAAATTCAATAAAGCGGTGTTCCCCGGAACGCAAGGGGGACCTTTGGAGCATGTCATTGCCGGGAAAGCTGTCGCCTTTGGCGAAGCCCTGACCCCGGAATTTAAGTCCTATTCCGGACAAGTCATTGCCAATGCCCAAGCCATGGCTAAGCAATTGCAAAACCGCGGCTTCAAAGTGGTTTCCGGGGGCACGGAAAATCATCTGCTGTTGTTGGATCTGCGTTCGGTTAACCTCACGGGTAAACAAGCGGATCAATTGGTTAGTGATGTTAATATTACTGCCAATAAAAACACCGTTCCCTTTGATCCAGAATCGCCGTTTGTCACCAGTGGCTTACGGTTAGGATCTCCTGCTATGACCACCCGCGGGTTAGGAACAGAAGAATTTACCGAAATTGCCAATATTATCGCGGATCGTTTGCAAAATCCTGAGGATGAACAGATTAAACAAAACTGTGCCGAACGCGTGGCAACTCTGTGTAAGCAGTTTCCTCTCTATCCTCACTTGAACATTCCGGTTCCGGCAATGGTTTAAGATTTCACTTGTTTCCCATCCCTCAGCAGTGTCATTATCATGATAGATATATTTATGGCTTATCAAGAAAAGCAATGCCTGCTGAGTGGTACTACGTTATTTCCTTTGTTTTAGGAACAAGTTTTGCAATTTTATTTACCCCCCTTGTCAAAAAAATCGGCATCGCAACCGGACAGGTAGACCAACCTGATTCTCGCAAAATTCATCAAACCCCGATGGTTCGCATTGGGGGACTCGCCATTTTTCTAGCAACCGGGTTAACCCTGGTTGCCCTTTACTTCATCGATGGGTTTAGTTTTTTAAATGCTCAACAAATCAAAGCAATTCTCAGCGTTACCCTAGGCGGGTGCGTTTTTTTTGTTATGGGATTTGCTGATGATCTTTGGGACTTATCGCCTTTCTGGCGGTTAGGGTTACAGTTCCTAGCAACCTTGGGATTATGGTGGCAAGGATTGCAAATTGATTTCGGATTCCTGCCTTGGGAAAATGCGCTGGCGATCAAAGGGTTAAGTTTTGTGATTACCTTTCTGTGGTTGGCTGGCGTTGCCAATGCCATCAATTGGATTGATGGGATGGATGGTTTAGCCAGTGGCGTGACTGGTATTATTGCTCTGGGGATTTTATTTATTACCTTGGAAAATGGCAATTATGGGATCGCGTTGCTTATGGCAACGGTGGCTGGAAGCGCGATCGCGTTTCTCTGGTACAATTTTGACCCGGCAACCGTGTTCATGGGGGATGGCGGATCTTATTTTCTCGGATTTATGCTCGCTGCTGGCAGTTTGGCGGGAATTGCCAATGAACCGGCGTTTGGGAACAAAATTGCCCCGTTTTTCCTGTTAGGGGTTCCCATTGGTGATATGCTAATTGTGATTAATACTCGCTTGCGTCAAGGGAAATCACCCTTTACTGCCGATAAAATCCATATTCACCATCGGATTTTGGCAAAAGGAGCGTCCCAAACCATGACGGCATTATTTCTTTATGCTTTAACCCTGTGGACCGGAACCCTTGCTTTGGTATGCTGCAACTTTCAACAACCCTGGATCTATTTTGCCCCAGCGACGATCTTGCTACTGGCAATGACGTGGCAACTGCAACGAAGCCGTAAGGTGGAAGAAAAAGAGCTATGAGCGCGGAAGTAATTTGTGTGGGAACGGAACTGCTGTTAGGGGATATTCTTAACCGGAATACGCAATTTTTGGGCCGACAACTGGCTGATTTAGGAATTCCCCATTATTTCCAAACGGTGGTGGGAGATAATCCCGATCGCATTAAACAGGTATTGGCAATTGCCAGCGATCGCGCCCAAATTCTCATTTTTACCGGTGGTTTGGGACCCACTCCCGATGATCTCACCACGGAAACCATTGCCAGTTTTTTTGAAACGCCCCTGGAAGAACGCCCGGAATTAATTGCCGATATCGAAGCCAAATTTGCCCAACGGGGAAAAAAAATGTCCCCAAGCAACCGCAAACAAGCCTTGATGCCGGTGGGAGCGCAAATTCTCCATAATCCCATGGGCAGTGCTTCTGGGATGATTTGGCAACCTCGGCCCAATTTAACGATTATGACATTTCCTGGGGTGCCGGCAGAAATGGAACGAATGTGGACGGAAACGGCCGTACCCTTTTTGAAACAGCAAGGGTGGGGAGATAATGTAATTCTCAGTCGCACTTTACGGTTTTGGGGCATTGGAGAATCCAATTTAGCCGAAAAAGTCAGCAGTTATTTGGACTTGTCTAATCCCACTGTTGCCCCCTATGCCTCAAAAGGCGAAGTTCGATTGCGCATTTCGGCACGGGCGCAAACCCAAGAAGAGGCGCAGGCGCTCATTCATCCCATTGAACAACAAATTCAAGAAATTGCCGGTTTAGACTACTTTGGTGCGGATGAGGATTCCTTAGCCAATGTCACGGGGAACTTACTCTTAGAAGCGAAACAAACGGTGGCTGTGGCCGAATCTTGTACCGGCGGCGGTTTGGGGGCAATGCTTACTTCTGTCTCCGGCAGTTCCGGCTATTTCCTCGGGGGCATTGTGGCTTATGACAATGAAATCAAACAGCAACTATTAGGGGTTAAAGCCGAATCCTTAAACCAAGAAGGGGCAGTCAGCGGCACAGTGGCGCAACAAATGGCATTAGGCGTGAAAAAACAATTTCAAAGCGATTGGGGATTAAGTGTTACCGGCATTGCCGGACCCAGTGGCGGTACCGCCGAAAAACCGGTGGGATTGGTTTATTTGGGAATTGCCACCCCCGATCAAGAAACCTATCAGGTAGAATTACGGCTAGGAGAACAACGTCTACGAGATACCATTCGTCATATTAGTGCTTGTCATGCACTGGATCAGTTACGACGAAACTTGTTGTCAGCAAATGTCTCTGGATAAGGATGATGGAAGCCTTTAACCCTGTTCCGCCACAATGGACGCACGATGCAATTCATTCCCTCGATTTTTGTTGTCCCCGTTGCGGGAACGAAGTGAGAAAAGCACAGCGGGTATGGATTAATCGCCGTGCACCAGTCATTGGGGATAATTACGAACGGAAATGGCAAGAATTTTATCAGTGTGATTGTGGCGAAGTTTGGTGGGCTTGGAGCAATGATCGTCCGCCTTCGGAATTGGCGCAACGGGAAAATCCGCCAGAAAGCGACCGTTAATTACAGGGGAGAAGACAAGATAAGTTATTAATGGTTGATTGTACAGTTAAATCATGACGAGGAGTCTGTTATGAGTTACGATTACGATTTATTTGTGATTGGTGGCGGTTCCGGGGGAATTGCCGCTGCCCGACGAGCGACAGAATATGGCGCAAAAGTCGGTTTAGCCGAATTTGATCGCTTAGGCGGAACTTGTGTCAATCGCGGCTGTATCCCGAAAAAATTGATGGTCTATGCCTCTCATTTTTCCCATTGGTTTGAAGATGCCTCCGATTATGGTTGGTCGGTGGGAGATACCTCCTTTGACTGGCAAAAAATGACGAAAGCCGTCAATGGGGAAGTAGATCGCCTCAATGGCGTGTATCAGCGGATGTTGGATAAGGCTGAAGTTACGGTTTATGAAGGTTATGCCCAATTTGTGGATGCCCATACCCTAGAAATTAACGGGGAAAAGATTACTGCCGATAAAATTTTAATTGCGGTGGGAGGCGTTCCCGAAAAAGCCAATATTCCCGGTATTGAACACGCGATCGTCTCCGATGATATATTTACCCTGCCTACCCAGCCAAAACGCTTTGTTGTCTTAGGCGGCGGTTATATCGGTGTGGAGTTTGCTTGCATTCTCAATGCCTTAGGGTCACAAGTAACGCAAATTATTCGGCGTCCCTACATTTTACGCGGATTTGATCACGATATTCGGGAACATTTGCAAGGCACGTTAACTGAACAAGGGATGCGGGTGTTGGATGAAACCGAAGTTGCCTCCATTGAGAAAACCCAAGACGGACTGAAGTTAGTGACCAAAGGCAATCACGAAGAAACCATTACCGCTGATGTGGTTTTAGCCGCCACTGGGCGCATTCCTCGCTTAGAAAAGTTGGGATTGGACAAAGCCGGTGTGGAAGTGAAAAACGGCGCGATCGCGGTGAATGATTATAGTTGTACCACAGTTCCCAATATTTTTGCTGTCGGAGACTGCACGGATCGCATTAATCTGACGCCGGTTGCCATTCAAGAAGGACGGGCTGTTGCCGATACCGAGTTTGGCGACAAAGATCGGATTATGAGTCATGAGAATGTTCCCTCGGCAGTCTTTACCAGCCCAGAAGCCGCAACTGTGGGCTTAACCGAAGCCGAAGCCCGAGAACAGTATGGCGAAGAGGCGATTAAAATTTATCGGGCGCGGTTTGGTTCCACCTACTTTAGCTTAACCCAACGCAAAGAAAAGGTCATGTTGAAATTAGTGGTCGATCAAAACAGCGATCGCGTGTTAGGGGCGCACATGGTCGGAGAAGCAGCCGGAGAAATTATGCAAGGCTTAGCAATTCCGATCAAAATGGGGGCAACGAAAGCAGACTTTGATGCCACTGTTGCCATTCACCCCTCTGTGGCGGAAGAGTTTGTCACTATGCGTTAATGCCATGTTTGTAGGTTGTCGGGAAAGAAGTGATCAAGGAGGCTTCCTTCAACAGGAGATTCCTGTGATGATTGTCATCAACTCATTACCCAGGTAACCTACAAGCTTTTCACCAATGACTCTGATTAATCATTAATCACCCAATTAATGGCGAGTGTTTCCATTATTATTCCCACCTTCAATGAGGCGAGTTACCTTAAACCCACGTTGCGTTATCTGAGGAATTTATCCCCAGTGGCGAAAGAAATGATTATTGTTGATGGCAATAGTCAAGACGCAACGCTTTCTGTCGCGCAGAACATGGCTTTGGAATTTACTGAACCATCTGCTTTCAAGTGTTCCAGTACCACTGCCAACCGCGCCCATCAAATGAATGAAGGGGGAAAAATGGCCACCGGCGATTATTTATGCTTCCTCCATGCGGATACTTATGTTCCTCATGATCTCGTTTCCATCATTAGCAAAACCCTTTTTGATCCCACCATTGCTTGTGGCGGTTTAATCTCGATTATGAGTGGGGAATCTTGCACTCGTTGGGGCATTTCTTTACATAATTTCCTAAAAACCTACTATGCCCCATTACTGTTTCATCCTCTCCTATTTTTTCGTCAGGGATTACGACTGTTATTTGGGGATCAAGTCATGTTCTGTCGCCGCCAAGATTTTTTAGACTGTGGCGGGTTTGATGCCACACTGCCCATTATGGAAGAAGCGGATTTATGTCTCCGTTTGTGTCGTTATGGTCGCATTAAACAAGTCAATCGCATTGTCCAATCTTCTGATCGCAGAGTGGCAAAATGGGGGGTATGGAAAGCGAATTTGATTTATTTAATGATTGGTTGTTTGTGGGGAATCGGCGTTTCGGCAACCTGGTTAAAACAATTCTATGAAGAAATCCGTTAAACTGTCTTGCCAACGTCATCAATGCTGGATTGTTCATTCAAACGCCAATCATAAGCCAAATATTGCAGAGACGCTGATTCTTTGACAGTGATTGATAAATATTGATTAATATAAGCCGGAATTGAGGAAGCAACATTGAGAAAATCTTTCTCGTACCACTTAAAAATTTTACTGCACTGAAGCAAGTTAGACTCAGGATAATATTTCACTTTGTCTGAATTATTAATAAAACGAGCGGCATCAGCATTTAATTGTTGATCAATGCAGCTGGGTTGATAAGCTTCATTCCGTAAAAGCGGACATCCCCTAGCAGCGCAAACTAAAGCAAAATGAATCCGAGGTTCTTGCCATTGTTTACGAAGCATCTGATGTTCAATATCATTAAGACTAACCCAGTGATCATTGATTTGATAGAGGGGTCGTGAAAAAAATCGTAAAAATGAAAGCCAATTGGGAATCCCAAAAAAGGTTGGAAGAATGGAATCAATAGGATATTGCTTTAAAATTTGCGCAATAACCAGGGCATTATAAAGATTAATCAGTAGCGTTAGACTTTCTTGGCTTGTCAGTTGTTGTAGTTGCACATTAGAGATAGAATTTAACCATTGATTAAGTACTTTTTCCCCTTCTCCTTGCCAATATTGATAATTAACTTGCCCATGGCAATTCACATATTGTTTTAATAGCTTATCCCAAACTGAATAATCAACCATCCCATTATGCTTCTCTTGTTCATCAAACGTTTCATTAGACCCTTAGCGTGGATCATTTTGAAACAGCAAATTCGTCGTCAATTTCCCACTGTTCAACAGCTTAGCACGAAAACTTTAGCAAATTGGTTAGAAAACGGTGAACCCAAACTGCAATTAATTGACACGCGAAATCAAGAAGAATTTTTAGTGAGTCATCTTCTCAATGCAAAACATATTCCTGATTTAGAGACAGCAAAAGGCAATCTTGATCCTAATGTTACGATTGTTGCTTACTGCTCGGTAGGATATCGTTCTGCTCGACTGGCTGAACAGTTACAGCAGTTAGGTTATCCTCAAGTCTGGAATTTAGAAGGCTCAATTTTTCAATGGGCAAATGAAGGTAGAATATTAAAACAGAATGGCAAGCCAACTCAGAACGTTCATCCCTATAGTAAAACTTGGCAATGGTTGTTAAACAATCATGGATAATTCCTAATTAAATACACTGTTTATATTGAAAATACTATAAAAAAGCTGTCACTGTTAATAACAATAGAAACTTATACAATCAATTTTATTGATTAAGCTATATTGCCTATTAATTTTATTCCTGATCTAAAATTTCTGAACCAATGACTTTTGAAATCCTAAATTAATGACAATGCAAATTAGTCAATCAAAAACAATTCCTGTTTTAGATCGCTATTTGATTCGACAACTGATCCTTCCTTTTTTATTTGGTGTGGGCGCATTTTCTTCTATTGGCCTTTCTGTAGGCGCAGTCTTTGAATTAGTGCGAGAAGTTGCCGAGTCAGGATTGCCGGTAACAATCGCGCTACGAGTATTTTTCTTAAGAATGCCGGAATTTATTGTTCTAGCGTTTCCAATGTCAACATTACTGGCAACCTTAATGACTTATAGTCGTTTATCCAGTGATAGCGAAATTATTGCCTTACGCAGTGTTGGAGTTAGTGTCTATCGATTAATCATTCCGGCATTAGTCATGAGTTTTTTAGTCACTGGCATGACCTTTGCCTTTAATGAATTATTAGTTCCTGCTGCAAACTATAAAGCCAGAACCACCTTAGAACGTGCCTTAGAAGGAGAAAAGCCGCCCTTTCGTCAAAAAAATATTCTTTATACCGATTACAATGATGTCAAACAACCTAATGGAGAAAAACGGAAAGTTTTAGTTCGTTTATTTTATGCCGAACAATTTAATGGCGAAGAAATGAGAGGACTCACGGTCATTGATCGCACCCGCGCCAATCTTAGTCAAATTATTAGTGCCGAATCAGCGACTTGGAATCCGCAATTAAATAAATGGGATTTTTATAATGGAATCAGTTATATTATTGCCCCTGATGCTTCTTATAATAATGTTGTGCGATTTGAGCATAAAGTCTTAAATTTACCAAAAACGCCATTAAAATTAACACAGCGATCGCGCGATTATGGAGAAATGAATATTGCTCAGTCGTTAGAATATCTGGAACGTGTGCGAGCAACCAGTGATGATGATAAACTGCGAGAGTTAAAGGTACGTATTCAACAAAAAGTTTCTTTTCCCTTTGTCTGTTTAATGTTTGGAATAGTGGGAGCTGCCTTAGGAACAAAACCGCAACAAACAGGACGGGCAACGAGTTTCGGCATTAGTATTTTAATTATTTTTGGCTATTATCTGCTAGCATTTATTACTGGTGCGATGGGTCAAGTCGGAATTTTTTCACCGTTTATGGCAGCTTGGATTCCCAACTTTTTAGGCTTTGGAATTGGAGGGTGGTTATTATTTCGCTCAGCCAATTAAAATGAAAATGATTCCTTGTACGTCCAAAGCCATGAGCCTTAAACTTATCCAATCAATCCTCCTCGTAACAAGCATCTGTGTTGGTGTCTTCTTTGCGCATCCAACAGCAAGTTTGGCCAGCAATTCCGTCCAAATTGCGAGTATTTTTTCTTTTTCTGGAGAACAACCAAAAAATCTAGGAGTAAAAAACGGTCAACTTACCAAATGTCCTCAAACGCCAAATTGTGTTTCTAGTCAAAGTAAAGATGTTACTCATAAAGTAGATCCCCTTACTTATAATTCCTCGCGGAAAGAAGCATTAAATCGATTGAAAACGATTCTAAAAGAAATCAATAATGCAGAAATTATTGAAGTTAAACCTCAATATTTATATTCCCAATTTACATCTCGAATTATGGGATTTGTTGACGATGTCGAATTTTATTTACCGCTTCAAGAAAAATTAATCCATGTTCGTTCTGCATCGCGAGTCGGGCAATCTGACTTAGGAGTGAATCGTCGTCGCATTGAGAGGATTCGCGAACAATTTAAAACTTAAAAAAGAACTAATTTAGCGCGTTTGAAAGATATTTTGTACCATGGGTCGAGTAATTTGATTGCTAGCTTGATCTAATTCTGCAACTTCTGATTCATTTAATCGCCATCCTAAGGCCCCAATATTTTGCTGGGCTTGTTTTATATTTTTCGCCCCAGGAATGGGAATGGTTCCCTTACAAAGACACCAATTGAGTGCAATTTGCGATAAAGTTTTATTACGAGTATTGGCAATGGTTTCTAAGGTATTTAAAACCGGCTTTATCCCAGGCAGTAAATAACGAAATAATAATCCCCGTATCCCCTTTGGAAAAACGCCGTCGCCATATTTTCCCGTTAATAATCCTAAGGTAAGGGGACTATAGGCAATGAGTTGAATCCCTAATTCATCACAAATGGCTTTTAATCCTAATTCTTTGATGGGATAAGTTGATAATAAGGAATATTGGACCTGCAACGTATAAATCGGAACGCCGCGCTGGGCAAATTTTTGATAAACTTCTTTTAGTCGTTTGGGACCATAATTCGATAAGCCCACCCCTTTGACTTCTCCTTGTTCATAAAGATCAGCGAGTCCATCTAAGAGGGCATTTTCTTGCCAAGGGGCATAATTGGCAGTAGGCCAATGCATCTGCACTAAATCAACCGGTTTTCCTAAACGTTGTGCCGAAGCGCGACAAGCGACAACCATAGACTGACGGGTTAAACGCCAGGGATAAGCCGCCAATTTAGTAGCAATACAAATGTTGTCTTTGTCTTGTCCTTGATACTCCCGACTAAACTCGCCTAGAAGTTTCTCGCTGCGTCCTTTAAGTTTCCCCGTGCCGTAAGAGTCTCCAGTATCAAAGAGGGTCACGCCATGATCCACACAGAAGTTAAAGACGTCCTGTAGCTGTTGGTCTTTACTTTCATCATAATCCCAAAGCAGTTTGTTCCCCCAAGCCCAAGTTCCACAACCCATTGTTGGCAGTGAGAGTTGCTCATTCACTTGAATCTTATTTTCCTTAGCTTGCATTATTTTGTTTATTTATTCATGACCAACGGTCGCGTGCTGAAATTTATTCCAGCTTATGTTGCGACTTGTCTATGTATTTTATCAGTGTTGTCTGACAGCAACTAAAACTCTGGAAAAGATCATTCATTATCCAATCATTCGAGAATAGTATAAGAGAATAAGTTACACTCAAAATAATCGCAGTGATTGATAATTTGCTATGACAATTACCACGCCCATTAAAGAGCAACTTCCCCCTGGTCCAACTGCTTCTCCTTTTAGACAACTTATCAAATGGATATTAGATCCATTAAATGTTTTAGAACACTCATTTGAAAAATACGGCGAAAATTTTACGCTGACTCTTCGTAAAGATAAACCTTACGTTTTTATATCAAATCCAGATACGATCAAAGAAATTTTAAGTCAAGATAGCGCAAAGTTCGATAGCGGTAAAAATAACAAAATTTTAATCCCTATTGTTGGTGAGAATTCTATTTTATTAGCAGATGGAAAACAACACACCCGACAGCGGAAACTTATGTTTCCTCCCTTTCATGGAGAAAAAATCCGTTATTATGGGGAAATTATCAAAAACATCACACAAAAAGTCGCGCAAAAATGGGAGGATAAAACTCCTTTTCTCATGCGTCCAGCCATGCAAGAAATAACCTTAGAAGTAATTATGCAGGCTGTATTTGGAATTTCTAATGCTGATCGTTATTATGAATTAAAAACGCGTCTCATTAAGTTATTAGATTTAGCAGGGGGGTCAGTTTTACGATCCAGTTTACTCTTTTTCCCTGCTTTACAAAAAGATTTTCCAGGCAGTCCTTGGCGAAAATTTTTACAACGTCAAAAGGCAATTCATGAGTTTCTACAAGCAGAAATTGAACAACGACGAAGTCGCAGATTACGCCGGAATCAAATTCCGGCGCCTGCTGCGACCGTTGGTGAGAACCAACTTGAGGGAAATGATGTTTTGAGTCTTTTAATGTCAGCAAAAGACGAAGACGGAAACCCAATGAGCGATGATGAATTGCGAGCGCAGTTAATTACGCTTTTATTTGCAGGACATGAAACAACAGCATCAGCTTTGGCTTGGGCATTTTATTGGGTGCATAAGTTGCCGCAAGTACGAGAAAAATTGCTGGCTGAATTAGCAACCGTTACCGATGTTAGTGACTTCAAAGCCCTGAACCAGTTACCTTATTTACATGCAGTTTGTATGGAAACCTTGCGAATTTATCCTATAGCTATTAATACCTTTCCTCGCATTACTAAGTCAACCTTAACCATTGGCAACTATGAATATCCTCCTGAGACAATCCTTTTCCCTTGTATTTATCTCTTACATCAACGAGAAGACATTTATCCGAATCCGAAACAGTTTCAACCCGAGCGTTTTTTAGAAAGAGAATTTAGTCCTTACGAATTTATGCCCTTTGGCGGGGGCAGTCGCCGTTGTGTTGGCGATGTATTTGCACCGATGGAGATGAAAATTGTTATAGCTACCGTTTTGAAACAGTATCAATTAGCCTTAGCAGACAAGAATGATGTTAAGCCGGTGCGGAGAGGGGTAACTGTTGCACCGGCAGGAGGCGTAAAAATGGTTTTAGCTTAAACTGAAACGTAATAATTAATTGGATTAATGGGTTACTTTTTCAATAGTGTCATACTATTTTAATGAGACATATTATGCCCATCCATTTCTTCCTGTTCTAATTTTTTCTCAGAAGAAACTTCCCCCATGTTTAATTCAATAATTGTCATATTTTTTTGTCCAACACTGACCAATCCCATGGTAATTTGACCAATTGAGATAATTCCCATCGAAACCAACCCCATCGAAAACAGTCCCATGGGAATCAAACCAATAGAAATTAGCCCATGAGGAATGGCACCAATGGAAATTAACCCATGAGGAGAAATACCAATGCAAAATATACCATCGTGAGGGGCAACTCCGATGTTGAATAGCTTTTGGTTTTTAAGAGACAGTCGCATCTATCTATAATATCGCAAATCAGTGCTCTCAAAGCATAAGCGATTTGTGTCCATTCGTCAAAAGACAGACTGTCGAATTTCAATTTCACCTGAGTAATGAACCAAACAATTCCAGGCTTAAAAACACCTCCTTTCCTACAAGCACTAGAACTCATTGCTAATCCCATTCGCTTTTTTGATAAGTATCAAGCTCGTTATGGAAATATTTTTGCAGCGCAAATTTTAGGCAATCAGTCATCGCCAGTATTTTTTATTGGCGAATCAAATGCTGTAGAAACGATTTTTACTGCCCCTTCAAAACAGTTTCAATTAGGAAAAATCACACATGTTTTTCGTCCTTTTACGGGGGATCAATCTCTCATCATGTTAGATGGAGACGAGCATCTGCGACAGCGAAAGTTGTTGATGCCTCCACTGCATGGAAAACGGATGCATTTTTATCAAGATATCATTTGTGAATTAACCGAAGAAGCGATTCAAACCATTCCCAAACATCAGCCTTTTTCCATTCGCAACCTAATGGCTGATCTGACGCTAAAAGTAATCATGCGGGTTGTTTTTGGCTTAAAACCTGGTGAACGTTCTGAACAATTACAGAAATTAATTCGCGAACTATTAGACGCGATTACCAATCCCCTTTATTCAAGTTTATTTTTCTTTCCCCAATTACAAATTGATTTTGGTCAATATAGCCCCTGGGGACATTTTGTTAGAAAACAAAGCGCGATCGATGAGCTAATTTATGCTGAAATCCGCGATCGTCGTCAAGAAAATTATGATGATCAAACCGATATTTTAAGTTTATTATTATCGGCTCAAGATGAATCGGGTAATGGGATGAGTGACCAAGAATTGCGCGATCAATTAATTACTTTACTCTTTTTAGGTCATGAAACAACCGCTTCTTCCTTAGCTTGGATGTTTTATTGGGTCTATTCTTCCCCCACCGTCTGGGAAAAATTAACAGCAGAAATCAAAGAATTAGGAGAATCTCCCCAACCGCAAGATTTCATTAAACTTCCTTATTTGAATGCGGTTTGTCAAGAAACGCTCAGATTATATCCCATTGCTTTAATTTCTCAGCCGAGAGTTGTTCAAGAAACAATCACCATTAATGAAACGTCTTTCCCCCCAGATAGCATTTTAGTGCCTTGTATTTACTTAGCGCATCACTGTGAGGAAACATTCCCAAAATCTAAGACCTTTCAACCCGAACGATTCTTACAAAATCAATTTACCAGTTCTCAATATTTTCCTTTTGGGGGCGGAAATCGTGCTTGCATCGGCGCTGCCTTTTCTTTATATGAAATGAAGTTAATTTTTGGAACGATGTTTGCTAACGTTTCTTTAAAACTGACATCACAAAAAAATATTAAACCAGTACGCCGAGGAATTACCATTGTTCCTTCAACAGGGGTCACAATGCAATTGCTTTAGAATGATTTTGAGAATAGAAGTTGATCCTGTATCACCACCTTCAATTTGTAGACAATTGATAAAGTATCACGAAACACACTGTACAATTCCCAAGAAAATCGCCACAATAAGATCAAGTAGCAATTAACATGAAGCAATTTGAAATGGCAATGAAATCATTACGACGTTGGAGCATTCGTTTGGGATTATTTAGTGGCGCTATGGCCAGTGTGCTATGGGGAATGACTGCTAGTACGCTAGCGTTGCCCCAATCTCAAATTATTGAAAAGCTGAAGCAAGTTCCTGTTTTTACGGTCGCCAATGACAAGGGAGCACCCTTAGTGGCATCTGGAGACGATAATAGCCGTGTAACTGGTGTATTTATGAGTCAAAAGGATGCTAAAGAATTTGTCAATAAACTCAAAAAAGAAAATCCTGAATTGGGGAAACAAGTACAAGTTGTTGCTCTATCTTTAGGCAGAGTTTATCAGTTAGATAAGCAAAACGAAAGTCAATCCAATGGGTTGGATTTTACCTATGTTCCTATGGAAGAGGAAGTCAAGTCTGCACTTTCTGTTTTAAAACAACAGGGGCAAGACGTTAAGAATTTTGGCGGGGTTCCCATATTTTTGGCTCGTGGCGGCGAAAATCAAGGATACTTAACCGTAAAACGGGGAGATGGTGAACCGGTCATTCCAATGTTCTTTGAAAAAGAACAATTGCAACAAATGATCAGCAAATTCAAAGAAGATCAACCTCAAAATGCTAACTCGGTTAAAATTGACGTTACGACCTTAGAAAGTGTCTTACAAACCTTAGAAGAAAAAAATAATGAACAATTGAAACAAGTGGTGTTAGTTCCTTCTAAAGAATCAATGCAGTTTATTCAGTCGGTTTCCGAACAAAATTCCCAACAAAATTCTCCACAATCAAACTAAAAACATGGTTTCTGGTCAGGAATTAGCGCATTGGCGGGAAGAAAGTCGCAAACAAGCGCTTGCGCTTTCAATTTCCCCTCAAGAGGTCGATTGGCTGTTAGAAGCACTAGCAGGGTTGAGTCCATTGCGTTTATATTTAGAAACTGATAAAAATGATTCCGAGATTCCCCTGCGTGTTTCTTTTTCTGAATTGAAGAAACGATGGGAGAAACGAGTGCAAGAGCGCGTTCCTGTGCAGTATCTAGCGGGGGAAACCCCTTGGCGAGATTTGTCGCTTCAAGTCTCTCCAGGGGTGCTGATTCCGCGACCGGAAACTGAGATGATTGTGGAACTCGCTTTGAATTATGCCCATGAGGAGTTTAGACAAGGGCATTGGGTGGATTTGGGAACGGGAAGCGGCGCGATCGCGCTAGCATTAGCACAAGCCCTTCCTGAAGCCACGATTCATGCCGTTGACAATAGCCCTGCGGCTTTAGCCGTTGCCCAACAAAATGCGCAACAATTGGCATTAGCCAGCAACATTCAATTCTATCAAGGTTCTTGGTTTGCCCCCTTAGGGCATCTGCAAGGGAAAATCAGTGTCATGGTCTCTAACCCTCCGTATGTGCCCACCGCCACCTTAGAAAAATTGCAACCGGAAGTGGCCAAACATGAACCCCGCCTTGCCTTGGATGGAGGAGACGATGGCTTAGTTGCCATTCGCCATTTAATTGAAACGGCCCCGCAATTTCTCCAGAAAGGAGGACTGTGGCTAACCGAAATGGGGGCTGGACAGGCTAGGGCAGTGGAACAATTGCTCAGAGATAATGGAAATTATCATAACATTGCGATCAAAAAAGACCTTGCCGGGATTGAACGCTTTGCCCTTGCTGAAATTACCTCCTAATCCCAGTTTTGAAAACTATTGTTACAATTAAGTCTCTAGGGTTGTCATTTGTCCTCTGTCCTTGGTAAGCCAATGACGAATTACTGTAGGAGGACTTTTGAGCAATGGTATCGGAAGAAAGTTCCTAACCCTTAAAAATTGGGATTTCCCGAGCCGATGGATCATTAATATTCCGAGATTTCATAATGAGGAACCTGTCTCAGCCCATTAAGATGGATGATGGCTAGTCGTCTTTATCAAGCTGAAATGGATAACGCAAATTCCCCTTCCAGTGACAAAATTACTGAACTGCAAGACAAACTCTTTTCCCAGCCTGCGAAAAAACAAATTCCGATTGTCTCAGAATTAGCCAATGCTGGAGAAGCCGGATTAGATGTTTTAATGACTTTCCTAGAGAAAGAAGGAGAAGAACCGACCCCTGCTGTGGGAGAAGCTTATATCGAGCTATACTTAGCAAATTTACCCAAAACAGAAGAATTTTTACAAGAAAAGTTTCCCCACGGTGTTGTTCCCCTCAAAAGCGAACGCAATGTTGATTACTCCCCCATCCAGCAAGCATTAGCGCAACGAGACTTTCAAGAAGCAGATCGGTTGACTTTGCGAAAACGCTGTGAGTTAGCCGGAGAACAAGCAATGCAACGCAGATGGGTCTATTTTACAGAAGTAGAGAACTTTCCCAGCACGGATCTGCTAACCATGGACAAACTATGGTATGTTCATTCGCAGGGAAAATTTGGGTTTTCTGTACAACGGAAACTGTGGCTTTCCCTGGGACAAGATTTTCCGAAACTCTGGGAAAAAATTGGTTGGAAACAAGGCAAATTTTGGACCCGTTACCCCAATGAGTTTATTTGGGATTTAAGTGCCCCAGTGGGACATCTTCCCCTTTCCAATCAGTTGCGAGGGGTGCGCAGTTTCGCCTCTCTCATGTCTCATCCCGCTTGGAAAAAATCAAAAGAGAAGTAACCAATTATTAGTGATACACTCCAGCATCAAATCGGAGATTATGAAGCTGGCTTCTCCACCCTTAAGGGCTTCGCGTTTTATAGTGAAGTGATATCCCCCTCCACTGTTGCTACAATCATACCACTTCTCGATTGCCGACTACAAGGTATTCCGTCCGGAGCGAAGGTGAGGACGGGCTATCCTTCCCGTCGCTCATCCGATTGGATAGAGCGCGGGGCTGTCGCCCGAAGCTCATTTAAC
This sequence comes from Halothece sp., assembly GCA_042218725.1. Classification (GTDB taxonomy): domain Bacteria; phylum Cyanobacteriota; class Cyanobacteriia; order Cyanobacteriales; family Rubidibacteraceae; genus Halothece. The sequence continues at coordinate 41,141 of JBDGQV010000067.1, read as the reverse complement.
TAAGTAAGGAACTGCAACAAGCAATAATCAACCATCAATAATAAACCACCAATTTATGAGTTCTGATATGAGTTCTGAAAAAACAACTTCTGAGTTTTCTCTCTCTCGTTGGCGCGGGGGAAGTTTCATTTATCGGTTAGTGGGATTATTCCACCCTTGGCGTGAGGGGAGTTATCTTTTGCAATGGGCAGAACCCATTGGGGCAGTTTTAATGGCATTGGTGTTAGGATTAGCCCCGTTTGTCTCTTCCACTCTCCTGGGTGTCTTACTCATGGCCGGAACCGGGTATTGGATGCTTTTAACCCTATCAGAACGGGATTTGATTGGTCTCACGCCCATTCACTTATTGGTACTGTTGTATTGGGGGATTGCTGCCATTGCCGTTGCCTTTTCTCCGGTAAAAGCGGAAGCATTCACAGGCTGGGTGAAACTAACCCTTTATTTGGCATGGTTTGCCCTGTCAGCACGGGTTCTGCGATCGCCGTCGTTGCGAAATTGGACGATCGCGCTTTATCTCCTGATTTCTCTGATTGTGAGTGTCTATGGCATCCGGCAAGAAATTTTTGGGGTGGATCAATTAGCCACTTGGACAGATCCTGACTCTCCCTTAGCGGATGAAACCCGCGCCTACAGTTATTTAGGCAATCCCAATTTACTCGCCGGCTATTTATTAAGCGCGATCGCGCTATCGATGTCGGCGCTTTGGGTGTGGCGCAGCTGGGTGCAAAAAGGCGTTGCCCTCACCGCATTGCTGACAAATACCTATTGTTTATATGCCACGGATTCTCGCGGGGGTTGGATTGCCTTAGTAGGATTAGCAACCGTCTTTTTCTTACTCGTTTACTATTGGTATCGAGACGCACTTCCCAAATTTTGGCGGATTTGGCTGCTACCGTTAGTCTTTACCTGCTTTGCCGGCTTATTGTTAATTGCCATCACTTTTGTGGAACCCCTGCGGTTGCGCGTCATGAGTATTTTTGCCTGGCGCGAAAACAGCAGCAATAATTTTCGCCTCACAGTTTGGTTTGCCGTTTTTGACATGATTCGGGATTACCCATGGTCTGGCATTGGACCGGGGCATGCCGCGTTTAATGAAATTTATCCCCTGTATCAACGCCCCAATTACAATGCCTTAAGCGCCTATTCCATTTACTTGGAACATCTGGTGGAAATGGGCATTATTGGCTTTACGGCTTTTGTGGGATTGCTGGGAAGCATTGCCTATCATGGCTGGCAGAAGTTAACTGCCCTGCGACACTTAAATCATCGCGAGGGATTTTGGATCATTGGCGCGATCGCGGCGATGGCAGGGATGTTGACCCATGGCTTAGTCGACACGGTATGGTATCGCCCCGAAATTAACACACTGTGGTGGTTTATGGTTGCCATTGTTGCCAGTTACTATCCGCAACTGCATTCTGCAAATAATCGATAATGTTTAGACTTTCATAATTTTGGGGCGGCAATTGTAAAGAACCGCATGCAAATCAACTACTTTGCCAATCACCGCAACGGCAGGGGCAGTAAAGTCTTCCTCTTCCATTTGTTGAACAATGGTATCCAGACAACCCGTTAACTCTTCTTGTTCGGGCAGAGTCCCCCATCTTACTAAAGCAATCGGCGTCTCACCGCTTAATCCAGCCTTTTTCAGTTGCGGAATAATATGGGGTAAGTTGTGCACGCCCATGTAGATGACAATGGTTTCCGATCCCTGCGCGATCGCGCGCCAATTCACTTTCGGGCGATATTTTCCGACTGATTCATGCCCCGTTACAAAGGTGACTGAAGAACTAATATTGCGATGCGTAAGGGGAATCCCGGCATAGGCAGGGGCAGCGACACCTGCAGTAATTCCCGGCACTACTTCCACCGGCACTCCAGCTTCCACCAAGTCGCCCATTTCTTCCCCGCCACGGCCAAAGACAAACGGATCGCCGCCTTTTAAGCGGACAACAATGGTGTGGGTTTGTGCTTTTTCAACGAGCAACCGGGTCGTTTCCGGTTGTTTTTTGGAATGACGTCCCCGTCGTTTGCCAGCATTAATCTGTTCCGCTTGGGGATTAATCATCCCGAGAATGGCTTCGCTAACCAGGGCATCATAAATGACAACATCGGCATTTTCCAATAAGGTTTTTCCTTTGAGGGTAAATAAACCGGGATCGCCAGGCCCTGCGCCAACTAAATAAACTTTGCCAAGCGGTTGTTGATGGGTCATACGACAAGTTCGTTAATAATGAGATCAGTAAGAGAGAAGCTGCGGCTTAAAGGGGTTCCCAGATGGAATTCAACATGAGGAAACTGGCGTTGCCAATCTGCCACCTGTTCCGCGATCGCGTCAGTCAGTCCGCCAGGAAATAGAAAATACGGAATCATGCTGATTTGTCGGGTTCCTTGTTCCACCAATGCTTCGAGTTGTTCACTCAGCGTGGGAGAAACCGACCAATAAGCCGCGACAGCCCCTAATTGACGCGCTAAGGCTTCAATCGGTTGATTGCCGCCCTGGCGCCGACTGCCATGTGAGACTATTATTTTAGCTGATGATGGAGAAGGTTGAACTGGGTTAGCTGGATCCTGAACAATTTCCCCTAACTTTTCCTGCAATTTTTGCGCCATTAAGGGGGATTGTCCTACATAAGGGGCTAACTCAAGGCACACCCCTTCCCCTGCCTTTTTCTGAGCTTGTGCTAAGGCAGCAGGGATATCTTCTCGCACATGAACCCCCGGCAACAGAAATAAAGGAAGCACCCGCAAATGCGTCATCCCTTGCTGTTTCATTTCAGTAATAATCTGCGCGATCGCGTCTTCTAGCGATAAAGGAGCTAATTCCAAGGCCGCAGTGTAAACGGAAGGTTCAGGAGGTTTTGTTAGTACCGCAGTCGTTTCCGGTTGTTGGGAAGAAACCGGGGACAGAGAAGCTTGTTCGGCAGCTAGCTTTTCTCGAACCTCTTGGGCAACCCTCAACACTTCCTGTTGCGGACGCGGGTCGCGACTTCCATGATAAACCAATAAATAAGCAGTTTTTTCGAACAACAGCTACAATTTGAAATTAATCTTAACGTCTAGTTTCATCATAACGAGATCAGCTTGCGCGTTTTGTATCATTTGTACGCCCTTGATTTGAATTTCAACAAAAAATGCTTCTAATCACTGATGCTTCCTTGACTCAACCTTTTGAATCAATCGAAGGAGAGCATTTCTAGTGAAAAGATGGGCAATAACAGAGTATAAAAACTATATAAAACCAACCTCAATTGTTAATTATTTTACTGTCATGGGTCTTTTTAGAAATGCTATGAATTGAGAGAAGAAAATTCCTGTCTTTTTTTGATTAAGCAGGAGAGCATGGAAACAATTCAGGAGGTCAGTGAATGTGGACAATTGTTTGGACAGATAACCATGGCTTTGATCATTACCGTCGCGAAAGTAAGGAAGGAGCAAAAGATCTCGTCAGTACCCTTTACCATCGTTTAGAAGTCGATGAGAGTACCATTTTGATCTTTCCCCCGCAAACGGAACTAGAAGTGAATGCTTTAATGGAGGGTGCTTCTAGTTGGCGGCCGGAGTCCCTTTCTTTTAAGGAAATGGAATTAATGGAAACTTCTTCATAAGGACGAACTGTAGAAATGACCCCTAACCGTTGCTTCCCTGCGGGGGAGCAAAAATTTTCCTTAAGGGGCTAACCGTTCTCGAATCCAAGTGCCATCGGACTGTTGTCGATAGCGCAACCGGTCATGTAAGCGACTCGGACGGCCTTGCCAAAATTCAAATTCTTGTGGAAAAAGCCGATATCCTCCCCAATTGGGGGGTTTAGAAACTCCTTCCCGGTCATATTTTTGTTGCAATTCGGCAATGTTTTCTTCTAAAACGCTTCGGGATGAAATGACTTCACTTTGCGGAGACGCCCAAGCCCCTAATTGAGAATCAAACGGACGACTGGCAAAATAGGCTTCTGATTCTTCTGTTGAGACTTTTTCCACATACCCTGCAATGCGAACTTGTCGTTCTAATTCTGCCCACCAAAAAACCAATGCTGCCCAAGGATTCGTTGCCAGTTGTTGGCCTTTTTGGCTGTTATAGTTGCTATAGAAAACGAACCCTTCCTCATCAAATCCTTTTAATAAAACAATTCGCGCATCCGGTTTTCCTTCTGCAGTTGCTGTTGCCAAAGTCATGGCATTCGGTTCCGGCAACTCTGCGGATAAGGCTTGATCAAACCAGGTTTGAAATTGGATAAAGGGGTTGGGATCCGCCTCGGTTTCGTTTAAACCGGCACGGGTATAATTGCGACGTAAATCAGCAACATGAGAACTGGAAGTCATAACTTAGAATCAGTCTTTTATCTTTAATTCCTATACAATGATAAGCTGTGCTTGATTTAAGATGCTATAGCGAATTGGTTATTTGGGAATAACGAGTCCTGAATAATTAGTAACAAATTATCAAACAGATACCTGAAAACAGGGGAAAATGCTATAGTTTGATCCCCAAACTCCAACTTGGCTGTTGCTATGAAGGTTAAACAACTTAATTGGTGGCGGATTGCTTTCCTGATTCTAATTGGTTTAGGCATTTATTTTCGCTTGAGCAATTTAGAAGAAAAAGTGTATTGGATTGATGAAGTTCATACGTCACTACGGGCAGCAGGCTATACCGAGCCTCAATTTATTCAGGAAACGCCATTGGGAGAAGTCCTAAATCTTGCTTTTTTACAAAATTATCAACAACTGGCTTCCGAAACGAGTTTTTGGCAAAGCGTTCAAACGATTGCGACCAGCGAACATTCTCCTCTTTACTATTTCCTAACTTATTTCAGTATGGATGGCATTAGCAGTTCCATTCAGGTCACTAGAGGATTAGCAGCAGTTCTTAGTCTTTTCAGTTTACCGCTGATTTATTGGCTAAGTTGGCAATTATTTGCTTCCTCTTTAATTGCAGAAATTTCGGTGGCCTTAGTTGCCATTTCCCCTTTTCAAATCATCTATGCCCAAGAAGCAAGAGAATATAGTTTTCTCGTGGTAACAATTATTCTGGCTAATATAACATTTTTATGGGCAATGCGTTCTCAAACCATTAGGAGTTGGTTCAGCTACAGTGGCGCGATCGCGCTCGGATTATATGTCCATCCGTTAGTGGGATTAGTGTCTTTGGGTCATGGGATTTATGCCTTATTTTCTCAAAAATGGCGTTTCAATGCCACTATATTTTTCTATGCCTTTTATGCCCTGTTAGGCTTAATTTTATTTATTCCTTGGATTCTCGTTTTTATTTTTAATGACGATGGCATGGCGGGATGGGTAACTGAGGAAACACCTTTTCCAGTTTTATTCCAAAGATGGCTGATTAATGCAGCCGGATCAATTTATGATTTACAAATCCATTATCAAGACATCATTTTTGATATTAAACGCTTCCAAGATATTGAACTAAGTTATGACCAACCCGGCGTGTATTTGCTGTTGGCAGTTTTACTGTTAATTATTTATTCATTTTATTTTCTGTATCGTCAGGGAACAGAACAACAATGGTGGTTTATTATAACCTTAATTGGGTCAACTGCGTTAGCGTTAGCTATTCCCGATTTAGTAACGGGGGGACAACGGTCAACGATTAGTCGTTACGCGATCGCGTGCCATATTGGCGTACAATTAACCTTAGCTTATTGTTTAGGAGTTCAAATTCGCTCGGGAGTTAGAGGCTGGCGATTGATGTTAGTTGCGACGCTCACTGTTAGCTTAATCTCAACCCTTATTATGCATAATTCTTCTACTTGGTGGAATAAATATAGCAGTTATTATAATCAAGAAGTTGCCACAATTATTAATCAATCGGACAAGCCTTTAGTCTTAGGCAATGTGTCTCGCATTATTCGCACAACCTCTTTAAGCCATCATCTAAAACCAGAAACAAAATTTATGTTTTTTGATAATCAGACATCGATTAATATTCCTAGCAATTACAGTAATGTCTATGTTTTTCGTCCCCTTGCCAACTTAGTAAAAGGCCTAGAATCACAAAATTATCAAGTGACTCCCATTCACCAAAAGGGAAAACTTTGGCAAGTTAAAGGAATAACCAATAACTAGCAACTCACTTTAAAGATACTCCCTCACTTGTTCCGGCACGACATTTAATTGTCCCGAACGACACTTATTGATATCAACCCAACGGGCAACTTTTTCACGTTCTCCCTCATTAAACCTGACTTCCTCTTTCTGATAAAAATCAGGATTGGTAAAGTCGCATTGATAAAGTTGAATCACTTCATGTCCCGGTTGACCATTAAAGGAAAAAATACTTTCTAAACAATTCAGATATTGAATATTAGTAATCGTCGCATCTAACTCTTCTTGAAACTCTCGCTTTAGGGCATCGAAACTGCGTTCGCCAAATTCAATGCCGCCGCCTAACGCCCGATAAAAATACTGTTGTTTATTCGCATCATAGCCTTCGGAGAGAAAAACACGGTTATTATTATCTTTAATTAAACCGAGTACCAAGAAACGAATTTCATTGGGATTATGCATAATTAGTAGATTGGTTATTGCTGATTCCTTGTTCGTGGTTGGATTTTTTTATTAGCAATTCACGGTTTCAAGGAAAGAAAGTTTGATGGAACATGATTGGCTTAATCAAGTCCTTCCTTTCTCCTTGATCCTTAATTGAAAGTCAATGATGACAACGGGTGACTGCTACAGTTCCCCAAAGCCTTTCTTTTTCTTCTTCTTTTTCTTTTTCTTTTTCCCTGTACCTGGGGGTTGACGAAAACCGGGCTGCGGTTGACCGCCCATGCCGCCGCCGCCAAACATGCCGCCAAGTCCGCCGCCACCGCCCATACCGGGCATTCCCATTTCACCTTGTCCCATACTTTGCATCATGGAACGCATTTTTCGAAAATCTTCCACCAGTTTCGAGACATCCTTCTCCTGGTGACCGGAACCTTTTCCAACGCGACGGCGACGACCAGGAGATTTCGCCAACAATTCCGGTTGTTCTCGTTCTTGCTTAGTCATGGAATTAATCATGGCCTCAGTGCGCTTGAGTTGGCTTTCCCCTTTCTCCAAATCCGAACCGCTGAGTTTATTCATGCCAGGAATCATTTTCATGACACTGCCAAATGATCCCATATTTTTCAGCAAGCGCATTTGTTTCAAGAAATCATTGAAATCAAATCGCGCTTCCATCATCTTGGCTTGCATGGCTTCGGCATCTTCCATGTCAATTTCTTCCTGGGCTTTTTCCACCAGGGAAACCACATCGCCCATGCCAAGAATGCGCGAGGCCATCCGTTCTGGATAAAAGGGTTGCAGGGCTTCGACTTTTTCCCCAACCCCAATAAATTTAATGGGCTGTCCCGAAACTTGACGCACTGATAAAGCAGCGCCGCCGCGAGTGTCGCCATCCAATTTGGTTAAAATAGCGCCGGTAACGCCCACTTCTTGGTGAAAGGTTTCCGTGAGACTGGCCGCTTCTTGTCCAGTCATGGCGTCCACAACCAGCAAGACTTCATGGGGAGACACAGCATTTTTGATGGCACTCAGTTCTCCCATCATGTCTTGGTCAATTTGCAAACGTCCGGCCGTGTCAATGAGAACCGTATCAATGCCCTCTGCCTTGGCTTTTTCAATGCCTTTCTGAGCAACTTCGACCGGATTTGCCTCGGTTCCCATTTCAAAGACTGGAACGTCAATTTGTTCCCCTAAGGTTTTGAGCTGGTCAATTGCTGCCGGACGATACACGTCAGTTCCCACCATCAAGGCGCTGCGCTCTTGTTTTCTCAGATGGAGGGCGAGTTTAGCCGTGGCAGTGGTTTTCCCCGTTCCTTGCAACCCTGCCATGAGAACCACTGTCGGCGGGGTATCCGCTTGGGCGAGGGGAACATTGCTTTCCCCCATCACCTTCACCAGTTCATCATTGACGATTTTGATAAATTGCTGGTCCGGACTAACCCCAGAAATAACATCAGCCCCTTGCGCCGCTTGTTCGACATCGGCAATGAAGTTTTTCACTACTTGCAAATTGACATCTGCCGATAGCAAGGCGCGTCGGACTTCTTGCAGGGCTGGTTTGATATTGCTGGAAGTAATTTTGTCTTGACCGCGAAGTTTTTTCCAGGCAGATTCTAGACTTTCTGATAGTGTGTCAAACATAGAATAAAGTTAATTGATATCAATCTATTTACGTTTCACTGGAATTGATAATTATAGGTCTTCTTCCAAGGTAGCGTCTTGGGAGGAAGCAAAACTTTAACAAGACTGCTGAGAAATTCCGATTCCAACGATACTGCTACGGCAACAGGGAATTTCAGACTTCAAGATTAAGGGCAAATCTCAGTTAAAGCAACCCTCTATCAGTTCGCAATCACAGCCTCAGCTTGCCTGGAGTAGTTGACTCTCGTTTCCAAAGAAAACTGTCGTTGAGGAATGCATATTTATGAAAATTTGTCAATGGCTTAATTGGGAAGACGTGAATTGCTTTACAAAAATTCATGCGATCTTTTCTAGTTGTCAAGAGGGGAGAATTCCCTAATTAGCAACGAATTGACGGGCTTTTACCGCTATCGTTTTGAAAATTGCTACTATAGACCACCATCCAAAAATAATATATCAGAAAAAAAATTGATTTTCAAGTCAACGCCTCAAACGGTTGGCAATTCGTTGGCATTTACTTGGCTTAATATAAGATATTTTCATCAATAACTAATTTGAGTTGAAATATTTTAATAAAATCAATTGAGGAAAGAAACTACCTATGTTGCATTTAAAATTTGTCGGGAGTGAGTAGCGCGATCGATGATAAAAGATGTATCCTGCTCATAAATTGAGGAATAATCTTGCTATTGCCTTATTTCTTGTCCGCTTCTCTCGTGTTTCCCGTTTGGCCTACCGTATTGGTGATCGCGTTTTTAGGAGGAATTGTTCTGCTGGCAGAAGTGCTCAGTCGGGTCTTTATTTGGGATCCTGAGTTTAGCCGGAAAGTGGTACATATTGGTGCCGGCAATGTCATTTTATTGGCTTGGTGGTTTCATCTCCCAGCTTGGATGGGCATCAGTGCTGCCGCGATCGCGGCTATTATTGCTTTATTGTCTTATTTCGTCCCGATTTTACCCAGTATCAACAGTGTGGGACGTCAAAGTCTGGGAACATTTTTTTATGCGGTAAGTATTGGGGTTTTAATCAGTTGGTTTTTCCCGGAAAAACCGCAATATGCCGCCATTGGGATTCTAACCATGACTTGGGGAGATGGGATGGCTGCGCTGGTTGGTCAAAATCTAGGTCGTCATCGCTATCGAATTTTTGGGAGTACGAAAAGCTGGGAAGGTTCATTGACCATGGCAGGGGTCAGTTATGCCATTTGCTGTCTGATTTTGCTAGCAGTGGAAGGGAACCTATGGTCAACTTGGTTTATTCCTCTCATCGTGGCGATTATTGCGAGTAGTTGTGAAGCAATTTCAAAATTAGGCATCGACAATTTAACGGTTCCCATTGCCAGTGGCGGGCTTTCGTTTCTCCTGATACAGCTCTTTGTTCATCACTAACTTCGTTACATTTAATACAGTTTATTTTCCCAAAGCCATTCACGCTAGATCATAGTGACTTAGGGGGAATGATGACTAATCAGTTAAGTTCTCGTCAGCAATTTCGCCTAAATTTTTGGCATGCTTTGGCGAATAATCTGCAACCAAAAGATCTATTTTTAAGTTTAATGGCAGGTGTCATTACTGGCATTATCGGCGTCATTCGAGCAATTTCTTATGCTACTTTAATTTTTTCTGGAAGTTTAGCGTCAGATTTAGGAGTCGGTGTGGGATTAACAATATTTAGTACTGGAATTGTTAGTTTTGTTGCTGGAATTTTTAGTGCGCTTCCAGGAATGATTGCTACTCCTCTGGCAGCGCCAACAGCAATTACTGCTATTTTAGCAAGGGAAATTGTTACTGATTTAAGGGCCAATTTTTCTTCCTCAGAAATTTTAATAACAGTATTAGCCGCGATCGCGCTCTCTTCTCTTTGTACTGGTTTATTTTTGTTAATATTAGGACGGTTGAAGTTAGGAAGCAAAATTCGTTTTATTCCCTATCCTGTGGTCGGCGGTTTTATGGCAGGAACCGGTTGGCTGCTTGTTTCAGGTTCTATTCAAATTACCACAGATATTAATTTAACCTTTACCAATTTATCAACCTTTTTTCAACCGGATCCTTTATGGCATTGGGGGGCAGCTTTATTAGCAGCTTTAATTTTGTTGGTTGTCTCGACTCGCTACCAACATTTTTTAGTCATGCCGGGGAGTTTATTAGGACTCATTCTCGGATTTTATGCAGTGCTTTGGACAACAGGAATGTCCCTTTCCGATGCTAGACAACAAGGTTGGTTATTAGAAACATTTCCCGCCGGAGGACTCTGGCAACCTTTAACTTTATCCCAACTCGATGCTATTCAATGGTCTGCCATTCTATCTCATTGGGGAATGATTGTTTCCTTAATGTTAGTGAGTTTATTATCGTTAGTTCTGAGTAATAGCGGCATTGAATTAGTTGTCGGTAGAGATATCAGTCTGAATCGAGAATTAGAAGCGATTGGAGTTTCTAATATTGCCTCCGGCATGGGAAGCGGCATGGTTGGAAATCAAGCCTTGCCCAGTACTTTGTTAGTCAATAAAATTGGCGCTAATAATCGCTTATCCGGCATTAGTTCCGGCATCTTTTGCTTGGTGGTTTTAATTCTAGGTTCTTCCTTTATTTCCTTATTTCCAAAACCGATTTTAGGCGGATTAATTTTATATTTAGGACTGTCTTTATTATGGCAATGGGTATACAAAGCCTGGTTTACGCTTAATTTTTCCGATTATTTGATTGTCATTGTCACGTTAATCGTCATTAATGCTGTGGGCTTTTTAGAAGGAATTGCCGTCGGCTTTATCATGAGCGTCATTTCCTTTATGTTTAACTATAGCCAACTCAATGTGGTCAAACAAAGTTCTTCCATTGCCAGGACGAGAAGCAATATCCATCGCACCCAATCCGAACGGGAAACTTTAACGAAAAAAGGAGAACAAGTTTATATTTTAGAATTGCAAGGATATGTCTTTTTTGGCACTGCCGACTATCTACTGCAACAAGTGCGCGATCGCGTGGATCAAATACAAGAATCTCCTGTCAATTATATCCTGATTGATTTTCGAGAAGTGGAAGGACTCGATGCTTCTGGAGTACTCAGCTTTATTAAGCTTCTCAAAATTGCTCGTCAATATAACCTCACCTTAGTTTATAGCAATCTGTTACCTAAAATTGAAACGCAACTCCGTCAAGGAGGAGGCATTGATGAGCAAGAAAAATTATGTCATATTCTTCCTGATTTAGATCGGGGCTTAGAATATTGCGAAAACGAATTATTAAAAAAATCCTGTTCTTACCACACGAAAAAAACCTCTTTAAAAGAACAATTAATCGATTTATTTTTAACCCCGGAACAAGCAGAAGCGTTTATCCAGTATCTAACGCCGGAAAAGGTCGCTGCCGGAGAGGTCATCTTTGAAGCAGGGGCAACCCAACAATGTTTATACTTTATCGAATCAGGACAAGTGAGTGTGTTGCTCGACTTGCCGGATGGCCAAACCAAACGCTTGCAAACTCATTGTCAGGGAGCGCTGCTTGGGGAAATGCGCTTTTATGGCAAACCCCCCCTTTCCTCGTTAGTGGTGGCTGATCATCCCAGTCAACTCTATCGGCTCGATCGCGATACCTTTGAAACCATGAAACAAGAAGCGCCGTCTCTGGCTTATGCCCTGCAAGAATACATTGTTCGTTTCTTGTGCGATAGCCTGACTCGACGGGAAGAACAAGTGCGAATCAGTGCCTAATACTTCTTTCTTTGTGATGATACTTTAGGCTCGCAATTAAGCTATATTACAGGCAGGGTCATTCGAGTCTCAATCACAGCAACAGGCAAGCGTTATGGTTAGCACTGCAGAACAACGGTTGACTTGCAACCGCATCTTTCGTCATCTCACCTTTTACAGCAAAAAACAATTCACCGGCCGCTTGGATGTGCAAGCTGCTAATGGTCAGTCCTGGCAAATTTATCTTAACTTGGGACAACTCGCTTGGATTGCTGGGGGCATGCATCCCCACCGACGTTTCCTCAGACAGCTTCAACTCGCTGACTCCACAGATGCGGTTCTGCAAAGGGTGTCCCAATATGCGCTTCCTGCCTCAGAAAAACCCGAGTGTACTGAATATCATCTACTCGCCAAACTAGCCCAAGAGAAACAATTAAGCCCCGCTCAAGTAACGCAAATCATTAAACAAGCCTTAATTGAAGGGTTATTTGACGTTGTACAAGCTACAGAACTTGCCTATCCTACTCTACAAGAATTTTTTAGCCAGCAATCCAACCAAGCATTAACAACAGTGGCAGATTTGGAAGGAGCCGGCGATAGCTTCTATGTTCAAGTTAACGAAAACCATCGTCCTTCACAACAAGCTCGTTTACCCTATAGCTGGATGCAACCGGTAATGGAAGTGCAACCGGAAGTGCAAAAATCTTGGGAACGTTGGCTGGGAATGGGGCTGCAAAACTATTCTCCCAACGCGGCGCCTGTTGTCAAATCTCCAGAGCAATTAAAACAACAAACCTCAGAAAAGGTTTATCAGAACTTAATGAGCTTGATGCAAGGCAAAGAAACCTTGCGGGATTTAGCCGCGCGTTTGAAGCGTGATATTTGGGGCATGACGCAAGTTCTACAACCGTTGATTCATCAGCAAGTCATTGGGTTGGTTGATATTCCTGATTTGTCTCTATTCTCTCCAAAACAAGCGACAAGTGAACAGGCGAATACGCGTCAAACCAATCGGGCAACCGCGACGAAAAAAGGACTTATTGCCTGTGTTGATGATAGTCCGCAAACCCAGAAAATGATTGAGACGATCGCGCACGCTTCGGGGTATAATTTCTTAGGCATCTATGAAAGTGTGGAAGCGTTGCCCACTTTGATTGAGAAAAAACCCGAGCTCATCTTTCTCGACTTAGTCATGCCAGTGGTGAATGGCTATGAATTGTGTCATCAAATTCGCCGTGTGGAAGCCCTAAAAAATGTCCCTGTGGTCATTCTAACGGGTAATATGGTAGATCGGGTGCGAGCGCGCATGTCAGGAGCCAATGAATGCATTGCGAAACCTGTGGAAGTGGATAAAGTGCAGGCGGTGTTGAATCGTCAAGTTGCTAATATGGCACCTGCGAAGCAAGTAAAATAGGTATCCGGAAACAAAACAATTGGCAGCGTTTGGGTAATGAAGTTACCAGGTATTAATCAAATTCGCCAGTGGCAGGATGAGCAAAACCAGTTTTTTCCCCCCCTGACACTGTCATTCACCATGATTGCTGCTTTATCTGCCATTACTTTTCTGTGGCGATTAGGCAGTATTGGGCTGGTGGATGAAACCGAACCTTTATTCGCTGAAGCTGCCCGTCAAATGCTAGAAACGGGAAACTGGGTGACGCCTTACTTCAATGGGGAAACGCGCTTCGATAAACCCCCTCTCATTTACTGGTTAATGGCCATTGCGTATCAAGCAGTTGGGGTGAATGAGTGGGCAGTGCGGCTTCCCTCAGCTTTGAGTGCCTTGGGGCTAACCATTTTTCTATTTTTTGTACTGGTACGGTTTGGCGTTTCTCCGTTAGCAACCGCGTCACCGGTGAAACAACGGCACTGGGCAAGTTTCATCGGGGCAACGACTCTTGCTTTGACGCCAGAGTTTATCATTTGGGCACGCACTGGGGTGTCGGATTTATTGTTAACGGGATGTATGGGCAGTGCTTTATTGTGTTTTTTTATCGGGTATGTGCATTCAGAAACGGTTCCCGAAAAGCCTTTTTTTAGTCTGAATATTCCTTCGCCTTGGTATATTGGGTTTTATATTTTAACGGCCTTAGCGGTGTTAACAAAAGGGCCAGTGGGTGTCGTTTTACCAGGATTAATTATTATTGCTTTTTTGCTATATCAAGGAAACTTGTGGAAAGTTTTTAAAGAAATGCGTGTCCTTTCAGGAGCGATTATTTTTCTGGTTTTAACCATTCCTTGGTATGTTTTAGTAATTGCAGAAAATGGTGAAGCTTATATTAACTCGTTTTTTGGTTATCATAATATTCAACGCTTTACGCAAGTGGTAAATGATCATAATGCGCCCTGGTATTTTTATTTTTTAGTGGTGTTAGTTGGGTTTGCCCCTTTGTCGGTTTATTTACCGAGCGCGATCGCGCAATTACAGGTTTGGCGAAGACGATTTTGGTCTCATCAACTGCGTCATCAACAGTTAGGAATCTTTGCATTTTTTTGGTTTACCGTTATTTTTAGTTTCTTTACTATTGCTGTTACCAAATTGCCCAGTTATGTGATCCCCTTACTTCCTGCCAGTGCCATTTTAGTAGGCTTGTTTTGGAGTGATCACCAAGAAGATTCAGTTGATACAAAGCTAAAAATTAATATTTTAATTAATATTATCTTTGTCTTGGGTTTAGCTGTAACTTTCTACTACAGTCCGAACTTGATTGGTTATGATCCGGCTGCCCCTAATTTATCGGAAATTTATGCGCAATCGAAACTTCATATAAGGGGTGGCGTGATTTGGTTAGGTGCAACTGTACTTTTAAGTTTCGCGTTAATTAGCAAACAATATTTGCGTTGGGTATGGGGCATTAATTTACTGGCAATGTTGCTGACCTTTATTTATGTCTTGCAACCTGCTGTTTCTTTAATGGATCAGGCACGACAATTGCCATTGCGAAACTTAGCGCAACTGGAAAAAACAGTGAGAAAGTCTGGGGAAGAGTTAATTATGATTGGCATGAAAAAACCCAGTGTCGTTTTTTATACGCAACATCAAGTGACATTTTTTGATGAAACGAAAAACGCGATCGCGCACTTAAAACAACAACCCCAAGATGAATCAGTTTTGATTTTAAGTCATCCGCGCAAACTCAATGACATTATCGAAAAAGTAGAACAAGTGACGTTTTTAGGACAACAAGGGGAATATCAATTAATTCGTATTAACCCCAATTTTTCAAATTAACTTTATAGCAAAAATATGAGATAGCAAAATAACAATTCCATTGGCTCTGCGTGTTTCGTATACTTTTGCAGTCAGACAGATTATATTAGTTAAAATTTGAACTAAATAATGTCACTGAATTGGAGAGCCAACAATGGATAGTGTAAAACAATTTCAGACTGTTCTAGAAACGCGAAAAACGAGTACTGAGGCAGCGCTAAAATTATTTGATGAATTAGATACAGTTAATCTAGATTTCATGATGGGGCAATGGCAAGGAGAGGGCTTGCATACAGATCATCCCATGGATGGTTTATTAGAAGCTTTGAATTGGTACGGCAAGCAATTTATTGATGCTGATCAGGTTCATCCTTTATTATTTTTAGATCGTTATAAAAACGTGTTTAAAGTAACACCTAATCCGACTCTGATGAAATTAGCAATTCCTTTAAACTTTCCTAAAAATCAAGCAATGCAATTACTGTTTCGTTTGAGTCATCCGCTGATTAAAACAGAAACATCAAAAGCGCGATTGCGAATGATGGAGTATCGCAATAAAGTCAGTGCGACGATGATTTATGATTATCTACCGATTCATGATACGTTTAGAAAAATTGATGAGAATACCGTTTTAGGTTTAATGGACTTTAAATCAATCAAACAACCCTTCTTTTTTGTTTTAAAGCGAGATGTTTGAAAGTCCACGGAGTGACAACTGGTGTTACTGTGTGCCAGTGAATTAACTTAATGTCTTGGGATGTCACTTATCTAACTGCGTTTGCCGTCGCAATTCTTCTGGGAGATCAATAAACACGCGATCGCGACTTTCTAAGCCTTTTAAAATTTGGGTTTGATTCTCAATGGTTAAGCCCAGGGTTACCGGTTGAAACTCCGGTTTATTGTTTTCATTGACCACCATGACACCCGTTTCTCCATCTTGGGTAACCACAGCAACCGTGGGAATCACTAAGGTATCTTGCAGTTGATTTCCAATAAAGGTCACATCGGCATTCATCCCGGATTGCAACTTGTTTTCCCCCGAAAGTAATGCAATTCTGACTTCAAAAGAGGTTACATTTTGCTCAACCACGGCTTCTGGGGCAATTAATTTGATCTGACCTTTGAAAACCTCATTGGGAAAGGCATCGGCAACAATTTCCACGGGTTGCCCTTTCTTTAATTGCGTGACATCCACTTCCGGCACTTTCGCCAACACTTCCAATCCCTGAGCCAGAGCAATAATAGAAGTAGACGTCGCGGCAGCCGTACTAGAGGCAGAAGTCGTCGGCGTGACAAATGCCCCTTCTGTTGCATATTTTTGCGTCACTACGCCCGAAAAAGGAGCTTTCACGGTACTATCTTCATATTGAATTTGTGCTTCTCGATATTGGGCTCTTGCTGCCCTAACCGCTGCTTCTAGACGATCTATTTCTTCTTGGCGTGTGCCTCGTTGTAATTGTTGCAAGTTGGCGCGAGCAGAGGCCACTTCTGCTTCTAAGCGTTCAATTTCAGGACGATTGGTATTTTTGGCCTCTTGAAGCCGTTGTCGGGCTTCGGCAAGGGATGCTTTTGCGTTACGATATTGGTTGCGTACTTCGTCAAAGCGGTCTTGCGCGATCGCGCCCTCTGCTAATAACAGTTCATTGCGATTGAGGCGTTCTTGTGCCAGTTCAAATTGCGACTGAGCCGATTCCACTTGAGACTCAAGTTGGGCGATATTTTCAGGAATGCGTGCTTTTGCTTCTGCTAACCGCGCCTTGGTTTGCGCTAAATTCGCTCTAGCTTGTTCAATTTCTTCGATGCGCGATCCGGCTTTTGCCTCCGCTAACCGGGCTTTGGCTTCTGCTAAGTTGCTTTGAGCACGTTCGAGTTGTGCCTGCAGTTGATCATTTTCCATTTTGGCGACGGGTTGCCCTTTCTCTACGCGATCGCCTTGTTCCACATAGAGTTGTTCTAAACGCCCGGCCGTTTTCGGGCTGATATTCACACTTTGAATCGGTCGTACGGTTCCACTGGCTTCAATTTCCACTCGCAAATCTTGTCGTTCCACAGGAACGGTCAATTCTTGTAAATTATAATCTTGCTTGCCTCGATTGAGAAAATAAGCCGTTGTTCCGACAGTCAAAGCCCCAACAGCAACCACACCAACAAGCCATGGTAAAGGCCGTTTAATTTTACCCACCCACGGTAATTTCATGTATCAAAATTGATCATTAATAAGGTTGATTCTTGAAGCAAAAGCATCAACTTATTTAGTTTATCCTAGAAAAGGTTTCTAGAAATCTATCTCCTTGGGGAATTTTCTCTGAAAATGTTTGCTAAATTTTGATTGAATGTTCATTTAGGGAAGGTAATGAAAAATCCTCCTTGGCGCGAACGGTTAAGATATGCCTTTGATAATCTCCTCTCAAGAGGATCAATTGCCCTGTTAGGGTGGCTGATTCTCATTGGAGCCGTTGTGGTTTTAAGTGTTTCTTTTATTACTTGGAAAACCGGCTATGCTTCACAACCGACGCTCGCTGATCAAATTTGGTCATTTTTAATTACCACTTTAATTTCTTGGGATCCCACGGAAGGATTGCCTTGGCCAACCCGTATTAGCATGCTGATTTTAATTCTGTTTAATTTATTTACCGTCAGCATTATTATTGGGGTAATTGTCGCCGGAATTGAAGGGCAACTTTACCAATTGCGCCGCGGACGTTCCCAAGTTTTAGAATCCGATCATATTGTTATTTTAGGTTGGTCAACACAAGTATTTCCTATCTTATCAGAATTATTATTGATTGATGATGATCGCATTCCCGTTACAGTCGTTATTCTGGGCGATAAAGATAAAGTGGAAATGGAGGAGGAAGTCCGCACTCGTATCAAAAAAAATCGTCGCATTAAAGTCATTTGTCGCCAAGGGGTTGCCACGGATTTAATTGATTTAAAAATTACCAATTTAGATCGGGCAAAATCCATTATTATTCTTCCTCCTGAAGAAAGCGATCATCCCGATACCAGCGTCATTAAAACCCTTTTAGCCCTTTCCAACAATCCAGAACGTCGCTTAGAACCTTATCGCATTGTTACGGAAATTCAAAATCCCAAAAATTTACAAATTGCAGAAACTGTTGGGAAAGATCGCGTCGAATTTGTTTTAACCGGCGACTTTATTGCTCGCATTATTGCTCAAATTTGTCGACAACCTGGGTTATCGCGAGTTTATTTAGAATTGCTTTCCTTTGCCGGGAATGAAATTTATTTTGATCCGGTCAATACCCTGGCTGGGGCAACGTTTTCCGAAAGCATTTTTGCGTATCAAAATGCCCTAGTCATTGGCTATTGTCCAGAAAATGATTATCCCTGTTTAAAACCTGCCCCCAATACAGTTCTCAAAGAAGGGGATCAAATGATTGTCATTGCTGATAATTATCGAGATATTAAATTATGGGAAAATCGAGAACGCATTCAATTTGCAGAAGAATCTTTAAGCAATAAAATTGTCGGTAAAAAACCTGAGAAGTTTTTAATTTTAGGATGGAATGAACAAGCTGAGACGATTATTCAAAAACTTGATTCTTATGTCTGCTTAGGATCGGTGGCAACTGTTATTGCCGATGAAAGCAAACTTGGAGAAGACTATAGCCCAAAATTGCAACGACTGCAACATCTGAGTGTTTTATTTCAACAAGGAGATATTACCGATCGCCAACTTTTAAATAGTCTTCCCCTGCAAGCCATTGATCATATTATTTTATTGGCCTATTCTGATGATTTGGACGCAGAAGAAGCGGACGGCATTACTTTAACTTCGCTGTTGCACTTGCGACAAATTGCTAAAGAAGGAGGCTATCCTTTTTCCATTACCAGTGAAATGATGGATAGCCGCAATCAACAATTAGCCACGATCGCGCAGGTGGATGACTTTATTGTCAGCGATCGCCTCACCAGTTTGATGATTTCCCAAATTGCAGAAAATCCCCTGTGCAGCGATGTCATCAATGAACTATTAGAACCCAATGGCTGTGAAATTTACTTAAAACCGATTTCCAATTACGTCCAACTGCACGAACCGTTATCCTTTTATACCCTGATGAAAGCCGCACAACAAAAAGGCGAGATCGCGATCGGCTATCGTTGTTCCAGTTTAGCAACCCAAGAATATCAGGGCTATGGGATTGTGGTTAATCCGGTTAAATCTACCCCCATTCAATTTAGTGAACGCGATCGCTTGATTGTGATTGGTGAAGATTTTTGAAAGTTAATTTCTAGACCCCTGAGTCAAATTGTGATAGCAAGTTTCCTATTTACGTTGGGCAACGCACATCAAAGATAGTGATGCTTCCGGTAAGCCGGGATCAATTCCAGATAATCGCTGTCCGAACCGATATCGCCAATGCGGTGGTTTTCCAGGATTTCCTTGCAAGGCTTCCTTACCGATATTATTATTGTGAGGATAAAGTTCAACAGCAAACTCAAGGTCTTCCAAATTCTGATCAAAAAATTCAGAGGTAACACCATCACCCGGTTTGTGGTGAATTTCTGTCAGTAGCAAATGAGTTCGTTGCTTAGTATCAATGTATAAGTTACGAAGCAAGAACCGATAAAAGGGTAATCGTATTTGGTACAACAACATCCCTAGACCTTTATAGTTCCAGGCTTGTAATTGGGGATCATGATCAACAACTAGTAGGCCACCCGGACGAACTAGGCGTGCGGCCTCTCTTAAGACTTTAACCATATCCTGGCAGTGGTGTAAGGTGGCATTAAGAACCACTAGATCAGCAAATTCAGAAATCAACGGTAAATTATGCGCATCTGCTAAGAGAGGAGTATAGCCAATTTGTTGTGCCATGGCTAAAGCACCAGGAGAAATATCAACGCCAATTAGAAGTTTTGGCGACCCTCCTAGTGAAGCAAATACGTTTCCAGGTCCACAACCAATATCAACAATTATTTTGTCATCCCAACTACCAGTAACAGCTTGCCAGCGTTCTTTAAAGGTCTGCTCGCGGTGGCATGTTTCTAAGTATGTCTTAGCCCACTGAGGATGCCCAAAGAAATAACTGTTTGCTTGAATCGCTGAGCTTTGATGGAAAGATTGATCAGTTGCAATACCGCTAGTATCCCAATTAATGGCATTAGGTAAAGTTAAAAACGACTTTAAAGTTGATTCTATAGTAGCCATGCTAGTTCTCCTCCCTAGCAATTAATGATTGTGGGATTATTTAACATATTAAACTAAATTATCGATCATTTAAATCATTTTATTCAAAAATATAATAAGCTGTTATGCATCTATTTTGATCGCTCACCAAGCTTGCTGTAAGGACTCTGAGCTACAAAAATCCCAATTTAAATGCGCGTAAGCTTATATCGTAATATGAAATTGATTAATTCATGCGACACATAAGTCATTTCTTCACCTTGTCTCCTTATCTCCCTATCTTCCCGAGCAAGCTTAGCAAACATTAATCCATTTGATATGATGAGGCCAAAATCAAAGCAAGATTTTTACGATTAGCATTTAGACTGTTGTTACCCCTAACCAGCCAAATAGCAGCTCTTTCTGTTCAGTGGAGGGTTCCTCAATACTGCTAATTTTATAACTGCTGGGTTGCGGTGAGGCTAAGGTCACCCTGTGCGTCACTAATTCATCTTGATGGAATACAGTGAGGTTAATGGTATCCCCTGCTTGATAATCCTTAACGCGATCGCTGAGTTGTTCCGAATTAACGCGAATGCCATCAATAGCGAGCAATTCATCGCCCGCATCAACCCCAGCTAATCCGGCTGGTGATTCGGCATCCACAAATTTAATTTTGTTAGCCCCATTTTCTTGCGCCGTTTTGATGCCTAAATAGGGGGCAGGATCATCGTCTTTGATTGGTGTCAGTTGTAAACCAAATGGTTCTAAGTACTCGGCAAAGGGCAGTTCTTCCGTGGTGTGGAGATAGGTTTGTAGAAACGCAGTTAAATCAGTGTCGGCAACGGATTCAAGAACCGATTTCAACTGTTCATTGGTATAGCCAATTTCCGGTTTGCCAAATTGTTCCCACAGCGATCGCAGAACATCATCCAAAGAACGCTCATTATTGTGCCTACTCCGAATCAGCAAGTCAAGCAACAGGGAAACCAACTCGCCTTTGAGATAGTAAGAAACTTGATTATTATCGCTATTAGCATCGCGGCGATATAACTTAATCCAAGCATCAAAACTGGATTCGGCTAAGGGTTGTACTTTTCGCCCCGGCGTGGTCAAATAGCGGGAAATATCTTTTCCTAGATTATCTAAACAAGTTCTGGCATCATAAACCCCTGCCCGCATGGGAATCAAGGCATCATAATAACTGGTTGTGCCTTCGGCAAACCAAAGAGCAGTGGTATAGTTTTCTTGAGTATAATCAAAGGTTTCTAAGGCTTTGGGGCGAATCCGTTTGACATTCCACAGATGGAAAAATTCATGGGCAACCAGTTGCATGAAGCGGTTATATCTATCAGAAGCACGGAAGCCAAAACGAGGATAAATTAAAGAACAGCAATTTTTATGTTCTAAGCCGCCAAAACCGCTGGCTGCTTGATGCAAAAGAAAAATATAGTGATCATAGGGCAGTTCTCGATAAATGTCTGCTTCTGTAACGACAATTTTTTTGATATCTTCAATAATTTGTTCGGGATTGGCATTCCCTTTTCCCCAAATGGCAAGCTGATGCGGTTTGTCTAAGACGTCAAAATCATAAATGTCATGGGTGCCAATTTCAAAGGGGCTATCGACTAAGGTATCAAAATTGTCGGCAATAAAGGTATTGGTTTGGCCTTCTACTGCCGGTAAGGGAGTCGTAACTTTCCAGTTGCTGGCTGGGGGAACAATTTTAATTTCAAGGGGCGTTTCTTTTTGGTTGGGAATGTAAAAGAAGAGCGCTGCGCCATTAAAATAACCGTGGCTGGCATCAAGATGATTGGTTCTGACAGTTAATTCATTGGCATAAACTTGATATTCAATACTAATTGTATTCGTTTCTTCAGTATTAATTTTCCAGGCATTTTTACTTTGTTTTTGTAGGGGCAAAGCTTGCCGATTATTGGTATTATAAGCGGTTACTTGTTGAATATGGCGGGCATATTCTCGGACCACATAAGACCCTGGTGTCCACACGGGAAAGTGGATATCGAGGGTACTGGCTTCCCAATTTTCTACTTGTAATTTAACGTGGAATAAATGATTTTGCGGTTCCGGTAAGGAAACCTCATAAAATAATTTCGGTTGCGTTTGTTCAGTTGTCGGTTGGCGGGTAATGGTTGCTTCAGTCATAGGTTTGTGATCGGTAATTGATGGGTAACTGCTTAGTTATCGCGATTCAAAGACTTCCTGTTGCTAAGTGACTCAGTTGACGAATATTGGTTACAGATAAGGTTTGGTCATCGAAATTTAATTCTAACCAGCCTTTATTTTGAAACTTGTTTAAAAATTTCTGAGTATCTTCTAAATTGAGGTCGGCAATATCCGCTAAATCTTGTTCTGGAAGGAGTAAGATTTCCATCCCCTCTTCGGTGGGTTTGCCATAAGTTTCAGCTAAGGTCACTAAGGTATGAGCTAATTTCACAACGGGCGGATGATGGTGCAACTGTAAACGAGTATCCATTTGGCGCAGTCGTCGGACCGTCATTTGGAGAAGCTTGTGATGCAGTTGGGAGTCTTGAAACAGGCTTTGAATGAAGCGTTGCGCAGAAATGCCAATCACTTTGGTGTCACTAAGAGCAACAATTTCTGTGGCGCGAGGAGGTTCATCTAAAATCGCACTTTCCCCAAAAAAGTCTCCTCGTCCTTGAATGGATAATGTGATGGGTGTTTCATTATGCCAACGTCTTGCTTTGACCCAACCTGACACAATAAAGTAAACGGCATTTCCCCAAGATTGATCGCAGAGAATCACTTCCTCTGCGCTAAACTCTTGCTCAATAGCAACTGAGAGCAACCAGTCCAAGGTTTCTGTCTCAGCTGCATTCAGTAAGGGGAAAATCTCACTAACAACTGTACTCTCCATTAAAAATTGTTCGGGTGACTTTGAATTAATCACAAATTAGGATTGGTAATTGATTATTGTTGACTGGCAACTGTCTTTAGTTGCTCACGAATTGACTCAACTCGCTTGCGATTGACTCCCAAATCAGATTTTCCTAAACGCGATGCTGAGCGGACGTGAACCACTTGATTCACATCATCTTTATGAAACTCAACATCATCCACAAATCCCATCAATCTGCTTTTAAATTCAGCATAAAGGTAGTTGTCAGTTTCTTCAATAATAGTCGTTCGTTCCATATTTTCAACGACTTTTTTAATGTCAGCAATAGACACATAAGGAAGCGGATCAATAGCGTGTTCGGAATCCTTACTTTGGCTAGAAACACAGTTGGGAGTATCAGGACAAGGAGCAAGCTTTCCTGCTTTGACGCCTAAGTTATTGGGTCGTTTTCCGGCAAACATAAGTCTTTTAGTCTTTTATTCTATCAAAAACTAGGGTTTAAACACAGGAGCAATTTCCGTGTGAGAGGGAAGGGAAAATTCCATTACTTGTTGCGCGATCGCGCTCAGTTGCGTAAAATTTTCGATGACGCTGTCACGGTATTCCTCCGGTAGATTCAGCTCTAGCAAACAGGCGGTTTGTTCAACATAAGCGCCATAATCAGCGGGATGTGGAGAACTTTGGGAACTGGAATCGCTCATTGGAACGGTAGTGCTGACGGTACAGATAGCATTGCATACTAGGGATATTGTAACGGTTTTCGACACAGTCAAGAAGGCGTTGCTATTGCAAGTAAGCTAAGTCGAATCAAACTTAGCTCACTGATCGGTTTATAAAGCTTTTAATAGGGCTTCTCCCATGCCTTGACAACCGACAAAGGTCATGCCTTCGGACATAATATCCCCAGTGCGATATCCTTGGTCTAATACTTGAAATACGGCTTGCTCCAACTTATCAGCAGCGGTGGGTTCATCTAAGCCGTAACGCAACATCATGGCGGCACTTAAGACTTGCGCTAAGGGATTGGCTTTATCTTCCCCAGCAATATCCGGGGCAGAACCATGAACCGGTTCAAAGACACCGGGTTTTCCTTCGCCAATACTAGCAGAGGGGAGCATGCCGATACTGCCGGTTAACATCGCTGCCGCATCGGAAAGAATATCCCCAAAGAGATTCCCGGTGACAATCGTGTCAAATTGCTTGGGGGCACGAACCAGTTGCATGGCGGCATTATCCACATACATATGAGAGAGTTCAATGTCAGGATAAGAAGAAGCTAGGGCATTAACGCGATCGCGCCATAATTGGGAAACTTCCAACACATTGGCTTTATCCACCGAACACAGTCGCTGATTCCGTTTTTGAGCCGTTTCAAAAGCAACTTTGGCAATGCGATCAATTTCGCGATCGCGATAAGCCATGGTATTGACCCCCCGTTGTTCTCCGGTTTCGGTGGCAAAGATGCCTTTCGGTTCCCCAAAATAAACGCCGCCGGTTAACTCTCGCACCACCATAATATCCACGCCCTCCACAACTTCGCGTTTTAGGGTTGATGAATTCACTAGTTGGGGGAGAATTTTCGCGGGTCGCAAGTTGGCAAATAATTCCAGGCCGGCGCGCAAGCCTAATAAACCAGTTTCAGGCCGTTGCTGACGGGGTAAATTATCCCATTTATAGCCGCCAATAGCAGCGAGCAATACCGCATCACTACGGCGACAAGTATCCAGGGTTTGTTGCGGCAAGGGCTCTCCAGTTTCATCAATGGCAGCGCCGCCAATCAAGGCTTGGGAAAATTCAAATTGCAAGTCACACTGCTTACCAACAGCGTTGAGAATATCGACAGTTACCCCAATGATTTCAGGGCCAATGCCATCTCCCGGCAATAGGGTAATTTGATAAGTTCGTGTCATCGCTTAGTATAATTATTGTTCGATCATGGGACTAAGCTGTCATCTTACCAAGATTATCCATAAAATCCCGCTTGATCTATAGAGAGAGGGACAAGAAAAGTCTTATCCCTCAATTGGGAAATCTACTATCTCTTCCTTCCCTTAATGATTAGGGTTGCCTGATTTTCTGAAGCGAATCTGAATTGCCAGTGAATCACCAGTAATGCTCTGCTTAGAAAACTGAGAACGCGCGTTAGAATAGGGAAACATTAATATCAGGTTAATTGATGGCAGTTCATCGTGTGCGAGTTGCTAAAGATAAAGCCGGTTTAGTCCAAGCCCTCACCATGGGGAAAGAAAGCACAGGAACCTTTGAAACGTATGCCGATGTCATTATGTTTGCAGCGGCCTATGGGGAAAAACATCAACGATCGCGCCCTATAGAAACAGGCATTAGCAAAGATCCAGCGCCGATTAGCCTAGAAATTTTTTTATCTCGGGGATACGATTGGGTCATTAAACTGCTCGCGATCGCGCAAACCCAAAATTCTACCCTTCTTTCCCCTTATGATCCCCAAGCCTCAGCCCAACGGGTGATTATTCTAGAACAAGCGGCCAATGGCGGACTGGAATTGCTAGCAGAGCAATTGCGTGGTGCTGTGGACTACAGCGATCGCCTCCTGTTAATCTTAAATCAAGAGCGTTTCCCAACGCCTCAACCTGCTACAGACTTTGATTTAACCCGTTTTTTGTAGACCAAATCGAACAACCAAGCTAATGAGAGTTCTGTGACACATACCTTTTTACTTAAACCCGGACAATGGAGGCTAAAGGGGTTTTGGTGCGAAACCCATCTGAATCCAGTTCCGATTGAGGGAACAGTGAATATTGTTTGGAATCAACCGAATTGGTTTAGCTATACACAAAGACTAACCCTTCCCCATCACCAAGAAAATTCAATTAACAATTATTATTTTTCCAGTTCAGAGCTGTTTCTAAATTACCGAGGATATCTGGGATTCCAGCAAAGTCAATATACGTTTGTGCTAAAGCATAATCAGTTAGGAAACTTGGAAGGCAATGGCTGGATTACGCCCACTTCAATTATTCAAAGGTACTGGGTACTCAATGATCGCAAACGCCGTCAAGGATTTGAAACCTTTTACCAAAAACAAGCCGATACTTACTATTTTTGCAGTTGTCTGACCCAAGGACATCAAATGATAATTACGTTAGAAGCAATCTTAACCTGTGCTTCTAAAGGGGAATTGAACCCGGAATGAATTCTTAAGTAATTGGTGATCAAAACCGGATCACAATAGACAGCAAGCGCATTAAAATTAAGCCAGAGCAGTTTTTATTTTTAACATTGGAATATCCACTCCATTTGGTAATTTGATGTGTCTCTGGAGTGTTTTGGTTCTACACGTTCGGGTTCTTTTTGAAAAATGACTGAAGACCATAATGAGGGTCGTTTACTCGCAAATCGTTATCGCATAATCGAACTAGTTGGCAAGGGGGCCATGGGTCAAGTCTATCGTGCCGAAGACACGGTACTAGGAGGTTTGACCGTTGCTGTCAAATTTGTTGCCCAAGCCCTGCTTAATAAAAAACGACGGACTCGCTTTGAACAAGAAGCAACGATTTGTGCCTTACTCGGCGAAAAAAGCATTCATATTGTCCAAGTTCGAGATTATGGAGTGGATGAATACGATATCCCGTTTTATGCCATGGAGTTCTTACAGGGAAAAGGACTCAATGAAGCCATCAAGCATCGTCCGCTTTCTCTAAGGCGTTTTTTGCGTTTAGGCCGTCAAATTTGTTTGGGACTGCAATGTGCCCACCAAGGAATTTACTTTCGAGGAGAACTTTGTCCCATTATTCACCGGGATATCAAACCCAGCAATATTTTAATTGTCCAAGATTCTACCCTGGGAGAATTGGTAAAAATTCTGGATTTTGGGATTGCCAAGCTGGTCCAAGCTGATAGCGATCAAACTCATTCTTTTCAAGGAACACTAGCGTATTGTTCTCCGGAACAAATCGAAGGGAAAGAACTGGATAATCGCTCTGACATCTATAGTTTAGGGGTAATGATGTATGAGATGATTACTGGAGAAATGCCTATTCTTCCCGAAAACAATTCTTTTGGCGCCTGGTATCAAGCCCATCGTTATTTTCCGCCCGAACCCTTTCGAGAAGATCTGAGAATCCCAAAGTCCTTGCAAGATTTAATTTTTCAGTGTTTAGCCAAAGATCGGGAAGAGCGTCCTCAAGCAATGGAGGCAATCTTACAAGAATTTACCAAAATCGAAGAGGAACTTGAAGAAAGCAAAACCTCTGTTGATGAGTTTAGTCGAACCTCTCTAGAAGATCGCACCACTCATCCGACACAACGAGCGACAGGCAGCATCGCCGGGAATGATGAAGAGTCTTATTTAAATACAGCTTGGCCTGCCGATAAGCCCCGTCAAAAAATTGTTTTCCCCAGGCTGCTTAATTCTTCTCAGGGATCATTTCCTTCTTTGTGGGTAATGTTGGATAAACAAGATATTGAAAATCGGTTGTTGAGTACCCGCTACAATCAGTTTTTGTTTATTATGTCCCCTCATCCCATGGTCTTGTGGATTACGGCTTTACACAATGTGGAACATGGCACACGCTGGCTTCCTTGCTATTTGGACTTAAAAACCAGCACCGGACAACGTACAGCGCGAGCTTTGGGAGAATTAGGCTATTATCGCATTTTATTCTTTGCCATTGAGTCTCCGAATGCCTGTCAACATGTTCTGACTTCCACCATCGCGGGGGGACAACGACAAAAACTTCATGATTGGGCAAAATCCAGTCAAAGTTGGGAATCTCATGCCAGCCCTCAAATGAGCAAGCAACTCTTGCGACGAGAGTTTGAAAACTTAAAACCCAAGATTCAATTTAAGCTAGAATCTATGGGCACAGATGCTCCCAGCAATGTTTCCGGACTTTAACTCATTCAGTTATTTAATCCGGGAAACCCTGGATGAATTATGACTGCGATTGAGAGAAAAACAGCACAGGATACCAACTGCTGCGGAGAATTTCACTAGCAAGGCTGGGAACCGTCCATTGCAACAGGCCGCCTCGGTCGTCCGCTCCCACCGCGATCGCGCTCACATCTTTCGTCATTACGGCATTGATAATTTCTACCGTGGGGTTGCCAACACCGACTTGTGTCTCGACTTTTAAGCCCACGCTTTCTAATTCTTGTTTGACTTCAGCAATGCGCTTTTCAGCATCGGTTTTGCGAGTTTCTACCGTTTCTTTTGGCAGTCGTCCCCCTTCACTAATGATCCAAACGAGAATTGCCTGTTGGAGACTGGAATTGCCATCCCGCTTCACACATTCTTTAATTTGCTCGACTAGATATTGGGCCGCTGAGCTATCATTATAAGGAATTAACAGCGAGCGCCAGAGGTGTTGACAACGTAGGTCCAACTCTTCTTTCGTATAAACTGAGATGTGATTGGGACGAAAGATCATTAAGGGGGCAGAGGTGGCATGGGCTAAACTGACACTGGTACTGCCAAAAACTTGTTCCTGTAAAAAACTCCGAATTGGGGTGCCTGCTAAAACGACTTCAATGTTTTCTTGTTTGACAATACGAGGAATCGTATCGCTGGGTTTGCCCTCAGGAACTTCCACTTTGACTTCCACGCCTTCTGGAATATTTTCTAAGGCATTTGACAGCCGTTCCCTGGCTGCTTCTACTTTTTCTTCCTTAACATGGGGAATTTCTGCTTCCTCCCAATAAGGAACGCTGTGCAGAAAGACAATATAGTTTAATCCCGAAGCACTTAAACTGGGAACAAATGATGCAAAACGGTCTAAGCCGTCAGTAAAATCCGTACAAATTAGACAACGCTTAAACATGTTACAGAAGGGTTCTTATTAATGGTTTGGACAGTCTTGGAAACATCTCGCAGGAGTTACCCTAACCTTACCATAGACCGTATCATCATTAATCATGACAGAGATTAGAGAGAAAACCGGCTTCAACTGTAACAAGTTTATAAAGATGAAATATAGGAGTTCCAGATCAAGCGTAATCAATTATGAATAGCGAACTGTTTGTGAGCAACTGAAACGCCCCATTTTCCCCAGCTTGTTCACAGCCAACGGACCAAGCAAGAGATAGAGGTCGCTCAGCTTAAAATAAGCTAGTTGAGCCTATGCTGAGTAGCCTTGGTCAATTCCCCATTCATGTTTGATGAATTCTTTATACATATTTTCTCGGGTTAACATTTGCTCGTAGAGTTTCACTAAAAACTCTTGGGCTTGTTCACGACTCATTTGCTTGACTTGGGTTTCAAAGGAACGCAAATTGAATTCTTGTTCTAGGGATAGTTCCATAACTGACCTCTTCAGTTTTCATTGCAAGTTGGCTGTTATGTAAACAATTATAAAAAGAGCTTGACATTTTTTTCAATCTTTCCCAAGAAAGACTTTTGATAAGGAAAGTTGATGGTGCTCCTTAATATAGCGAATCCCAGTTCTTGTAAAGTGTTCAACATGAACCAAGATCAACTCAGCTTTTGCGACCAAAGTAAAATCCCAAAGCACTGGCAAAGAGAATTGCTTGGGCTGTAATTAGCAGGGTTAAACTCTCTTGTCGTTCTTCCACCGGAAGGGCTAAAGTCACACCTAGAAATGACCCAACCAGGCTTAAACCGTAGATAATAACCAGTAAAATCAAAACAGAATTCATAATTTGGGATGAGTGAAGCAATTAATGAGGACTATACTCCTGTATTAAAACAATTGATGGCGCAAGTCGGAATTTCCAGTTTTAAGCAGTTAAGTCAACAAGCAGGGGTCTCTGAAAAACAAATTCGGCGCTTACGCCAGGGAAAACTTAAACAAATGCGGGTGGAAGTGCTGTTGTCTCTGGCAGCAGTATTATCGGTATCTTTAAATGAGTTAGTGGAATCGTTTTCTTCAGAAACAGTAACCAGAGACGCCTCGCCCACTGAATCCTCACTGCGGGAACAGTTTCAACGGGAAAGTTTGCAGATCATCGAAGCTTGGCTGTTACAATGGCCCACTGCCCTCAGCGCGATCGCGCAAAACCCGGATTTACCGGCGCAACGGGTGATTAAATTATTAAATCCCTTAGAAAAGTTGTTGCAATCTTGGGGAGTGGTCAGAATTGGCGAAGTGGGGGAAGAACTTCCCTATAATCCAGGGCAACACCAACTGTTATCAGGCAATGCGCAACCGGGTGAAACAGTTCGCGTGCGATATGTGGGGTATCAACATGGCGAAAAACTCCTCTATCGAGCGCAAGTGGAACCCATTTAAACCTCTCTTGCCCAGGGTTGCGGCATCCATTCGTTACCATCAAGGCGTCAAGCTTCGCTGTCCTGGAGAACATTCCGTGATAAAGTTAAGCTAATTAGGGACAGGCAGTCCCAGCAAACGCTTGCCCAGGGCATTGAATCAGGCGCGGTCTGGACCACGTTCAATCTCGTCTAGGTTCTCCTGTTAAAGCGAGATATTGCTTTTTGTTCTAAAAAGGTAAATGTTAATTTTGGGTGAAATTGAAAGGAGACAACCAAAATGCCAGTTGCTGTAGGTGTTATTCAGACTGATGGCTTTCCACCGGTTTTAGCGGCAGCGGATGCGATGGTGAAGGAAGCAGCAGTGACGCTTGTTTCCTATGATAAAGCGGAACGGGGTCAATTTTTTGTTGCTGTGCGCGGCCCGGTTTCTGAAGTCAAACGTTCCATGACAGCAGGAATTGAAGCAGCAGAACAAGCTTATAATGGAAAAGTTCTCACTCACTATATGATTCCGAACCCGCCAGAAAATTTAGAATCAGTGTTGCCAATTGCGTATAGTGAAGACGTGGAAGCTTTTCGCGTGTAGAATAATTCTGGAATCATATTGAACGTCAATTAAATATTAAGGAGAAACCTGAATGTCTCTAGATGCGGTTGGTAGTCTTGAAACAAGAGGATTTCCGGGAGTCCTGGCAGCAGCGGATGCAATGGTCAAAACGGGAAGAGTCACTTTGGTAGGGTATATTCGTGCCGGCAGTGCCCGATTTACGATCATTATCCGTGGGGATGTCTCGGAAGTAAAAACCGCAATGGATGCTGGAATTCATGCTGTTGACCAGGCTTATGGCGCTGAATTGGAAACTTGGGTGATTATTCCCCGTCCTCACGAAAATGTGGAATGTGTTTTACCCATTGCCTATGGGGAAAATGTCCAACGCTTCCGTGAGTCTACCGAACGTCCCATGATTGGTTCTTCCCAAAATCGCAGCTAAGCACCATTGACAATTGGCAATTGACAAGGATATTGATGAGCCATCCTTCGTTATTTTGGAATTATTTGGTAGGTTTCCGAATTGTTAATTGTTAATTGTTAATTAATAATCCTATGAAAGTTATCTTTTTTGGGACGCCCGATTTTGCGGTTCCCTCTCTCGAAGCTTTAGTTGAACATTCCCAAATTGAAGTTTTATCAGCGGTTACGCAACCGGATAAACCCAAAGGGAGAGGGAAAAAACTCATTCCTTCTCCTGTCAAAGAAGTTGCTACTGCTAACAATATTCCGGTTTTGCAACCAAAACGCGTGAAAAAAGACGCTGCTGCCTTACAGCAGTTACGAGAGATGAAAGCAGATGCCTTTATTGTCGCTGCTTATGGGCAAATTCTGTCTTCGGAAATTTTAGAAATGCCGCGTCTAGGTTGCATTAATGTCCATGGCTCAATTTTACCCCAATACCGAGGGGCCGCTCCCATTCAGTGGAGTTTGTATAACGGAGAAACAGAAGTTGGGGTAACGACCATGTTGATGGATACGGGCATGGATACCGGAGACATGTTACTGAAGGCAACTACCCCTGTCAGTTTGTTAGATAATGCTGAGACGGTTGGGGAAAGACTGGCGAAACTGGGAGGAGACTTACTCGTAGAAACGCTATTCAAATGGGAGAATGGAGACATTGAAGCCACGCCCCAAGATGATAGCCAGGCTACCTATGCACCCTTGCTTCAAAAACATCATTATGCCCTAGATTGGTCAAAGAGCGCGATCGCGCTCCATAATCAAATTAGAGGGTTTTATCCCTCCTGTTCGACGTCGTTGCGGGGAGAAGCCCTGAAAGTCCTGGCAACAGTTCCCTTAGGAGAGGCGTATTGGCCGCAACTGCCTGCCGCGTATGATAGCCTTCGTCAACAATGGCAGAATCTTTCTCTCTCAACGGGAGAAGCCGGGGAAATTGTTGGTATGATTAAAAAATTTGGGCCAATTGTGCAAACGGGTGACGGGTTGCTGTTACTGTCTCAAGTACAGCGTTCTGGAAAACGGCCCCAATCAGGGTGGGATTTCGTCAATGGCATGCGCTTAGCAACAGGAGAGAAATTGGGGTCTCTCACTCAGTAATCGGTTCATAGTGAGGACATCCTTCACAAGGGCCTTCCGGATTAACAGCGCAGCGCAACAGTTCCGATCGCGCGTTATACTGACAAGTAATATCGCCAATGACCCATTTTCCTTCTAGATAGGTGGTTTCTTGCGGCCGTTGTGCCGATTGCACATAGATTGACATTTTGTCTAACCGATAACCGCCGCCTTTGTATTGATAATGATGATGGCGTTCTAAAATCCGATAGGTTTCGCCATTGAGATCAATATGTTGGCCGGGTTGCGGTGTGGAATCAAGCTGAATTTTTCCCAAAGACTGACGAGGATGACTGAGAATAATCTCGGTAGGGAGTGAATCTGGCTCCATCATCACCTGCCTGTTTTAGACTACATTACACGATATTAACGCATTTTCAGTACCCCGTAACGAGTGACCCGTAAGCAACAAATCATTAATTGCTAATCATTCGTGCTTTAATGGGTTGGGCAGGATTTCCCATATAAATTGTCATGGCTTCTAAGGAGTGGCTAGTGACACCACCTAATCCTAAAACTGCTCCTTTTTTAACGGTAACTCCCGGTCCAATCACTGCTTTGGCAGCAATCCAACTTCCTTCTTCTAGGGTGATGGGTTCCGTGATTAAGCGAAAATTAGGGTCGCGCCAACTATGATTGCCAGTACATAAATAGACACCTTGGGATAGGCAAACATTACTTTGAATCGTAACTTGGGCTAAATTATCAATCCAAAGATTTTCCCCGAACCAAACATCATTTGCTACAGATAATCGCCAAGGAAATTTAATTAAAACCCCCGGTTTAATGCGAACGCCTTGACCAATTTCAGCACCAAATAATTTCAATAAAAATACTTTTAATCCAGAAAAGGGAAGCCAATAGCTGCGCACTAAAGGGCAACCGATAAAATACCAGAGCAGTTGTTTCAGAAAAGATGCACCCGGCGTGTAATCGCCAGTGGTATAATTTTTGAGATACATGGTTAGCGATTGATTCGGAAAGACGGCGGATCAGTTACTAGTTATTGGTCGCAAAAAAACAACCAATAACTAATAACAAATGGGACTATTTCATATCAGCAATTGCTTGTTTGGCCATTCCCGCGATCGCCTGATCCGTTGCCTTCGGCAAGTGATAATAATTCCCTCCGGCCGCATTGGCTAACTCTTTCGCAAATCCGGTGGAAACAAATTTGTTTTCTGTATCAATCACTAACAATTTCATACCGATCGCGCGAATTTTACCGGCAATTTCTAACAACTCTTCCTTGATATTAGGTTTTTCCTCGTCTGGTAAAGGTTCACCCAGCGATCGCGCCAAGGGAATATTGCCGCGTCCATCAGTAATTGCTACTAAAATCACCTGACCAATATCTCCTGACATTTGGGCATTGCGCCCTAAATGAACAGCTTGGGTTAACCCATGGGCTAAGGGCGAGCCGCCGCCGCAAGGCAAGGTTTCCAAGCGATTCCGTGCCATGGAAATGGAACGGGTGGGGGGTAACAACACCTCAGCGCGTTCCCCTCGAAAGGGAATTAACGCCACTTCATCCCGATTTTCATAGGCTTCTGTCAGTAATTTGAGAACCGCCCCTTTTGCCGATTGCATCCGGTTTAAGGCCATCGAACCCGAGGCATCCACTAAAAACACCACGAGTGCCCCTGCTTTCCGGGCAAGGCGTTTGGCGCGCATATCGCTCTGTTCCACAATCACTCGCCGATTGGGCTGACGCATCCGCCGTGCTTTTTGATAGGGGGCAGCCGCGCGCAATGTAGCATCTACAGCAATTCGGGTAACTTTTCCTTTGGGAAGCATGGGCTTCACATAACGCCCGTGTTCCTCAGAAAAAATCAAGCCGCGATTGCCAGACGTTCCCTGTTGCTGTGCCATTTGCGAAAAATACAGCACAGTGGGATCCATAATCACCCCTTCTGAATCAAACACAAACTCCTCTGGAATTTGCGGGGCTTGTTGCTGTTCCTCTTCCCCTTGTTCGTCTTCTGAGGTGTCTTCTTCTGAAGTATCTTCTTCTTCTTGTTGTTCTTCTGCTTCCGGTTGTTGATCGGGAGGGCTTTCCCCTTGCGGTGGGGGTTGGTTGTCATCTTGGGAAGAGTCTTGTTCGTCTTGATTTTGCTCTTGATCTTCGTTTTGAGGGGGTGGCGGCGGTTCCTCTTCTTGTTGTTCCGGTGGACTTTGGGCAACCGTGGAACGTGGCACAATCACTAATTCCACTGCCCGACGCAGATCATCTCCATTGACTTCATTGCGCCCATCTAAAGCAGCCGCTGCTTTGGCCACTCGCACGGCAAATAGTTCCGCCCGATGACCTTGCACGACCCCTCGCACCGCTTCTTCAACCAAGTAGTTAATTTGTTCGGGGGCAATGGTCACTTCCTTCAACCATTCCCGTGCCAAAATAATATCGGTGCGCAGTCCTTCTAAATCTTGTTGGTATTGGTCAATAAAGGTTTGTTGAGAATTGGCATAATTAATGACCTGATCCACTGCTTGCACCCGTTGGTCTAATGCTAAGACGCCATCCGCAGATAAGGTGATAGCAATGCGGTCTAATAAATGTTCTCGCAGTTGTTTTTCTTCCGGATTATACGTGGCGATGAGAAGCGGTTGACAAGGATGCTGGAAACTAATGCCTTCCCGTTCAATGATATTGCGCCCTTCACTGAGAACGGACAATAACTTATTGGCAATTTGATCATCGAGGAGATTAATTTCATCAACGTAGAGAACCCCCCGATGGGCTTTGGCTAAGAGTCCCGGTTGGAATACGGTTTTGCCTTCCTTGACTGATTTTTCCACATCCACCGACCCTAGCAAGCGGTCTTCGGTTACCCCGAGCGGGATTTGTACAAAGGGGGCAGGAATGACCTCTGTGGGAATGTCTGTGGTATCGCCATAGTTGGCAAAAGTATCATCATCCCATTCTTCAGGATTATTGGGATTGCAGTTCGCCAGAGAGCCTTTGACAATTTCAATGGGGGGCAGTAGGGAATGGATTGCCCGCGCCATGACAGATTTTGCCGTGCCCCGTTTCCCAGAAATGGCAATGCCGCCGAGTTTGGGATCAACAGCGCCAAGAAGCAGGGCGAGTTTAATTGCTTCTTGTCCAACAACCGCAGTTAGCGGAAAAGAAAGATTGTTCGGAGAAGTGGTTAGTGTAGCCATAATCCCTATTTTGGCAGATTTTCCCCCGTTTGTTAACTTCTAAAATAATGGTTTGACACAAAAAAGTAAGGGCTTGCCATCAAACCCTTACGCGATCGCGCTTTATTCACTTTTATTGTTGCTTATTGAATCATGCTGCGCAACATCCAGGCGGTTTTTTCGTGAGTCCGCATCCGTTCGGTTAGCAGGTCAGCAGTGGCTTCGTCGCCAGCCCGTTCTGCAGCTGGGAAGGCCGCACGAGCGGTTCGTACCACAGCTTCATTTCCTTCGACCAGTAAACGGACCATTTCTTGCGCTTCGGGAACTTCACGGGTTTCAGGAACCGAGGAGAGTTCTGCAAATTGGCTGTAACTGCCAGGGGCAACTTCTCCTAAGGTACGGATGCGTTCCGCAATATCATCAACTGCTTGCGCTAATTCGGTGTATTGCTCCTCAAACATTTGGTGTAAAGAGTGGAACATCGGGCCCGTGACGTTCCAGTGGAAATAGTGGGTTTTTAGGTAAAGGCTGTAAGTGTCGGCTAACAGGTGAGAAAGTCCTTCCGCGATCGCTTGACGATCGTTTTCTTCGATACCAATATTAACCGGTGCTTGGGTTTGTTTGGGATCTGCCGTTTGCATGGTTATATCTCCTTATAATAATTTTCGTTGCGCGTTTAATTGTTCAATCATGCAGCTACTTGGTTTAATCCTATGATCCAAAAGCAATAATTGAATCATCCATGGGATTGAACTCTTATTTCTTTCTTTGAGATCAATCCTCCTAGGCAAGGTGCTTTTGCAAGACAGCTCGCGGGGCACGACGAACGCGACATTTAATGGTTTCTTTCCCGAGACGTTGATGGGCTTCGTAGCGATGACAGCCGGAAAATCCGTAGTAGTTGCCATCCACTTCTAACACATCAATCGGTTCGTGTAATCCTTCCTCAGCAATTGAGTCCATTAAGGCTTTTACCTTATCGGGATCATTCTGTCGCGGCAAGGGACGACGAATGTCTTCTAGGGGAATTTCTTTGATTTCCATTGCTGGTTCATCCCTTAATTCCGTTCTTACATAAATCATAATCGTTATGAGTTCGGATTGCAACCTAATCTTGAGGAAGAGGCATTTTGCTGTTAAAGATCAAGAAAATGCCAAACGCGTCTAAAACAATGGGGTTAAAAATCAGCGAAGTTTCTCATCAGTTAGGAGTGAATCCGCAAACACTCTATTTTTACGAACGGATTGGTTTAATTCCTTCCCCTCAGCGAACAAAAACTGGTTCTCGCCTTTACACTCAAGAAGATGTGGAACGCTTATCATTTATTCTTCGTGCGAAATCTTTGGGGCTAACGCTTCAGGAAATTAAAGAAATTTTAGCTCTCAAAGAAGGAGAAGCCCTGACTTGTCAAGCGGTTTATGAGCGCTTGCAACAAAAAATTCAAGAAATAGATGAGAAAATCAATCGTTATTCCCAGTTACGAGAGGAACTTTTACCCTTGCTCAAACAGTGTGAAACCAATCTTGATCAAGATCGCGAATGTATTGTCTTGGATGATTTTTCCGAAATCCCTTGATCTTATACCAAGGTATAAGGATTACTTTTTAATTAATTAGTGATTAAAAAGAGAAAACAGAACCATGAGCGGTATTAAAGCAGAAGTGTTAGGAACAGGCTGTAAAAAATGTCAGCAACTAGAAACCAATGTGAAAACAGCGCTGACTAATCTCGATTTAGAGGGAGAGGTTTCCCATACGATGGATCCGATGCAAATTGCAGAACGAGGAGTGATGAAAACACCGGCTTTGCTCATTAACGATCAAGTCGTGACACAGGGGAAAGTGTTGAGTGCTGAAGAAATTCAAGCCTACTTAAAAGCCTAAACCAGAGTAAGACATCCCCATGTAAGCCTCTCCTCAAGGATTGGGGAGGCGTGTATCTGTTCGTTTTTCGTTATTAAGGAGGGAGAATCATGGAAAAATCGTCATTTTGGCGGGAAGAATGGAAACCGCTAGCAATTATTGTTGGCGTTTTCTTGCTGTGTTTTTATTTACCCGTCAATGTTTTACAGCAATCAGAACGAGTTGAACAAGCCTTTTGGGAAGCCTTATATCTAGTGCGGTGGTATGCCCAAGAACACGTTTTGCTATGTTTAATTCCAGCGTTTTTTATTGCCGGCGCGATCGCGGTTTTTCTCGGTCAAAACGCTGTGATGAAATATTTAGGCAGTAAAGCTAACCCTTTTGTGTCTTATGGAGTAGCTTCTGTTTCTGGTATTATTTTAGCGGTTTGTTCTTGTACAGTATTGCCTTTATTCGCAGGAATCTATCGTCGCGGTGCGGGGTTAGGACCGGCAATTGCTTTTCTCTATTCGGGGCCGGCGATTAATGTTTTAGCGATTATTCTCACGGCGAAAGTGTTGGGAGTGCAATTAGGAATTGCCCGTGCCATTGGCGCGATCGCGTTTAGTATTATTATTGGCTTAGGGATGCAGTTTGCCTTTAAAGATGAACCTGATGAAAGAAATGGTTCAGCGATTCTCCCTGATGAAGAAGAAACCCGCCCCTTATGGCAAAATGCGTTATTTTTTGCGGTTTTAGTTGGAATTTTAGTCTTTGCTAATTGGGCAGAACCAGAAACTGCCACCGGCTTTTGGTATGGCCTTTATTCCCTCAGGTGGTGGCTGACAGGGTTACTCGGTTTTGCCTTAGCCATCATGCTGGTTCTCTGGTTTAATTTAAATCGCGCAAAAGTAATTTTAATTGCTACTGTAACTGCGGTCCTGTCTTGGCAATTTAGTCAAACCCCTTTAGTTCCCTTCAGTTTTGCTGTAGTTGGTTTATCATGGCTGACTAGTACCCACAAAGGGGAAGCGGGAGACTGGTTTGAGTCTTCTTGGGATAATGCCAAGCAAATTTTACCCCTGTTGCTGATGGGGATTTTAGTGGCAGGTTTTTTGTTAGGCCGTCCCCAACAGGAAGCTCTAATCCCGTCAGAATGGATTGTACAAGCTGTAGGTGGAAATTCCTTGTTGGCTAATTTCTTTGCCTCAATTATCGGGGCGTTTATGTATTTTGCAACGCTAACAGAAGTCCCGATATTACAGGGGTTAATTGGCAATGGCATGGGGCAAGGACCGGCTTTGGCGTTATTACTGGCAGGACCAGCGATTTCACTCCCGAATTTGTTGGTCATTCGCAGTCTTTTGGGGACAAAGAAAACAGCAGTGTTTGCTTCTTTTGTCGTGGTGTGTGCAACGCTTAGCGGCATTATTTACGGAGAACTGTAGATAATTATGAATGGTCTGCTAAGATTACTTTTCAGGTAAATTTGAGGATAAATTATAATGCGAGTAACTGATTTGCTCTTTTTGATTGGGTGGCGCGATCGCGACTTTTTGAAAAAAGGAACTGACTGTCAAATATTGTAATTCTTTAAGATTTTTTTATGTCTTTTAACTATCCGACAACGACCAAAGTTGAACAAATTGACAATTATCATGGTGTCAAAGTAGAAGACCCTTATCGCTGGTTGGAAGATCCCGATTCTGCTGACACGAAAGCATGGGTCGAGGCACAAAATGAAGTTACTTTTGATTTTTTAGAACAAATTTCTGAGCGAGAAACGATTAAAAATCGCCTGACCGAACTCTGGGATTACGAAAAATATGGCATTCCTTTTAAAAAAGGAGAACGCTATTTTTACTTTAAAAACGATGGGTTACAAAACCAAAGCGTTCTTTATACTTTAAAACACTTAGAGGAAGAGCCCCAAGTCTTAATTGATCCCAATCAATTTTCTGAGGATGGAACTGTCGCCCTATCGGGAATTGCCATCAGTGATAATGGTCAGTTTTTGGCTTACGGCATTTCTAAATCTGGTTCCGATTGGCAAGAATGGCAAGTTAGGAATATTGAAACCGGAGAAGATTTTTCCGATCATTTGAAGTGGATTAAATTTTCCGGGGCGACTTGGACAACTGACAATGAAGGGTTTTTCTATAGTCGCTACGAAGCCCCACCGGAAGGAAAACAATTAGAAGAGGCAAATTATTATCAAAAATTATATTATCATCGTCTCGGTACAGAACAAAGCGAAGATATTTTAATTTATGAACGCCCTGATGAAAAAGAATGGATGTTTGATGCGGATGTCACCGAAGATGGCAAGTATCTAATTATTTCTGTCAGTAAAGGAACCGATCCCAAAAATTTAGTTTTTTATCAGGATTTAGAAGATAAAACCGGAGAAATAAAAGAACTCATTTCCGATTTTGTTGGCGATTTTAGTTTTATTGAAAATGAGGGATCGCTGTTTTGGTTTCGCACGGATTATGATGCCCCAAAAGGACGCTTAATTGGCATTGATATTCATCAGCCTCAACCGGAAAATTGGCAAGAAATTATCCCAGAAAGTAAGAATACGTTAGAAGGGGTGAGTGTTCTCAATAACCAATTTATTTTAGATTATTTACAGGACGCGCGATCGCGCATACAAATCTATAGCCTTACCGGCGAGTATATCAAAGACATTGAACTCCCAGGCATTGGTTCTGCTGGCGGCTTTTATGGGAAACGCGACGATACAGAAACTTTTTACGCCTTCACGAGTTTCACCACACCCACTCGAATTTACCGCTACAACCTGGAAACCGGAGAAAGTACCCTTTTCCGTCAACCCACCGTTGATTTTAATCCTGCCAACTACGAAACCCGCCAAGTCTTTTACCGCAGTAAAGATGGAACCCAAGTTCCCATGTTTATTACCCACAAAAAAGGCTTGTTGCTGGATGGGAATAACCCGACACTCCTCTATGCTTACGGCGGGTTTAATATTTCAGTAACCCCTAGCTTTTCCGTGAGTCGCTTAGTTTGGATGGAAATGGGAGGCGTTTATGCTGTTCCCAACTTACGCGGCGGCGGTGAATATGGAGAAGAGTGGCATCAAGCGGGAACCAAATTAAACAAACAAAATGTTTTTGATGACTTCATTGCCGCTGCGGAATGGCTAATTGACAACCGCTACACCTCTTCGCAAAAACTAGCCATGAATGGCGGCAGCAACGGCGGGTTACTTGTGGGGGCATGTATGACGCAACGCCCTGATTTATTTGGCGCGGCTTTGCCGGCAGTGGGCGTAATGGATATGTTGCGTTTCCATAAATTTACCATCGGTTGGGCGTGGTGTTCTGACTATGGTTCCCCGGAAAATGAGGAAGAGTTTCATGCCTTATATGCTTATTCTCCGCTGCATAACCTCAAACCCGGTACCGTTTATCCTTCCACCTTAATCACTACCGCTGATCACGACGATCGCGTGGTTCCTGCCCATAGCTTTAAATTTGCTGCTGCCCTGCAAGAAGCCCACGCTGGCGAGAATCCGGTTTTAATTCGCATTGAAACCAAAGCCGGGCATGGTGCGGGGAAACCCACCAGTAAACGGATTGAAGAAGTGGCTGATCAATTAGCGTTTTTGCAGGCAGTGTTATAGAGACTTGGTTAATTTGAATGATAATGATTCAGCTTCCATCTGACGCACTGCCGTTAAGGCGGAATAACTGACACCGGCTGTTCCTTCTCCGGGATGGGTACAGTCGC
>JBDGQV010000066.1:0-15384 GCA_042218725.1 Halothece sp. | reverse complement strand
CCAATCTCGGCAATAACTTTCAATATCTTGGAGCGGTTTAATCAAACATTCGGACCAGAAAAATTGAATCCCCCTCAAACAGGGGGATAAGTAAGAAGAATGCCTTATGCTTGGCTTTGAACAGACTTACTGGAAGCTGTTTCTGCTACATTGCTGGCGGTATTGGCGCGAGTCGCACGAAACATGCCAAAGCGACAAAGCCCTGTACCAAATCCCAGTCGCATTAACAGTAACGTGGGAACTTCTCGCAAGGACTTAATGAAACCATAGACGCCAAATTTGATCAGTCCTCTGGGTCGCACAATTCCTTGCCAGATGGAATCGAACCAGGAGGGCAGGGTGGGTTCAGTCCAATCGTCGGTAATGACCTTTCCTTCCACGAGTCCTGTGGCTTCTAACGTTTCGGAGAAGCCCTCAATACTGGAAAATTCGGGATGGGACCATTGATCTAACAGTTGACGCATGACTGGTTTTTCCCAACCTTTAAGCGGTTTTTGACGCAAATCTCGCTGGTTCCAATCCGCAACCACCAGACGACCCCCTGGCTTTAACACGCGCAGCAATTCTTTAGCAAAACTCTCTTTATCAGGAATATGCGGTCCTGTTTCAATGGACCAAACCACGTCAAAACTTTCATCGGGGAAGGAAAGCGACATGGCATTATCCACCTGAAATTTGGCATCAACATCCGCTGGGGTCAATTCTTTTGCCCGTCGAACCTGTTCTTCGCTAATAGTGACACCAGTGACATCAAAACCATAATCTTTAGCGAGAATGCGACTGCTGCCACCGATGCCGCAACCCACATCTAGGACTTTCGTTCCGGCAGGCAATTGGTC
Organism: Halothece sp.; assembly: GCA_042218725.1. Lineage (GTDB taxonomy): Bacteria > Cyanobacteriota > Cyanobacteriia > Cyanobacteriales > Rubidibacteraceae > Halothece. The sequence goes on along the minus strand of JBDGQV010000066.1, from coordinate 14,545 downwards.
TAAGCCTCCCCAACGAGCCATTTCATGGACAAAATCCGATTTCGCTTTGAGAAAGTCTTTCTTTTGGGGCGGTGACCCATAGTGACCTAGGTGGATATGTTCCCCCCAATAAAATTCTAAAATGCCGTCTTGCGTCCATTGGTCGTAGGAATTCGCCACCGATTCTTCAGATTGAAAACGGCGGGCCGTGACTAAATAGGCAACAATGCCAATGACCAACAGAACAGCCAGAATGCCCAGAATTAAAACCAATAAATTCATGGAACTCCATTTCCAAGCTTGTTGACAATACTGTTAACGATCTTAATAATTACGCGATTAATTGTGATAAAAATCACCCTAATTAGCCTGAGATTCTACTTCTTGGCGCAAGGTTTGCGCTGCTTTGACCATGTTTTTCAAAGAAGGCATCACTTCTTCCCAACTGCGGGTTTTCAAACCGCAATCGGGATTGACCCAAATTTGTTCTACCGGTAAATTTTCCACCCCGGTTCGCAATTGTTCCACCATTTGCTCAACGCTGGGAACACTGGGACTGTGAACATCATAAATGCCATTGCCGACTTCGTGTTGATAACCGGCATTGGTAATTTCAAACAGGGTTTCGTTGTTGCTGCGACTGTTTTCAATGGATAACACGTCGGCATCTAAACGTTCGATATGGTCGATGATGTCGCCAAATTCGGAATAGCACATGTGGGTGTGAATTTGAGTTTCCGGCTTGGCAACACTGGTCGCTAACCGGAAAGCATCCACCGCCCAGGAGAGATAGTCATCCCAGCGTTCCGGTTTTAAGGGCAAGCCTTCTCGCAACGCCGGTTCATCCATTTGAATCACTTTTGCCCCTGCTTGTTGAAGATCATTGACTTCCTCTCGCAAAGCCAAGGCAATTTGCATGGCTTGGTCGCGACAGGAAATATCATTGCGCGGGAATGACCAGTTAAGCATGGTCACGGGTCCGGTCAGCATCCCTTTCACAAGTTTTGAGGTGAGGGATTGGGCATATTGAAATTCTCGCACAGTCATCGGTTCAGGCCGCGCAATATCCCCATAAATAATGGGAGGACGCACGCAACGGTTACCATAGCTTTGCACCCACCCTTGGGTCGTAAAGGCAAACCCTGCCAACTGCTGACCGAAAAATTCTACCATGTCGGTGCGTTCAAATTCGCCATGCACCAAGACATCCAATCCGGCTTTTTCCTGTAACTGAATGCATTTGGCAATCTCGTCTTCAATCGCGCTTTGATACTCAGCTTCTGTAATTTCGCCCCGTCGCAGTTGGACCCGTAATTTTCGCACCTCTGAGGTTTGGGGAAAAGATCCAATGGTGGTGGTGGGGAATAAGGGTAAATCCGGTTGCTTTTCTCGTCGTTGCTGGTAGGGTAAGGGTCGCTGGAACTCCTTTTCACTTAGGTTATTAAGTTGTTCCTGAACCTGAGAAGTCCCTGAATTAAATTCTTCAAACATTTCCCACTGCATATGCCAGAGGGCTAATTGATCTTCTGCCCCTTCAGCGGATAGAGAAAGGGCGTTCGCCAGCATCCCCACTTCCTGAAGTTTTTGTTCTGCGAAGCTTAAGACATTGCGCAATTCATCCGGCAATTTTGTTTCTTGCTGGGCATCATAGGGAACAAATTGCAACGATGCTGAAGGTTGAATACTGAGATTCGAGGTAATGCTTTCAATGCTTTCTAGCGTCGAAAGGGTGGCTTCTGGATGAACTTTCCAGACGTTGCGGGCATCAACAATACCGACCCCTAATTGTTTATCTTCCGGGAAACCATGATGTTCTAGCAACTCAAAATTCTTGCCGCGAGTAAAGTCCAAGCTAATGACAGATACCGGCAGTTGGATGACCCAAGGATAGGCTTCTCCCAAATCGTCAAAGTAGGTCGCCAAATTAATGGCAACATCCACATCTGCTAAGGTTTGATAAGTTGATTCATAGGTGTCTCTAAAGTTGCTCGCATCTCCAAATACTAAGGCCGGTTCATGGAGTTGTACTTCTGCTACCCCTAACGTTTTCAGTTCTTGCAACAATTCTACATAACGATCGCGCAATTGATGGATTGCTGTTTCCCAATCCGTTTTTAACCGGCTGAGCCGCAAAAGGGTAACTGGCCCTAATACAATGGGGACAGCGCGATTTTCCCCGAGAACAGTTTGCGCCCGTTGCACCGTTTCTAAGAAGTCGCTAAAGTCATGGGGTTGCAAGGTGCCATCTACTTCTGGCACTAGATAGTGATAGTTGGTATCAAACCATTTGGTCATTTCCAGGGCAGGAATTTCATCTTTTCCCCGTGCCATGGTAAAATAGCGATCTAATCCCGATAAATGCTGGAAACGTTCCGGAATCATTCCCAAACGCACGGCCCAATCCAGAACATGATCGTAAAGGGTAGCATCGCCCACACCAATCTGTTCAATGCCAGCTTCCAATTGGGTTTTCCAGTTGTCAGTTTCCACTGTCTGGAGGGTATTGCGCAGGCTTTCTCTGTCCGATTCTCCTTTCCAGAAAGCTTCCAATGCTTTTTTGACTTCCCGCTGTTTCCCAATGCGAGGATAGCCTAAGGTTTTGGTTTGAATAGTCATAGCACGCTCCTAATATCAGTTTCAATAAAGGGATTGTTCATTCGGACTTCACTGATTACCGTTGGTGAAGGTGGGCAACACCGCTTGTTTTGAAATCAAAACGCAACGAAATTGAACCCAAACTTCCGTTTCCCGAGGTGATGCAAACACTTCATCAATTTTGGATCATGACAGTAACGATTGTTTACTCGCTCCTTCACCCATTGGCCGTTACACTTAATTTGGCGAGTCGGTAATTCCTATCCGATTTGAAAAATTTCTAGAGGCTTTTGTAGCACGATGCAGCAACCAATTTGCCTTCGACGATCGCGCAATCCATTAAAATAGAGTATCACAAATTGCCTGCCTCGACAAAACAGGAATTAGCAGTTGATTTTTGCCTGATCAACCTGCTGATATAACTCATTTACAGTTCCCGAATTATCAATCACTACATCCGCTAAAGCTACTTTTTCTTCTAATGATAGTTGGGAATCAATGCGCGATCGCGCGTCTTTTTCTGAGAGTTGATCGCGTTTCATCACCCGTTCCAATTGTTGTTGAGGGGAACAATAAACGACCCAAGTTTCTGTTACTAAATCTGTCATTTTTGCTTCAAATAAAAGCGGAATGACCACGACAACACATGAGGCTTCAAGTTGGGATAACGCCGTTTCAATTTTTTGACGCACAGCGGGATGAATTTGTTGTTCTAGCCACTTTTTTTCGGTTGGCTGATTAAAAATAATTTCTCCTAAGCGCGATCGATTTAAAGTTCCATCCGAGTGTAAAATTTGATTGCCATACCGTTGTTTAATTTTTTCTAAAATTGGTGAATCAGTACTGACTGCTTCTTTTGCATAATCATCAGCATCTAAAATCGGAACATCATACTTGGTTGCCAAATAATCGGAAACAATACTTTTTCCACTACCAATACCACCGGTTAAACCAATAATACGTTGACTCATTTTTGCTCGTTATTTATTTTGAATATCGAAATGTTCTCAAGTGTTACTCAAAATGATCAGGATAGCAAAAACTAAAACAAGTAATTTAAGAAACCAATGACCAACGACTAATGACTAATGACTAATGACCAATGACGATATTTTGCAATTTATCTTAAAATCAAATCTTGATGACACTGAATCAACTCTAGAATGGCATCTTCCGATAACGGTTTGCTAAATAAAAAGCCTTGTCCATACTCACAATTTAATGATCGCAAAAATTCCCATTGTTCGATTTCTTCAATGCCTTCAGCAATCACTTCCATATTTAAATTATGAGCTAAGGTAATGATGGTTTGGACAATCTGTTTAATTTCTTCATCGTTTAACATACGACTGGTAAAAGAGCGATCAATCTTTAAAGTATTAATAGGTAATTGATGTAATCGTTTCAAAGAAGAATAGCCAGTACCAAAATCATCAATTGATAATAAAATCCCCATTCCTTGCAGTTGTTTCAAGATACTAGTCGTCGTTGTATTGCCCTCTAAAATAATCCCTTCAGTCACTTCTAATTTTAAACAATTAGGACTCGTTCCAGTCCGCTTAATAATCTGATCCAGTCGTTCTAAAATCCCAACTTGATTAATCATATTTTCCGACAAATTAACATTCATGGATAACGAGTCCCCTTCAGGAATCATCTTTTCCCAAATGGCCAATTTTTCGCAGGCTTCTGCCAACACCCACCAATCAATGAACCCAATTAATCCTAATTCTTCGGCTAAGGGCATAAATTGACTGGGCGAAACTAACCCTTGTTCTGGATGTTGCCATCGCACTAAGGCTTCAAACCCTGATAATTTTCCCTCAGCAATAGTCACCGTGGGCTGATAAAAAACATCGAGTTGCTTAAATTTTAATGCTCGTCTTAATTCAGTTTCTAATTGAACCCGTGTTGCTGCCGACTGATGCAAATAGGGATGAAAAATAACACAAGGCAAAGTTGCCTCGCCTCGGGCTGCATTCATCGCCGTATCCGCTGCATGAAGAAGGGCAGAAGGTTCTTGCAAGCATTTAGCGGTTTCCGAAGCCGGATTATAAATGGCAACTCCCACACTAACTGGGCAAAATAATTCTTGTTCCTCAACATCTAATGCTAAACTCAGTTGTAAATGGATCAGCTGAGCGATTTTTTCAATTTCTTCTTTTTGATTAATTTTGGGTAAGATAGCAGCAATAGCAGCATCGCCAACCCGAGCAAAATCATGATGAAATTGCAAGGTTTCTTTAAGGCGTTGGGCAACCGCAACGATTAATTGTTCCGCTAATTGAAGCCCTAACCCGTATTTCACCACCCCATATCGCTCTAATCTAACGACAATAACGGCTAGCCCCTGTTCATCACTGCTATCAATGTGCATACCAATTTGTTCCAGCAACCAAGTTTTATTGGGTAAATGGGTTGTGGGATCAAAAAAGGCGTGTTTTTCCAGTAATGCTTCTAATTGCTTGCCAGGAGTCAGGTTTTGTACAACAAAAATGCCTCCAGCAATATTGCCCTTTTCATTGGTTAGGGGAGACCCATGAACATAAAATGTATATTGATGATATTGCAAATGTTGGGTTTGATGATTTCCCAATAAAATTTGTTCTTGCAGCGGTTTTAATAAGTTTCTCAACTCAGGACTAAAAACTCGCGAAAAAGGTTTCCTTTCAATAATCGGTTCCCCTTCTGCCATACTCATTTCTGTCAGTTGGCTGATGGGAGTACCCACTGCAAGCGTATAAAACCATTGATCATCAAAACATAAAATGCCAGAGGGCGGAAAACGCTGGGCTAAAGCTGTTTCGGAATGGGTGCTTTTTTCTAGAGCAGTTTTTGTATATTTATATTCAGTAATGTCATGGGCTGTGAGTAAAATTTCATCAGTTTCTCCCCCAAAAATCGGGCAAGCTGTCACTGCCATATAACTCAGCTTGCCATCTTTGCGATAATGTTGCCAGTCGCCAGTCACTAATTGCGATACGGTTTCCAAAGGAGGCGGAATATTATGAGAAGGATGTAGGGTTTGAAGCCTCATTTGCAGAAACTCAGTTTCAGAATAACCATATTGATCAATGGCAACTTGATTAACTGCCTGAATGCAAAACGTATTCGCTTGGTAAATCAAAGCGGGAATTGGCAAGCATTCTAGGGCTAGTTTCCGGGAATTGCCGGTAAAGTGAACAAGGGGTTGGGCAATGAAAAAAACAGAAGCAAGAGAAAGGGGAAATAAATAACTAAAGTAGGGTTGCGTTTTGCTGGAAACAGAAAGAGAAATCGATAGGGATTTTGGAGATTGTTGTGCTAAAACTTCCCTTGTTAAACTTTCAATGTTGTTAGCATTTTCTTCTGAAAAAAGCGTCTGCAGCGTTGCTGTTTTCAGTTGATGCAAGTGGTTATTGAAGTTGTTCTCACAAAATTGAATAACACGACACTCCCCTTTGCGATTAATCACTAAAAGAATTGGATTAAGCGATGCGATTGGGCTGTTTTCTGGTAGCATAAGCCATGTTTGTTATGAGAAATTATCAACTGAATAATGGGAGCGATACTCCAGCAAGGCTTGGGTCAATCCTTCTAGCGTATATTCTTGGGCTTCAATATCACATCGTCCTAACCAGTTTCGACAGGCATGAGAGGTTTGTGGTCCAATGGAGGCAATAGCAACCCTGGCTAATTCTTGTTTTAAGTTTACCCTAGAACCAAAGATGGGTGTCAGTAGCTGGCAGAAAAACTGAACGGTCTTGGAACTGGCAAAGGTGATAATATCAACTTGTTGGGCTTGGAGCGCTTCCACTGCAACCGGATCTGCTTTTTCGGGACAACTGGATTGATAGGCAGGCACGGCGACCACTTCAGCATTATTTTGTTGAAATTCCTGAATTAAGACTTCTCTTCCCCCGCTTTCAACTCGCGGAAAAAGGATTTTTTGTTGGCTTAACACCTCGGGAAAGCTTGCCACCAAGGAATCGGCAACAAAATCAGGAGGAATAAAGGTGGGGTGAATCCCTTGTTTTTCTAAAACTTTGGCTGTTTTTTTTCCCACCACTGCAATTTTGAGTTGGTTGAGGAGGGCGCGATCAATCTTTAATTCGTCTAAGCGTTGAAAAAAGAAGTTGACCCCATTGGCAGAGGTTAAAATGAGCCAATTAAAGCTTGATAACTGGCGAATTGCTTGATCAAGTGGTTCCCAACTGGAGGGAGGTTGAATTTCTAAGGCAGCCATTTCAAGGACATGGGCCCCTTGATTTTCCAGAAGGGTGCGAAAGGTTTGGGCTTGCTTTGCCGCCCGTGTTACTAAAACGGTTTGATTATTTAAAGTCAAAGACACAATAATAACTGAAGAACTGAGCAAGGGACGCACCAGAGTACGCCCTGTCCAAGTTAAAGGTTGTGCTCATTATTTTAACAGGATTTTCTCCCTGAAAATGACATTGAAAATTGTGACGATAACTTAATGTATTTTCTCCCAAAATTGCAGAGACTGATCAAGTCAGCCCATTTTTTTTACTAATTTATTCCTTAAAAAAATGCAACCTAACCTAACAATTCTTGATTAAAGACTTTAAGTAATTTCCTGTATAAGAAGTGGGTTCACTGGCGACCATTTCCGGTGTTCCCGTGGCAATAACATCGCCTCCTTTATCTCCTCCTTCGGGACCTAAATCAATTAACCAATCGGCGCAACGAATGATATCGAGATTGTGTTCAATAACTAGAACAGAGTTTCCTTTATCGACTAATCGCTGTAAAACATTTAATAATTGGTGAACATCATAGAAGGATAAACCGGTGGTCGGTTCATCGATTAAATAGAGGGTTTTGCCGGTGGCACGTCGGGATAATTCCGTTGCTAATTTAATCCGTTGGGCTTCTCCTCCCGATAAGGTAGGGGCAGGTTGGCCGAGGGGAATATAACCTAAGCCCACATCAACCAGAGTTTGTAAACGAGTGGCTGCGCGAGGAATGTTTTCAAATACCCCTAAGGCTTCTTCCACCGTCATCTGCAAAACATCGGCAATGGTATAGCCTTTATAGGTGACTTGTAAGGTTTCCCGGTTGTACCGGGCGCCTTTACAGACTTCGCATTCCACATAAACATTGGGCAGAAAGTTCATTTCAATGACATTGACGCCCTGTCCGCCACAAGCTTCACAACGTCCGCCTTTCACATTAAAAGAGAAGCGTCCGGCTTTATAGCCTCGGGCTTGGGCTTCTTTCGTTTCAGCAAAAACGGTACGAATGGGGTCAAATGCGCCAGTATAGGTAGCAGGATTCGATCGCGGGGTGCGGCCAATGGGGGATTGATCCACCACAATTACTTTGTCCACGGCATCCAATCCCTTTAGTTTTTCCAATCCGTTGGGAAAGGGAACTTTAAATCCTAACCGATGTTGCAAGGCAGGGTGCAGCAATTCTTTAATTAAGGTGGATTTGCCCGAACCGGAAACCCCAGTTACGCAAACCAGTTTTCCTAAGGGAATATCAACATTAATATGTTGTAAGTTGTTGGCATAAGCATCCATTAAGGATAAGCATCGCCCATTGCCTTTCCGTCTTTCAGTGGGGGTTTCAATGACTCGTCTCTGTGCTAAATAATCGCCGGTAATCGAGTCTTGACAATCGGTTATTGCCTCTAAGCCGCCTTGAGCAACAATTTTTCCGCCGTGTATGCCGGCGCCTGGCCCAATATCAACCAAATGATCGGCTGTGCGGATGGTTTCTTCGTCATGTTCGACAACAATTAGGGTATTTCCTAAATCTCGCAGTTTCTGCAAGGTTTCTAATAAGCGCCGGTTGTCTCGTTGATGCAAGCCAATACTGGGTTCGTCTAGCACATATAAAACGCCCGTTAGCCCAGATCCAATTTGGGTTGCCAGGCGAATCCGTTGCGCTTCTCCCCCGGACAAGGTCATGGCCGGGCGATCTAAGGTTAAATACTCTAAGCCCACATCGATTAAAAATTGCAGTCTGGCTTCAATTTCTTTGAGGGCAAGTTCGCCAATTTTTGCTTGTAGCGGCGACAGTTCCAGGTTTTGAATGCGGTTTAAACACTCAGTAATGGAAACGCTAGTTAATTGGATGATGTTGTATTGCCCTAACTGGATGGCAAGGGATTCCGGCTTCAGTCGTTTGCCCCCGCAAACATCGCAGGTTTGGTAAACCATGTATTGTTCCAGTTTTTGTTTATAGGTTTCGGAGGCCGTTTCTAGGGCGCGTTCTAAACCGGGAATGACCCCATAATATTGTTTATGATAGCCTCTGGGTTTTCCGCCTCGGTCATCTTCGTAGATGAAAATGGGTTCGGCTGTGCCATATAAAATAATGTGTTTTTGATCCGGAGTCAGTTTTTCCCAGGGGGTTTGCAGTTCAAATCCGTAGGCTTGCCCCACACTATAGAGTAGGGAGAGATAATAACTGTTGTCTTTTTCCGACCAGGGCGCGATCGCGCTATAAACGGGCTGTTTAGGATCCGGCACAATTAAGTCTGTCGAAAACAGCCGCAAACGCCCAATGCCGTGACAATGGGAACATGCCCCGTAAGGGGAATTAAAGGAAAACAAGCGCGGGGATAATTCTTCAATGACCGCTCCATGTTCCGGACAAGCAAAGTTTTCGGAAAAGGTGATTTCCGGGGGCAGTTCCGTTGCCGAAGCGTCGTCATTTTCTTCTTCAGAGGGGGCTTTGACAATATCTATCACGGCAATGCCGCCCGCTCTTTGCAAACAAGTGGCCAGAGAATCAGCTAAACGCTCTTCAATGCCGGGCTTTTTCACTAAGCGATCCACCACCACTTCAATGGTATGCTGTTTATTTTTACTGAGTTCAATATTGTCGGTTAATTCTTGAACCGTGCCATCCACCCGTACCCGGACAAATCCTTCACTGGCTAAACTGGAGAGCAATTGCTGGTGGGTGCCTTTTTTACCGCGAACCACCGGCGCTAAAATTTGGAAGCGGGTGCGTTCGGGAAGTTCCATGAGACGATCGCACATTTGGTCAATGGTTTGAGGCGCGATCGCGCGATCGCAGTGGGGACAATGGGGTTCACCCGCCCGTCCAAATAGTAACCGGAGATAGTCGTAAATTTCCGTTACGGTTCCCACGGTAGAACGGGGGTTATGGGAGGTGGACTTTTGGTCAATGGAAATAGCAGGACTTAACCCTTCAATGGCATCCACATCCGGTTTATCCACCTGTCCCAAAAATTGACGGGCATAAGCGCTTAACGATTCCACATATCGCCGTTGCCCTTCTGCAAAAATCGTATCAAATGCCAGAGAAGACTTTCCCGAACCAGAAACTCCCGTAAAGACAATCAGGTGATTGCGAGGCAATGCTAAATCGATATTTTGCAGGTTATGTTGTCTTGCACCACGAATATGAATTTGAGAGGAAGAAGGATCAGACATAAGCGTTGCTTTCCTAGGCAATGAGTATCAGGATAACTTAGAGCAAAATGAGAGTAGAAATATTCCCTGAAATATCTTAGGGCGAACCGATCAAAACTCACCAAGGGTTAATTGTTCTCTATCGCGAGATAGGAATTGAATCAAAATATCTGATCCCCCCTAGGAGGATGAGTGTTTCTTGTTTTATGATGTGGGTAAATGCTCACAAATTAGCAAATTTGGCTAATAACTCTTTCGAGAGCCAGTTTTTTTCGTTATAGCGCGAATTTTACTGTCAAAAGCTCACTATAAACCAGAGAGGTGTTACAACTCATGTTGAGACAAATTACCGCAACCCTAAAAAAACAATTCCCGGCCGAAGAAGTAAATGCCCACTGTGATGGTCCCTGTGGCGTTTATGATCCCTCTTCCGCTCGAATTGCTGCGGAAGCTGTGCTATCAATGACGAAAAAGCTCATTGATCTCGAACCGAAAGACAACAGCAAAGAAGCGCAACTAGAGTACCAAAACACATTTGCTCGCTTCGTTAAGATTAAAGAAGAACAAGCGCAAATTGCAAAAGAAGAACTCCTGATTCTCTGGACTGACTATTTCAAAGAAAAGCATTTAGAACAGTATCCTGATCTCCATAACACCTTCTGGAAAGCAGCCAAACTTTGCTCTGCTTGCAAAATGGAAGTTAACTTGCAACATGCTCAAGAATTAATGGATACTGTCCAGAAAGTTCACAACATGTTCTGGGAGTCCAAAGGCCGCGATATTCAATGGTATCAAGCTAGCTAAATTAGTTAATTCAATAAGCTGATAGGACCGAGTTTCTGGCTTTCCTAGCGGGGAGAGTGGGAAACTCGGTTTTAGTTATTGCGCATAGTAAGAGAGTAAACCAGTAACCGGGGCAGGGTTTTCTAAATGGGGCAACACCCCAGTTCCAGGCATAATTTTAAAAGCCGCGATCGCGCTAGGATTTAAATTAGCTAGCCGCCTTCCTTGTTGCGGACGACTAAACCGGGATTTTGCCCCCCAAACTAGGACAGTAGGCGTTTGTAACTGTTCCATATATTGTGCTAAATCAAAACATAAATCCCCTCGCAACGAGGCAAGGGCGGAATACTCGGCATTGGGTTTGAGGGCAGACGCCAGATAAGCCGCAACAATTTCGTCTGTTAAACGAGAAGCATCAGCAAATAAAAATTGTTCCAAAAAGTTTCGCACTGCCCATTCATTGGCTGCCCCAACGGTATAAATGAGTTGATCTAAACCGGGTAAACGAATCAGTTGCGAGGAGGTTTCTTGGCGATAATCTTCGCTAAAATCCCGATAGCCGGAAGGAGAGACTAAAAACAAGCCGCGAAACAATTGCGGTTGTTTAATCGCTAAGCGAATGGTTAATCCGGCAGTTAAAGAAGAAGCAACCACCCAAGCTGGGGTAACGGCGACTCTTTCTAACAGGGTTTGGATAATGTCAAGATAGTCTTGGGGATAATACCGAATTTTGGGATGAGCCGAATCCCCCCAACCAATTAAGTCAGGGGCAATGACGCGATGGGTGCTAGCAAAACTGGGATAAATTTTTGACCATTCATAAGCGGAAGAACCGCCCCCTAAACTATGTAGAAAAACTAACGGTGTCGGTTCCGAAATAGCTTGCGGATAAAAGGAGGAATCGGGAACAGAATACACCATCTGTCCGAAAGGGGTTTCTAGGCTACGCTGTTGAAAACCGGTGGGTTGATATTGTCGCATATTTCCGATTAAAAAATATTGAAGTAATTGAATTAATAGGCAGATATTTCTTTGTTAGTCTTTGCCCAATTGTTGTTTTAAGTAAGCGAGTTTTTCTGCTACTAATTCATGACTGTATTCATCCTCGGGATGAGCAGGTTGTCCCGGCTTTTGAAAATAAGGACGTTCCCCATACATTTGTCCCCATTTAACATCAGCTTGTCGCACCATTTCATAAAATAACGCTTGATTATTTAATAATTTCTGAACCACATGAGCTAAACTTTCTAGCGGCGATTCTAAATTTTTACTGACAATGGGATCCGATTTTACCCAATATTTGAGAACTGACTGCAATGCCCCCGAAGAATCTGGGAGGTTTTGATCAATAAATAAATTAATTTCTGTGGTTACCTGGATAAGTTTGGGAACTGGCGATTCCCCTTTTAAAAAATTGCCGCCTTCTCGCGCGATCGCGTCTGCTAATGAATAAGTACGACCAGATAAAATATCCTCTTGGATTTGCGTTTCTCGGTCTTGATTTTGATTTTCTTGTTGATTTGATTGGGAACTCATCAGGTAAAATAACAGGGAAACATCAACAACTCTCTTCCTATTGTGGCACTTATGTATTAATCTCGTAGAAATGCGCCATAATCAGTTTAGGAAGGAAATTTAAGGAACCAATCAAGAATCAGCCATCAAATGCGTGTTGTTATCCAACGAGTTCAGTCTTCAAAAGTAGAAATTCAAGGAAACGTTACTGGTGAAATTGGGCGCGGCTTAAATTTATTAGTGGGAATTGGTGCCTCTGATACCGAAGCCGAAGTGGATTGGATGGTACGCAAATGTCTGGATTTAAGATTATTTCCCGGCGAAAATAGCAACCGCTGGGATTATTCCGTGCAAGAGATTCAAGGAGAAATTCTTGTGATTAGCCAGTTTACCCTTTATGGGGATTGTCGCAAAGGCCGCCGTCCTTCTTTTAGTGAGTCTGCAACCCCTGACAGAGCACAATTGCTTTACGAGCAATTTGTCAACAAGCTCAAAGAAAGCGGCTTGCACATTGCCACCGGCGAATTTGGTGCCAACATGCAAGTCAATATTGACAATGATGGGCCTGTGACACTGATTTTAGAACGTTAGCTAGCGTCGTCTCCGACCGCGCGATCGACTCGGAGACCGTTTCGTCCCTGAACCAAACCGACTGCCTCGGGACTTACGGACTTTACTTGAGTTATTGGAATCACTATTTTTCAAAGTACTGCTGCCGACACCGGATCCCGTACTGCGACTGGAATTGCGATTGCTGCGGGTGGTTGTATTGCTGCGGGTAGAACGATTGACGCTGCCAGTCGTTCTCACTTGTGCCCGTCGATTTTGTACCGAGGGCGGCGTGGACTGATAACGATCTTGATACCGATCAACGGCTTGGGAATAGCTGTTGCCATACCCCCCATAACCGGTGAGAACATTCGTCCCCGATTGATACGGTGGGGGAACATAATATTGCGGGGTAAACAACATACTGCCAATGGCTTGACCGGCTAATGCCCCAGCAAATGGCGCCCAAAAATTGGATTCCCGGCGGACAATGACGCGTTCTTCTTGCCCAGTTTCTGGATTAGTCTGGGTTTGGGCAACCCCATGGATGTATTCAATGCGGAAATCTTCATCCAAATGCAAGGAATACTCCCCATTATCCACTAATAAGTAACTCTTCTGCCCCTGTTCAATTTCTTCTGGGGTGAGTCGCGCCATTTTAATATTCTCCCTTTCCAATACTGGCGGATTGGCATTGAGGAGAAATAACCGATATTCCCCGCTCACATCATCGTAAGTGGCTTGTTGCAATTCATATTTGCCATCGGGAAGCGTGCGTTGGCTGTTGGTTTGCGTTGCTGAATTCGGATTGCGACCTGATTGTTGAGACGGTGCTTGGGAACTATTTCCGCCACAAGCAACACTGGTCAAGCAAAGGGAAACAATTAAAATAACCGTGACAGTTTGGCGAAAAATTGGCTTCATCATCTCTAAAGTGGAATCAACTCTGGGAAATTTTCTAACACTTGGTCATCAGTGAGTTCATCTCCAAACCGCGCCGGAGAGAAATGAATTTGAATGGCTCGCAACCGGTTATTGTAATGGAGGTTAATTAAATCTTTCAGTCCTGCTTCTAGGGCTTCAATATCCGATAAATCGGTTTCTAAGGTTTCCATTTCCCCAGTATAAGCTACCGTTAACATCAAAACGACATTTCGCGTTACGGGTAAGGATAAGGGATCATCAGGGTTGCTATTGTCATCGCCGACAACATCACTGAGATACCGTTGTGCCGAGTCGGTAAAGAGTTCATTTACATAATCCCCTGCCTCTCCTTCTTGCCAAAAAACATCTCCTTCATTGGCTGCGGCTTGCCAGCTGCTCTGGATTCTCAACAGGGATTCACAGATTTCCACTACTCCTTCCCCCATCACTTGTAAATTGCCCTCGGCATCCATTGCCTCTTGGGCAACGCGATTAAACAAGCCAAGTTGGGGCGGGGCTTCTTCCCCGGATAAATGCAACATCAACCGCAAGACAACAAAGCGAGTTCGTCCTCGAAATTTTTCTACGCGATCGCGCCATCCACCCATTACTGATGTTACCCATTTTTTGTTCTTGATATTATTTTAATGTATCGCTTTTTTGAGTTGGATGGTGATTGGTGAGTCGTTATTGGCTCTTTTTGCCATGAACACTGAACCAATAACGAAGCTCAAAAATGTGCCTCCCGAAATTCTTGACGACTCCCACGGCTAAAAGCACGTGGGATTCTTCCTTCATCCAGCGATGCC
>JBDGQV010000065.1:0-1312 GCA_042218725.1 Halothece sp. | reverse complement strand
TCATAATTATGAATTGCTTGTTCTAAACTGCGATGTATGTCTAGAAATCGTGACCACTCATCAATTTCCTGACCAGTCATGGTATTGAATGAGACTTCATAAGGCACAATGATTTGATCTTCAGGAATTAATCCATATCCTGCTGAAAGAATCATTAAATCAATGACCTCAGAGCCCAAAGCGTCACGCAAATGATTCACTCCTTTCATTACTTGTAAATGCTGAGAGCCTGTGTAAAGTTGACTGGCAGGTGTGGCGAAATCAGCTAATTCTTCCTCGCGAGACTTTAACTGTTCAGTTTCATAGAAGTCCGACTGAATTAATTGGTTAATTGGCTTTTGTCGCTTTTCCCCAGTACAAGATGTAATGACTAAAATGCGGGGATAGGGACGGGCAGTCTCATTCATAATACTTTCAACTATACTGTGAGAGGAAGATTAATCGTTCTTATCGAAGCCAGCGGACACACTGTAATGGATCAGTGGGTGATTTACAAGGAGTTTTCTTTCGAAGCTGCCCATCGATTGCCTCATCATGATGGCAAATGTCGTCGCCTGCATGGACATAGTTGGGTAGGAAGAGTTTATGTTCAAGGAAAAGATTTAGTTCAACAAGGACCACAACAGGGAATGGTTATGGACTATGGTGAAATCAAAAAATATATCCAGCCTTTATTAGATCATTATTTAGATCATTATTATCTGAATGAAACCACCGGTTTGGATAATCCAACCAGTGAAGAAATTGCAAGATGGATTTTCCAGCAATTGGAGAAAGCCGGTCTCCCCGGTTTGTATGCCGTCGAAATTCAGGAAACTTGTACATCTGGATGCCGCTATACTAAATCCACTGAAAATGCTTAATGAGGTAGCTGGCTTCACAATTTCAAACAGTGGCTTAAGACAACCAAAGTATTCTGCGATTTTTATTGTTTCCACATATGGAATGACTATTATATTTGGGTTAATTTATGAGCAATTTGCTCAACTTATTGCCATAATTTGCTTTTTAGCTGGAATTGTCCGAATCGGGGCGCCATTATTTAGGCTGCTGAAAGTACGCAATTAATGGGGCTGTCTTACGGGGACACTTGGTAGAGGCACTAGTTTTCGAGCAATTGCAACTAACCTAGAAAGCGCGATCGCGCCTTTACTCCCTATAGCAATCATGGAAATGGCACTTGATTTTCCCCAAACCTAAATCTGGAAAATCCATCAAACCGGCCACTGCTGCTTTCGGTAAGCACTATCCCAAAATACCCATTCCAAACGTGAAGACATGGTAAATGCTGATACCATACGTTCCCGCATCG
>JBDGQV010000064.1:0-4372 GCA_042218725.1 Halothece sp. | reverse complement strand
AACGGGAACTCTACAATTACAATCTCAATCTCACTAAAGCCCAAGCCAGTCAGCGACAGCGAGAAATGGATGTTTTACGACTGAGGGAAAAATTGGATAACTTAAATCAGCAAATCAGCGAGTTAAGCGTCATTCGCTCTCCCTATGCCGGGCGGGTGCGACGGGTCAAAATTATTAATCAGAATAATCTGACCATTACTGCTGAGGTCACGTTATTGGTGAAAAGCAGTGAAAATTAACAGCAGTTTCGTCATTTTAGTGGGATTTGCGCTCATTGTTTGGGGCGGTGTGCCTCGTGCTATATAGCACTACGTTTTGCAATTAGTTAAAATAATAAAAATGACTGACGATAAATTCAACAAAAGATATTGATGACTTCAAAAATTCTTGTTGAAGAAACTGTATTAGAAAAACCATCGATAGAATCTTTTTTGGAAACTATACAAAAAAAAGGTGCTAAACAATATACATTATATCGAGGTCAATCTAGAAAACAACAAGGTAGTCAAACATTAAAGGCTAAACCTTCTATAGCAAGAAACACTAATAATTCTCCTAAACAGTTTTTTGATTTTTTAAAGAAAACAGGAAACTTTAAAGAATTTGCTATACCAGTTGGTGTAGAGAGTGGTGAAGTTCCTGAATGGGTTTCTAATATTAACGATATTAATTGGTTGGAATTAGAAAAAATAATAATGGAACGGTTTGAAGAACTTTCAATGAAGGTAGGGGATACAGAAAACTTAAATAGATTAGAACAGCTTGTAAAAGCTCAACATTTGGGAATACCTACTCGGCTACTAGATTGGACTACTAATCCATTAAAAGCTTTATTTTTTGCTGTATATAATTCTAATTATTATTCAACTCCATCAGGTGAAGGAATAGATGGTGTTGTATATTTATTGAATTATAACTGGCGAAGTGTGAAGAATAGAAAAATAATAAATAGTAAATTAGAAAGTAATGATAGTTCTATCGAAAATATACAACCTTTTTTTCCAAAACCTACTAATCACCCAAGAGTTTATGCTCAAGAGAGTTGTTTCACAATATTCCCATATCCAGAAAATTTCGAAGAAATGAAGGCATTGGAAGAGATAAAAGAGGGAGAATATGATACTATAAATAGAATTGCAAAAATTATAATACCAGCTAATTACAAATATACATTACATACATATCTTGAATTATTCACAGGAATTAATTACACAACTTTATTCCCTGACTTAGATGGTGTTGCTAAAGAGATTAATGGTTTTTTCGAACGTGTTTTTAGAGTTCCTAAATAGGGATAAATAATTCATAATTAATGTGGTACTTTAAGTAAAATCGCTTAGATTGAGATATTATCCTTTTCCGATATAGATCAAAGTGAAGCTCACTCCAATCATCCTAAAATTCATCAGGCTCATTAAAAAACTTAACGATATTATCAATTAATTCCTCTTCACTATTACATTCAGCATAGAGAATCCCCTGCTCTATAGACTCACCTACCCAACGAATGCCATTATCCGATTCAGAGTAAATACAAGAAATTTTGAAGGGAACCCCCCCTCGATTTCCGTTTGATAACTCTTTAACCACCCACTATTTTCAAGAAGGATTCGATTAAAAAGATTGAGCAGGTCTCGGGCTGTAATGTGAAATTCCTTCAAAGATGAGGGGTTTTTAATTTCTTCGAGCATGGTTTGTCTCCTAAGTTTAAGGTTTCCTAGTGAAATAATGGGGGAACAATCCCGACACAGAATCAGACTGGTTTTCTTTGGTCAGTCTTTATATCCGCCTATCTCCACCTCATGAATCTGAACTTTGCGCACGACCTTAGAAAAGCCAGATTCTCTTAAATGAAGGGTGTTTCCAACTTGGGTAGCCACTCGGAACACTTCACCATCGATTCTGACCCAATCAATTGTTTTGTCTTCAACGCTATCAGTTTTGGTTTGGTTGTCTTCGACCTGATTGACGCCTGGTTTGGTCGTGCTTTGGTCAGAATTGTCCAAACTTAGATTTTCCTCGCTGTGGGCGTTTGGCGATTGCTTTGGCAAGTTGGGACGGTTTTGGTTAAGTCCTTGGTGTTGGTCCAAACTTTCTTCCTGCTTCCATTCCGAGGCGTTTTCCTTAGACAAAGAAGCGGATGGATCTTGACCAAGTTGTCCAAATGTTTTGTCTATTTCTTGATTGGTAGGCGTTTCAGGTTTGGTTGCTTGGTCCAAACCTTGTCCCAATTGACCACTATTTGGTTCAGAATTTGGCTGTGGCGGGTCGGAATTGGGCGGTTGTTCTTGGGTGGTTTGATCCCCGTCAGTGAGGGAGAATTTGAGACTGCGGTTGGTTCCTGAGGTGACCCCATAGCCTAATCGTTCCAATTCGTAGAACTGTTCTTTGATTTCCGCTGCCGGTTTCCGTTCCCGTTTGGGCAAGGCTTGGATAACATCTGAGGCACGGATGGGTTGGTTGGCTTTCTCCGCAATTTGGACAATTTTGGCGAGTAGTCCGGATAATCCTGCTTCGTCGTCGAGTTCGCCGTGAATGGCTAAAATTTGGCTAATGTAGAAGTTATTGAGCGCGATCGCGCTTTGCATGGTTTCGGCGTCGATAACATGGTTATCTTCTTCATTTGCCATGGCGCATTTAATGGCATGGAGGTTAACGGCGATTTTGCCGATTCGTCCTTCCGCTTTGCCATACATCGCCCGTAACGCCGGTTTGGTGTTATACGCCGTTCGCAATTGTTCATAATGGTTGTAGGCATCTCGGAACAACTGGAAGGCTTCATGGCTTAGGGTATAGTCTTCTGCGGATTTCTTGGCATTGATATCTCGGTAAATGCTATAGATGAGGTCATCCAGATTCACCCCGCCGGCGTCATCTTCCATCACCGATTGGGCTAAGGGCTGGTAAACCATTAAAAACCGTCCCCACAAGCCGTTATCGTCGTCCATGTTGCCCATTAACTTCCGCAACACTTCCGGTTGCACGGTGCCAAACAAGCTAACCAAGACGCCATAGAAGTTTGCCGAAGCGCCGCCCACTCGGAGATTGCAACCGCCAGTGCCGTCGTAGAAGCTGAGCAAGTCTTCCAATTCGCTTCCTTTGCCGTTGCCGTATTTGTTTAGCTGATTAAAGAGACCGGCTAATTCATCCCGCAGATACATCATCCCTTGGTCGGGGGTTTTGGTGGCTTGGGCAGCTAAGCCTTCCGAGGTGGCATTGCTGAAATAAGCCAGGCGTTGGCGCGGTTCCTGGGGTTCTTCTCCTTCACAATTGTTCTCCTTCCACTCTTTTAATTGTTTGCGGTACGCCTCCATTTCTTCTTGATATTGGGCTTCCCACTGCTTTTGCAGGGTCATCAAGGGTTTGGTGACCATGGAGTTGAGGATAGGCGATTTTTTCTGGGAAGATTCAGCCACGATCGCGCCGAATAAATTAGGAGTAACTGAAAATCCCCAGGATTGATTGAGCCAAACTTTGGAATGGGTATGATGCAGGGCGGAAACGCCGCACAGCAATGCCGTGGCAAAGGTAACCGGTCGCACCCCCAACCAGTTCGCCATCTGTTTTATGGCTTTGGCTAGCGGGGCAGGGAAAATGGCGGCAATATCAATGTCAGCCTTTTTATTGTTTAGAATCTCGGCTAATTCCGCGCGGCGTTCCGCTAGTTCCTCTGCGTTTCGGAATTCGTCATAGCGTTGATTATAGATGGAGATAATCTGGCTAAAGGGTTGTTTGGCCGCTTTTGCCAAATTGGTTAAGGCGATTTTCAAATCGCTGCCGGTTAAATTGGACGCTAAAATGCGGTCAATTTCCTGTTTAATGTCGGGAAACCGGTCCTGATGGGCATCTTCGGTCTCGTCTGGGCTGTCATGATCCGATTCGTAAGCTAACTCGAATTTTCGTCGATGCAGCTCAATCAGATTGAATAAATCGTCGGCACTCATACTGGGATAATCCTCCAGATAATCTTTCAAGTCTAAGCCGCCACTGTCTTCTAAGCGATACCATAGACCGCAGTTGGGGTAGGCATAGAGCCATTGTGGGGTCATTCCTGCCCCTTCTAAACTGTCTGCGACGGCTTCGGCGTGTTTGACTCCTACGGTATCGCGATCCGGTCCAATAACGACCTGTTTTGCCCCTTGTAGCTGCTTGGTGTAATTTTCTTTCCACTTGCCTGAGCCCATAATATTGGTAGTTGCTGTGAGCCCTAATTTCCGCAGCGCATCTACAACTCCTTCTCCTTCCACGATGAAGATGGGGAGTTCTTGCGCGATCGCATTTTGCACCTCGTTGTAGTAAAGCAGCGCCACTTCGTTCTGGTATGCCGCCTGATCCAACTCAATTCCCGTTTCTTCCGCTCTTGACGGCGTTA
>JBDGQV010000063.1:0-32611 GCA_042218725.1 Halothece sp. | reverse complement strand
ATAGAGTTTAGTTGCGGGAACGGAGAGGGAGGGATTCGAACCCTCGAGGAGGCGTAAACCTCCTAACGCCTTAGCAGGGCGCCGCTTTCGACCGCTCAGCCACCTCTCCAAGGATGAGACTGATTATTAATTCTACTCAATTATTGGCTTGGTGTCAAAGGATTAGCCATGAATTTTTTCTGCGGTTCGCAAAATTTGTCCGGCGAGAATCGCAGCGCCAAAACCATTATCGATATTAACGACTCCTACCCCCGCTGCACAAGAGTTTAGCATGGTTAATAACGGCGCAATCCCTTCAAAACTGGCACCATAACCAATGCTGGTGGGAACGGCAATGACTGGACAATCCACGATTCCGGCAACCACACTCGGGAGTGCCCCTTCCATGCCAGCAACCACAACTAACACATCGACTTGACTTAACAATTCTCGATGGCTGAGTAAGCGATGAATCCCGGCTACCCCAACATCCCAGAGGCGTTCTACGGTAAAGCCGCATAGTTGCGCTGTTAGGGCAGCTTCTTCGGCAACTGGAATATCGGCAGTTCCGCCGCTAACTACCCCAATGGTTCCCGGTTGCGAGGGCGGCGGGGCAGTTTCTAAAACGCAGATGCGAGGTACTGGGTGATATTGCAGTTCTCGGATATGGCTTTTCAGTTGCCGAAAGACTTGCGGTTCAATGCGGGTAGCCATAATGATCTGAGCGCGATCGGTTTCGGAAGTGTTTGAATCATGATGATCGCGCATTTTGATCATAATTTGAGCAATTTGATCCGGGGTTTTTCCAGGTCCCCAAATTACCTCAGGAAAACCAGTGCGCTTAGCGCGATGATGATCAATTTTGGCAAATTCATCAATGGATTCAAAGCTAATAGTTTTGAGTTTTTCTTGGGCGGTTTCAGGAGACATTTCTCCTGTGGCAACCGCATTTAATATGGCTTTTAAAGGTTTTGATTCCATCTCAAATAATTGCGTTAATTGTACTAATTCCCAACTAAACTTTGGTTGATAAAATTGCCAATTAATCCGACGATAATTTTAATTCTTCAATGTTCCAGAATGCGCCACCGAGGGCTGAGTATTGAATTCCCTTAATATGGTTTCTCACTGCTTGTAAAGACAGCGGATTCACTAAATAAATATAGGGTAAATGCTCTTGAACAATTTGTTGGGCTTCGGCATACAGTTCTTTACGTTTGCTTTTGTCTAATTCTTTGGAGGCTTGGATATAAAGGTCTTCAATTTCTTTTTCCCATTGTCTGACTTTTCGTCCTTTTAGAGGCGTACTGCCAGAACGGGCAGATTGATTAAAGGTATGTAGATTGCCATCGGTTCGCCATAAATTAATTCCAAAATGGGGTTCATTGCCGCCGGTAAACCCTAATAAATGACATTCCCAATCAAGAGAATTGGAAAGTTTATTTACCAGAACATTAAACTGGATGGGCGTAAAATCGACCTCAATTCCTAAATCGGCTAAATCTTGTTTAATCTGTGCGCCCATGGCTTCGCGAATTTTATTCCCGGCATTGGTAATTAAGGTAAAGCGAACGCGATTGCCTCGATCATCTAATAATTGTCCTTGTTTGTTGTATTGAAAGCCGGCACTGAATAGCAATTCTTTTGCTTTTTCTAAATCATGGCCATAGCTTTTCACTTGATCGTAATAGTAAGGAGATTGGACAGATATGGGCGAATTTTGTTTTTCTCCCAACCCTCGAAAAATGTTATTAATCATTTGTTCGCGGTTGATGCCATAAGCCACTGCTTTGCGAAATTCGAGGGTGTTAAACCAACGGGATTTAACTGGATCAACTAGGGGTTTCCCATTGCGAGTGCCTGTGTTTAAGTTAAAGCCAAGAAAATTGGTGCCGTATTGGGGACCGCCATTATAAATGGTAAAGTTGCCTCGTTCTTCTTCTTGTTTTAAAAGCGAAAAATAGTCGGGCGTGACATTAATTGAGTCTAGACCGCCGGAACGAAATTGCAATAAGGCGGTGTCTTGATTTTCGACAATTTGCCACACTACGCGATCAATATAGGGCAGTTCATTTCCTTGTTCGTCTGTCTCCCAATAGTAAGGATTTTTCTTAAAGGTTACCCGTTCACTGGTAGAGTAGTTTGCTAGTTGGTAACGACCATTGACAATAATGTCTTGTGGCGGCGTATCAATGCCCCATTTTGATAAAAACTGGGGTTTCCCCTCTGCATTGGTTTTTTCCACTGATGCGGCTAAGGCATGTTTGGGCATAATGGGAATGCCGGTGCTTTGCAAGAACGGGGCAAAGGGTTGCGGAACCGTAAATTTAACCCGTTGCGGATCTAATTTTTCCACTGTGGGAAATTTTCCGCTTTCCCCAATGCGGAGGCTATCACGAAGATTATTGGGAATCTCGGGATTGAAGACTAAATCATTATAGGTAAAAACGACATCCTCTGCCGTTAACGGTTCGCCATCCGACCACTTTAAGTTCTCGCGAAGGGTAAAGATAATTTCTTTTTGATCTTCGGAAATTTCCCAAGATTTGGCTAAAGCCGGTTCTACTTCTCCAGTAATGGGATTTTCATCCACTAACCCTTCATAGGTTAAGCCAAAAACATTTGGGGACTCTTGGGATAGGATGGCATTAAAGGTTTTGGGATTGCTTAAAATGGCTTGGACAACTTGCGGCTTTTCGGAAGCGGTATCTTCAACCAGGGCAGGGTTGCAAGCCGTGAGAAAACTGGCAACAAAGCTGCAAATGAGGGAAATAACAAATCGATGGCGGCGTTGAGACAACATGTTTGATTTTAATGGACGTTAGGTAGTACGAGGAATAAGGGCGCGATCAATTATTTTGCCATCTTTGTTAATGCCTCGCAGTGCTATTTGATCGGCATACACATCATAAGCCGCAAAACTCAATTCACTCTTGGCGTAGGCTGTCCAATCGGATTTTCCCACAGGACGCGGATTTGCCCCAGCCCCACAAGTTAAATATGTGGTTCCATTGATGGGTTGGGTGCGTTCATAATGATGTTCATGGCCATTAATATAAAGTTGAACATTGTAGTGTTTCAATAAGGGCGTCAGTTGCGACACTAAACGTTCATTGGTGCCATATACCCCAGAGGAATAAATATTGTGATGGCCAAAGACAATTTTCCAAGGGGCGTTAGATTGGTTGAGTTTTTCATCCAACCATTCCAGTTGATCATCCCAGTTGGCATTGGGATTGGTATCAAGGGCAAAAAATTGCACAATGGACCGCCTAAAGGTATAGTATCTTCCCTGCATATTAAAGTCAGGATATTCCACTTGGGGAGTGCCGTTTTTTGTGCGAATATCATGATTGCCGAGACAGGCATAAAATTTTACGCCTTCTTGGAGAAGCGGTTGATAAGGACGTTCAAAAACTGCCTCGACTTTCTCAATTTCGCCGTTATTGTAAATGTTATCTCCTGCTAGAATAGCCAGGGGAAAGGGCGCTTGGCGATAATAGCGGGTCATTGCTTTGGCGACAGCATATTGACCATTGTTCCCAGTTCCCGTATCGGCAAGGGAAACAAAACGCAGACGCGGTTCTCCTTGCGGAAGATTAATATCAGTGTCTGGTTCGAATTCAGCATTGCCTTGGGCATTGGCTTGATTGAAGTTAGGCAGTTGCGTGGCAATAATGCCGCCAAGACCGGTTAGTCCAACTAAGGTTAAAAGTTCACGTCGTTTCATAGGTATCGTTTAGCCCTGTTGCTGTCTTGATTCTAATGTAATGGATTGATATCTCCCTAGTGGTTTGTCAATTTTCAATTGACGGGTAAGGGGAAAAGGGCAAAGGAAGGACCTAATCGGTTGAACGCTACTCGTCACAATTAGCTTGACAGAGCACTAGTCTTTTCAAAAAGGGATAAGATCAGGAGATGTTGAATTGGTAAAGTTAAGTTAAATGGACGTTATTCCCGCAATTGATTTATTGGATGGCAAATGTGTTCGTCTCTACCAAGGCGATTATAATCAGGTAGAAGTGTTCAGCGATCGCGCTGTGGAGATGGCAAAGCATTGGGTAGAACAAGGGGCAACTCGTCTCCATTTAGTGGATTTGGATGGGGCAAAAGCGGGAAAACCCATGAATCAAGCGATGATTGCCGAAATTGTGGAAACCGTCTCCATCCCGGTGCAAGTTGGCGGCGGATTGCGCGATCGCGCTAGTATTTCTGAACTCTTATCCCTTGGTGTCAGTAATGCCATTGTGGGAACCATTGCTGTGGAACAACCGCAACTAGTAAAAGACCTCTGTCAGGAGTTTCCGCAACAAATTACTGTTGGCATTGATGCCCGCAACGGGAAAGTAGCAACGAGAGGTTGGGTGGAAACGTCTGAAATCATGGCAACAGATTTAGCCCAACAGATGGCCGATCAAGGAGCGGCTTCCATTATTTACACCGATATTTATCGCGATGGTACCTTAACTGGTCCTAATATTGAGGCCCTAAGAGAGTTAGCCCAATCAATCTCGATTCCTGTCATTGCCTCGGGCGGTTTCAGTTCTGTTAGCGACTTGCTCAGTTTACTGGCATTGGAACCAACTGGGGTAACTGGGGCAATTTTAGGACGCGCTCTCTATACCAATCAAATTGATCTCAAAGAAGCCGTACAAGCTGTAGGAAATGGCCGTTGGCAAGATGTACCTCTTGACTCGGATTTCTCGACGTTTGCTTGAGACCACCTTAAATCATGTTAGCGGAATTTTGGCTGAAAACCAGCGGCACTTGGATTAATGTCGCGACGGTGATTATTGGAACCCTGATTGGTTTAGCGCTGAAGCAACGGCTGCCGCCAAAAATTAAGGAAATTATTCCCCAAGGGATTGGGTTACTCACGCTTTGGCTAGGAATTTCCATGGCAGGGGATTTGTCCAAGGTAGAAGTGGGCAATCTGCCAGGAGTAATTTTAGGACTCATTGCCATCGTTGTTGGGGGTGCCTTAGGAGAATGGTGGCGCATTGAAGAAAGACTGAATAACATTGGCGATTGGCTCAAATATCGGTTCCGTCACTCTGGACAGTTTACGGAAGGATTTGTTGCTACCAGTATTCTGTTTTGTGTCGGTCCTGTGGCCCTGGTTGGCAGTTTGAACAATGGGTTGTTAGAAGACAATACCCTGCTGGTGATTAAAGCAATGATGGATGGCTTTGCTTCTATTCCCTTTGCCAGTCGCTATGGCATTGGTGTAGGGTTTTCTGTATTGGTGATTATCGTCTATCAAGGGGGAATTTCGTTATTAGCCGGTTTGTTTGCCTCCCATATCACTGATCCGGGAAATCATCCCGTCATTCTTTTAATTAGCGGCATTGGCGGCTTGATGATTCTGGGGATTGGTCTCAACTTGTTAGAACTTGCCAAAATTCGCGTTGCAGCATTTCTTCCGGCACTCCTGATTGCCCCGTTGTTATATCAGTTAGTCACCATACTGTTGGGAATTGTCTCTGGTTAACTCGAATCTGCAAGGAAGTTGCCAATGCCAACAGCGTAATGACATTAGTTTTACTAAAGCTTTTTTGGTTTCCAATTGAAATATTTAATTCTATCAACAGCGTTACTTTTCTTAACTTGGAACGAATTGAAAGGATTAGAGCAACATTGATTTGCTCATCAACCGTTTTTTTGATAAATTAACGTTAGATGGGTGGTAGGTGTAACTCAATTTCAAAAATTAGCACTAGAAAACCGGAGATGCGTTGCCCATTTGTTGGATTGCCGAAAAAGCCAAGCAACGGATCGCATCAATTTAAAAAATGGATTTATAACATTTTGTATCTAAGCCTTGACACATAACCGAAAGTGTATGTAAGCAAATCGCGCTCCGCGTTTCAGGAAGACAGGGTAAGTTGAGAACCCTGTTCTGTCTTGGTAACTTCAATGCGATGTTCGAAGGCTTCCTTGAATTGGGGCATGTGAGTAACCGCAAGGATACAGGAAAAGTCAGGCGCGATCGCGTTGAGAGCGGCAATGAGACGTTCACATCCTTCTGCATCTTGGGTACCAAAGCCTTCATCAACAATTAGTAATTGAAGCGCAGTTCCTGCCCGTTGGGCTAACAATTTTGCAAGGGCTAAACGAATGGCAAAGTTAATCCGAAATCCTTCTCCACCGGAATAGGTTTCATAAGGTCTAGTGCCTTGGGCATCAGCAATAATAATATCGAGGGTATCAATGAGTTTTGCTTGCTTTTTGGATTTGGATTTTCCAGCTTTTTGGGTTAAGAACTGAACGTGGAGTTGATTTCCCGTAAGACGGGTTAAAATCTGATTGGTTTGGGCTTCTAGTTGCGGCAATACATTTTCAATCATCAGGGCTTGAATGCCATTTTTCCCAAAAGCTTGGGAGAGTTCCTGATAAATGGTTTGCTTTCGCTTTAGGGTTTTTAATTGCTCTTTCGATGCCTCATATTTGCTCTTTAATTGATGAAGATAGTTGAGTCGTTGTTCCAGTTTTCCTTTTTCCGACAATAAGTTATCAAGTTGTTGCCGTTGTTGTTGAATTTTTTGTTCGAGTTGCTGAATCTCCTGACGAACATCGCTAACATTTTCCATTTCTTTAGTTAGCGTTTCCAATTGTTGCTGACAGTCTTGTTTTTCCTGTTCTCGCTTTTCCAGACGTTGCTGAATCTCAGTTAATTCTTGTTCCTTTTGCGGATACTCTTCCTTCGCTTGTTGCAGTTGCTGATATTGGAATTGACTATTTTGGGCTTCGCGTACCGCAGCGATAACTTCATTATGGCGGGAGGAAGTATACCCTAACTCAGCAATTTCAGCATCGATCGCGTCTAAGTTTTCTTGCAAGCTAGTTTCCGTCTTCGCAATTTGATCTTGTATCTCTTGACGTTGTTTTTCCAGTTCCGGTTTGCGTTGATTAATCCGTTGGATTTCTTTTTTGGCATCTTCTAACTGTTCTGCTTTGCGCTCAGCATACCGTAAGCGTTCTACTTTTTCTCGGGCAACGGCATGAGTCTTTTCATCATAATCCATCTGGGCCAGTTGCTGTTCTAAATTTTGCAGTTCCGTTTGATACTCTGGGGCATAGGTTTGATTTTCCAATTCTGCTTGAATTTGTCGTTTCTCTTGATTGAAATTGGAAATTTTTTCATGGATATCACAAGTATTTTCCAATTGCGATAAAAGTTGTCCGCGTTTTGCGATTAATTCCTCGTATTCCGCTAATTCCTCTGTAATAGCTTGATATTCTTGCTGACATTTTTCCAACTCTCGTTGGGATCTCGCTAAATCTTCCCAAATGGTTTCCTTCTCACTTTGAATGGAATTATATTCTTGATGGGTTTTATCAGTAACATGCTGTTTATGTTCCTCATCTAAAGGACGTTCACATAAAGGACAAACCGCTTCCGGTTTTTTCAGGAGTTCTAACTTGTTCAGCAATTCCTCAAGTTCTTTCTCATAAGTTTGTTGCGCTTGTTGAAGTCTTTCTTGAGTTGCCCGTTGCTGTTGTTGTTTTTGTTGGAGACGTTGGGAATAATTTTGCTTTTTTTCCAGTTCTGTAATTTTCTCTTCCGTTGTTTCGTATTCCGATTTCAGTTCCGGCACTTGTGCCAATTGTTGCTTTAATTCTTGTTGATTGGTTTCAATTTGTTCCAACCGAGCTTGTCGTCGCGCTGCTTCCCGTTCAAGTTCCACTTGTAGGGTTTGACGACGTTGCATCAAGGGGGAGACTTCTTGTTGCAGTTGGTCGAGTTGTTTGAGACGTTCTCGGGCTTGCTTCAATTCATTAAACGCTTGATTAATTTCCTGCTCTTGATTGAGTATTTTTTGCGCCTCTTGAGCTTGGGTTTCTAAATTTTCTAATTCCGTATCGAAACGCTGTTGCTGAAGCTTGAGATCATTAATGGTTTTTTGTTCTTGTTGCTCAACTTGTTGACGTCGTTTTTGCAGATCTTGATAGGTTTGAAATTTTTGAGAAAGAGTTTCTTGTTCCTTTTGGAGATCCAAATATTGTTGATACGCCTGATGAATATCTGATTCTTGCTCTAACAGTTCACTCAGTTGGGAGAGACGGCTTTGAACTTTCGTTTGTTGTTGTTGGAGTTGATCACAATCTTGGGAAATGCTTTGATATTGTTGGTTGTACCAATCCAGTTGTTGTTGCTTGGTTTGTCGTTGATAATCTAAGGTTTGTAAATGTTGAAGTTGGGCTTGGTCGTTTTCTTGGGTGGCAGATAACTGATTATAATTTTCCTGAACCGTTTCTAAGGATTGTTGCGTTGATGTCTCTTGTTCTAATTCTTTTTCGGTAGGGCCAATACTTTGTTCTAACTGTTCGCTTTGTCCTTTCAGAGTTCGGGAAATATCTTTGGCTTGTTCCGATAAAGTTTGATATTGGTCTAACTTCAGCAATTCCGCTAGCACTTTTTTCCGCTCACTAGGAGAGCGCATCATAAATTCATCGGCACGTCCTTGACGCAAATACGCCGAGTTAATAAACGTGTCATAGTCTAACTTCAATAAGTCATTAATCTTTGTCTGCGTTGCTTTTACCCCTTTCGCCGTTAAGGATTGAAACTGACCATCCTGTTTCTGGACTTGCAACTCTAAGGCCGCACTTTGTCCCCGCCGTCGGCTGCGGAATACGCGATAGGTGTCTCCATTGCATTGAAAGCGAAAGTCCACTTGCACTTCTTTGGCAGCAGTATTAATGACATCTTCATCGGAAGCAGTGCGCGTTTTCCCCCATAATGCCCAAGTAATGGCTTCGAGGAGGGAGGATTTTCCAGCACCATTCGCCCCACAAATACAAGCGGTATGAAATCCGGTGAAGTCAAGGCTAGCTTGTTGATAACTGAGGAAGTTGGAGAGCGTCAGTTGTTGTGGAATCATGTTTGTCAGGGATGGATTATTGTTGCAGGATAAAATGAAATCCGACAACGCAGGGGATTCATTATTTCTATCCTAAAAGTAATTGCAATGGCAACAATTTTCAAAAATCAAAGAAACCATCCTTTGTGTCCTCTGTGCCTTTGTGGTTCAATTCTTAGCTTTCTCGTTGATTATTTTTCTGTTGCATCCGTCGTTTCTGTACCTGATTTTTCAGAATTTTTAAGCGATAAGGATCCAGATCTTTGCGCCAACGCAGTTGATAGCCTTTCAATTCTGCGCCATGTTCTTGCAGCCGTTTTAACCAGCCTCTGCGATCGCGAATTCCTTTAAAATCATCCAGCAGTCCCCAATCCCGTTCTTGTTTAGTGAGGCGAGCAAATTTTTGATAAAGCGGATAATCCGAACTGACGAGTTTATCTTTTTCATGAAGAATGGGGGGATTGCTTTGATTGTATTCGGTGTAGTTCACTTTTAAGTCGCCTAAATTGATTTCCATTTTTGCTTTCAGTGCTGGATGCGGATCTGAATCAAATTCAGGATAAGATAAGTAGGCAATTTTCGGTTTACCGATATAAAACTGCACGACAGTAACCTCTTCTAAGCGTCCAATCGTGCGACTGGCACAGGCTTCATAGAGACGCAATAAGGGATCTAATTCTTCCAAACAACTGAGATGCACCAACAGACTCTTATTCAGTTTTAAACCAATTTTGCTGTTGCGAACTTTTTCTTCAATGACGGCTTGGTCTCCTAAACTAAACAGCATGGCTTCAGCTTCGGCACAAGCATGTTTAAACGTGCCGAATAGTCCTTTGATATCTTCTCGCACTGTATCGGAAAAGTCTTTGAGTTTGGGACGATGGGTCAGTAAAGCAGTGGCTAAGTATAACTTTAACTCTTCCGTGCGTTGTTGCGCGATCGCGTTCCAATCTTCTTGATTGGTGGCTTGTAAAATCACTTTAAACGCCCGTCGCAAGCCGCCCAGTTCAGCTTTAATTTGCGGTTCTTCCGGCAATTCTCCTTTAGCGGGCAACCGTCCCCGTTCCGTGAGAAAATCCATCAGGGGCGTTAACAAGACTTGATAATCTTCAAACCGGCGGACGCGCTTCTGTAAGCGAGGGGTAGCGGCATAAGATCGAAATCGACTTGCCCGAAAGGTTTCTGCTTCCGCTTGATCCCGAAATACCAGATAAATCCCTAAGCCAATGGCAACCGCATCCACTTCTAAGACTTGATCAATGTAGGATTTAAGTTCTTCTTGTTCATAGTATTTCTGAAAGGTATTGCGGCGCGTAATGACGCCATCGCCATAAGCCACTTGTCGGTTGGCGGAATCGTTAATCAAGACTTGGGCAGAAACAATTAAAACGCGTCGAGTTAACTGCCAAGCTTTCAGCAGTGCCTCTCGTCTTTCGGTGGTATCTTCTATAACATTAATGACATACCCCAAATTGACAATGTCTGCTTCCACCAAGGGGGCATCGGGATGATAATAGGGATCCCATCCGCGACTTTCATAGCCTTTTTCGGCAATGCGTTGGACATCTCCCCCATGCCCGCAACCGTAGTCAAAAAAGGTGGTGTCGGAGGTAAATAATTCTGCTTCTAGGGCAACCCGCACCGGACGGGAAAGTTGCTGACGGACAATGGCAGCTTTGTGACGTTCAATTTTGGGCTTTTTTGGCGGCGCAGAGGTGTCATGAACAATCACTTCATGGCCCTTGATTTCCACTGCGCGATCGCGCAATCGTTGTTCCCATTCGCGTTTCGTCCCAATAAACCGTGCCTGATTCAACAATCCCAGCTTTTTCTCTTGTTGAGTCAGTTGAACAAATTGCTGATAGTAAGGATAATCCGATGTAACAAACGCTTCTTTGCGATGGAGGATGGGAGGATTGGCGGCATCATCATAGCGGCGATAACTGACTTCCTCCGTTAATAAATCCACTTGTAAACTGGCATGCAAAGGCGGATGGGGATCTTCATCAAAGGTGGGATAAAACAAATAGGATATTTTAGGGTCACTGAAACTGAATTTAATCAGCGTTGCGTCAGCAACTTCCTGGCCGATGTGCGTCTTTGCCTGCTGTTCGTAGGCTTTTAGTTGCGAGGGAAGTGCCGATAGGGCGCTCAGATGCACGTAGAAAGCATTAGGGAGACGTTTGCCCACAGGACTCGCTTGACATAATTTTAGAATTTCATTTGCCCAAGTTTCGGGATCCAATTGAGTCATGTGTCCGATCTGAACAAAAAACGAATGAAAAATCGCTATGATGGTTGCTTATTGAGGGTAACATGATCCCTGAGTTTTCTTTTTGACAAAGTTATTTTTCTATGAAACTTGTCAAGTGAACTCCTCAAAAAAAACGAATCAGATAATGACTGTTTAATCAACCTCTATTCAAATAGCTTAAAATTTAGCAACAAAAATACATGCGACTTGTTCTGGAAACACTTGACAAAATTTGAGACGAAGCAACGAGCGAATCAGCAATAGACCCTTCTTCACTGAAGCCAATACAGAATACCCTCGTAGATTATTGTGTTTAGTACTATACCTGAAAAAACGCAATTTCGTCAAGAATTCCTCGCCAACTCAAGTTGTAAAGAAGGGTAAAGCACACATTTTAATACAAAATACTGATTGAATCTAATTAATTCATTTAATAAACTAATAATGCTTGACAAAATTAGAGGATCGCGCCTTTGCTGCTTCCTTGTAATCTGGAGTATAGCAATCCGGAAACAACAACGCATCAATATTAATGGTCACTAAACCTCAGATTCGTCAAAAACTTCCTAGTGTCTTCCGTCCGAGTGTCTCCCGTATCCTCTTAGCACTGGGATTGATCATTACCCTATTTTTCGTCACCGTTGCCATTTTTGCCCCCATTTGGGAAAGTTGGGGTTGGCTGCCAGATCCCAGCACCTCTTTAAGCAATCCCATCCATCAACCGCCCAGTGCAGAACACTGGTTTGGCACCACACGCCAAGGGTATGATGTGTTTTCTCGAACCCTCTTTGGCAGTCGCGCTGCTTTACAGGTGGTGGTCGTTGCTACTGCTATTAGTTTAATTGTTGGTGTCCCCTTAGGCTTAATTAGCGGTTATATTGGCGGACGCCTCGATCGCGCTTTACTGTTTTTGATGGATACGATTTACACCCTTCCCGGCTTGTTGTTGTCGGTCACCTTAGCTTTTGTGGTGGGAAGAGGAATTTTGAATGCCGCGATCGCGGTGAGTATTTCCTATATTCCCCAATACTATCGGGTGGTGCGAAACCATACGACAAGTGTCAAAACGGAACTCTTCGTGGAAGCTGCCAGAGCGATGGGGGCTACCCCAACTCGTGTCTTATCCCGCTATCTCTTCTTTAACGTTATCCAAAGTGTGCCAGTGCTGTTTACCCTCAATGCTGCCGACGCCATCTTAATTCTTGGCGGATTAGGCTTTTTAGGCTTAGGGTTGCCTGAAAGCGTACCGGAATGGGGATACGCGTTGCGTCAAGCCTTAGATGCCCTCCCCACAGGCATCTGGTGGACAGCTTTCTTTCCTGGTTTTGCCATGACCTTAATGGTCTCGGGCTTATCTTTATTAGGAGAAGGACTCAGTGAAGTGTTTAATCCGCGCGATCGCTAAATTGATGCCTCTTGCTCGTGAGGAGATAATTGAATCATCATTTGCCGATCTTGCAATGCAGAAGTTTGTTCCACCTCTACCCAGTTGGGAAAGGTTTGTACGACCTGATTCAATAACTGGTTGGCAAGGGTGGGGTCTATGTTTTTTTGCGCTTGAAATGTCACCCTTAACGTCACAATATATCCTTGTTGAAGTAACCTTTGCGCTTGATCAATAGAAGTTTGATAACTCAAAGATTCCTGTAAATAAAGATTTCCTCGAAATTGCTTGACAATCACCTCTAGGGAAACGGTTTGTTCTGGTGCAGACTGAACTAGATTTGCTGCCTTTTGTTGGTTAGCATCGGATTGAATTTGCGGTGTTTCGGACAGCGCGATCGCGCTATCATCAATCAAAGGAATTAAGGATTCAGTAAAATCGATTAAGTTTTGATTAGCATTCCAGGCTAATTCTCTTAACGTTTGAGAACCATCGATCATGGAAATCCATGCTGGCTCAATCTTGCTTTCGTCTTGAATAATTGGGTACAGATTGGGAGAATAATTCGCTAATCCAGCATTCTGCCACTTTTGCCAAGTTTTTTCCACTGCTTTCAAGATGGGATCAATTTCACTCAAGGGAGGAAAGGAACTGGGAATTTCTGTAGAAGGTTGCGTTTCTAAGATTGTTTCCGTTTGAGAACACTGGATAATATCAAAAAGAAATTCTTGGGCCATTCCACTAACAATGGTTGATAGAAGATCTTTATTGAGAAACTGGCGTTGATATAAATCGATTAAAAAATAACATTTATCTTGAGTCAATTCTTGCTCTAGTTTATCCTGTATCTCTGGGCAGTAATGTGCTACATAGCGGGATAGCGGATCTTTCCAATGAGCCGGTCCGTCACACCAAATTAATCTTCCTAATCGAAAGTAAAAAAGCCATCTATCTCCGCTTTCTGACTCAAATTGCCACTGCCCGGTATAAAGATTTTTTCTGAGCTCATGATTATTGAGTTTCAGATGATATGTTTTCGTAATCATGTTTGTTAACTCTCTTCAGGTGTTGACCGGTTTATTATTGGAATATTAATGGATAAAGGTTGCCAATAATGTATAAAGTCACACTACCAGAGAGCCTTGAAACAAAAAGTACCTCAAAAACTGAAAATCTTGTCGAAGATCGATTAATATTGTTGATTTAATCCCAAACGTCTCAATTGGTTAATTTCTATCAACTTTAACCATTTAGAGAAATCTTCCGAATAATTTCGCTGGTGGAGGTGGGAACTTCCACAGCAATGAACTCAATGTCTCCCCCGTAACTTTGAACAGTTTGTGCTTCTGGTAAATTCTCTAGGGTGTAGTCTCCCCCTTTAGCATAAATATCCGGTTGTAAGGTCTTAATGAGTTGGACAGCAGTTGTTTCTGGGAATATCACGACGGCATCGACTGCTGCTAAGGCTGATATTACTTCTGCCCGTTGTTGTTCGGGTAAAATGGGACGAGGCGGACAACCCGCTTTCTGAGGCTTAATCTGTTGCACCGAGCGATCGCTGTTAACTCCCACAACTAATGTTTTACCTAAGGCTTTAGCTGTTTTTAAGTAGCGGACATGACCGACATGCAACAAATCAAAACAGCCATTGGTTAAGACTAAGGGTCGCCATTGTTCCGGGTTATGCTTAATTTGCGTTTGCAGTTGGCTTAGGGAATATACCATTTTCTGAAGATGCACTCCCCGAACTTCTTAACTAACTCAGACATGGCATTTCTAGTAGACGAATTGCTTATTCGCCACAGATTTTGATTTAAGCCACTGCCACGAGACAAGGTTTAATAACAATCCAATCAACAACAAAACGATCATTAAAACAATTTGATACCAAGGGGCACCCACGACAATATCGGCAATGAGATGACCCAAATTCAGAAAAGAATACACCACTGTTAAGCCAAAGTGAAAATTGCGGTAAGGTCTGGCATTGGTAAATGTCGTTGCAATAATCGTGAACATGGGAATGAGAAAAAAGATTAACATGAAGCCAAATACCGCATTGAGATTGGCAACGGCATGGGAATGTTCCACTTCCAAGTCATGAAACAGTGGCATTAGGGCAAGATCTGTGTGAAACAGCGTTCCCAATAAAAACGATGTCCAAAGCGCACCAATTTGGGCTGGATGATTGTTGGACATAACTTTCACCCTGATTTGTTAGATCCTTTTATCTTAGCAATTGGAAAGCTAAGTTGGGTAATGATAACCCCTTCTTCGTGAAGACGACAGTTAACATAACTTAATATAATATAAAAATGCTGTCATGAACTGGTCGTCATATTTAAGGAACGAATAATCATGCTGTTTTCCATCGCAACGCAGGATTTGGGACAACAAACTTTAAATCGCATTGCAGAATTTGCTCTTTCTACGCAACTCGATGAATCGGAAAAACTTAAGGTTGATATCCAAACGGATCCCAGTTTACTGGCGAAAGGCAAATTAGAATCGCTAACCATTGACGGCAAAGGGTTAGTGATGCAAAAAGATTTGCGGATGCAGAAAATGCTGATTAATTTGGAAAATATTGCGGTTAGCCCGATGAAAGCCTTAATGGGCAATATTGAGTTGACGGAAACCAGTAGCGGGGAAGCACAAATTCTCCTAACTGATGGGGATATTAACCGGGCATTTAATTCCGAGGCGTTGCAAGCCCAAATGCAAAATTTACAGATGCAGGTTGATAACCAACCGGTAACGTTAGATGTTTTAGGGGTAGAATGTCATCTGTTAGAAGAAGGCAGTGTCAGCATTGATGCTAAAATTAAAATTCAGGAAACCGGCGAACTGAAGCAGACTTATTTTACAACGATTCCTCGCGTTAGCGATGGGGGCAGAGGGGTTTCTTTAGATGAGGTCAGTTATGCCGAAGGCAAAGAATTATCCCCGGAGTTAACTGTCGCTTTGTTGGATAAAGCCCGTAATATTTTGAACTTGAATAATTTTGAAATGGAGGGGATTTCTTTGGGAATTAATCAGTTAGCCGTGAGAAAAGGAGAATTAAAACTCAGTGCGATCGCGCAAATTACAAAATTTCCCAAACCTTAACCATGCCAAAACTCTCGGTTAAAGTTAAACCGAATTCCAAACACCAAAAAATTGAAACTGGAGAAGATGGAGGATTAATTATTCGCCTCCAGTCTCCTCCGGCAGATGGAAAAGCCAATGCTGAATTAATTAAACTGTTGGCAAAAAAGTATGGGGTAAAAAAGTCCCAAGTTCGAATCAAATCAGGATTATCTTCTAAAATGAAACAGATCGAAATTGATGAATCGGTGAATGTTAAAAAGTGAGCACTTAATTCATCGCCAAAATGGGGAAAGTATTATTCCCAAACAACTGTTAGTCGAAGAGAATAATGGCGCTGTTGATTTAGCCCAGCAACTGATTTCCTGTTTTCAAAATCATGTAGGAAAAGCCCAAAAAGATCTCGATCGCGCCCTGTATGAATTAGAAGGAGATAGTACCGACTATCGCATTCAACGGGGCTTAGCCCATCTGTTAAAAAATCATTTTTCCACCTTTGAAATTCTCAGTCCCCTGGAACCGCAAGAACTGCGCGATCGCGTTTTTAGCAAAGCCGCTTACACCACTCCCACCCCTCATAACCGTCAGCTTACCCTGGAACAACTGGCAACAGAACTCAGCGAGGAACTCAATCGGTCAGTGGTCGTCTCTGACATCGAACAAGGACTTTACGCCGATCTGCAAGAAAATCGAGTTCTCACCGACTTTGAAGCTCCCGCACCGGAAACCTTATTGCATCGCTACAATCTCTCCCAAGTGCAAGGAATTCTTTATCGCGCCACCTACATTGAAATTAACGCCCATCGCAATGTTCCAGGGCAATATAAACTCTTATTCCGCTATTTAAAACTCTTTCAATTAATGGCTTATATTGAGGGGGATGCGGATCATGGCTTTACCATTACCATTGATGGGCCTGCCAGTGTTTTTAAATCCAGCACTCGCTATGGGCTGGCGTTAGCCAAACTGTTGCCGGCACTCTTGCATGTCAGCCGTTGGGAATTGAAAGTCGTCATCGAGACGCGCGATCGTTACAGTAAAGCCACTCGAAAACGACGATTCAGCCTCGATAGCAATTGCGGTCTCGTTAGCCATTACCCGCCAGGGAAACCCTACGACAGTATGCTGGAACAATCATTTGCTAAGCGGTGGGAGAAAGAAAAAACGGACTGGAAACTCGAACGAGAAGTAGATTTAATTCCCATTCCCGGCAGCGTCATTATTCCCGACTTTCGCTTGATCCATCCCAACGGAGACGAGTTTCTCTTAGAAATTGTCGGTTATTGGCGGCCGGAGTATCTGAGAAAAAAGTTCTATCAAGTACGTCGCGCGCAAGTCGATAATCTTATTTTAGCGATATCGGAACGTCTCAATTTAGACAAAGCCGGCGTCAACTTTCAGAATGTTCCTGCCAAAGTCGTGTGGTTTAAGGATAAATTATCTCCAAAGGCTGTATTAGCGGTTTTAGCCAATGATTAATATAATGGGAAATTGTTACAATTTTTAACGGTAACCTTGACGAGAGAGAGGACAATTATGGAACTACCAGAATCTGTTAAAGTGTGGTCCCAATTTTTCCATCCTGCCTTTATGTGGATTTTATTGGCAGTATCGATTTATGCCTTATATACCGGATTACAAAGTCGGAAAACTCGTACGGCAGAAGATACAGAACTCAAAAAACAATTTACTCAAAAAAGAAATAAACATCACATCATTGGTTCCGTTCTCCTTTCCCTATTAGTCTTAGGAAACTTAGGCGGAATGGCAATTACCTATATCAATAATGGTAAATTATTTGTTGGTCCTCACCTATTAGTGGGGCTAGGAATGCTTGCCCTCATTGCCACTTCTGCGGCGTTAGTTCCTGTCATGAAAGATAATAACTTAGCCCGTAATGCTCATATTACTCTCAATGTTGCGTTACTGGGATTATTTAGTTGGCAAGCGTTTACAGGCATGCAAATTCTCTTCAAAATTATTGGCAGTTTAACGGGTGATGAATCGGCCTAGCGTTTTCCGTTAATTCTTATTTCTTGCATCCACCCCGTTTCTGATTTCCTTGAGTTTTAGAAGCGGGGTTTTTATATGTTTTCTTGTTCCTCATTATATTAATGATTCAACCGGATGATTACAGAGATGCTACAGCGATTTTGATTGGTTACAGACATGACGGGCAAGGGAATGAATTGCTTACTTACTTTTAATAGTAGATTTCAGCACCGGTATAGATATAATAGTAGGTATCATTATTAGTGTTTTATTATTATTTTAAATATTAAGGATGATCAATTTTCTGAGAAGCCAAAAAAATAATAATATTAGAGAAAAAGAAGGTAACAAACAAGAGAATGAACTTTTAGAAAAAAGATCAGTCGAATATCATAGACAACAGAAAATAGAAGAGAGTGAATGGGCAAGTGAAAAACTTAAAGAAATATATGAATTAATTTATGGCTTTTATATAGATCTCGTTGAAGTCAGTCGTAAAACAAATATCAATTTAAAAGGCAATATTGCTGATGATACAAACCAAATCAAGGAACTGGCCAATTATTATCAACAATATCTGGAACAATCACAATATAGACTAGAAGAAAAACTCCGTCTATACTCATTAGTGAAACTTAATGCTCCTCAATTGAAAAGTGATATCCCAATTTACTGGGAAATAATAAGAAGTGTAGAAACTAAAATTAGAAAATTTCATGGATATATATTTAATTGTTTGGAAGGTTATTCTATATATAGCTTAGATGTCTATCAGACAATCAAGGGAGAGTTAGATACTGAATTATCAAATATAACTAATTTCTTGACGGAAATCAGTCAGAAAATCAAGAATGAAGATGGTAAATTGAAACAATAAAATAAGCACTTTAACTTCTTTCTGCGTTACGGAACAAAGATCACTAAACCAACGAAGGAAAGATGGGGAGACACGAATGATAGATCAGCAATGATCCCCTATTGAGCAGATTGATTCATAGATTTGAGATCATTAACCTGCTCGCGTTCCAGTTTTGTATTAACCTTTCTTTGTTCTTGGTGTTGTTACGGTTAGAGGTCTAGGCTGAAAAAACGATAATCCAGTACGGAATCAAATCGCCGAATTAACGGCAAACTCACTAACCTGAGCAGGGGGCTACAAGTTATAATGGGAAGGTAAATCGTAAAAATTAGTTGCCCTAATCAGAAAAAATCAGGGAATTTCCCTCTTTTACCTTAAATTCTGATTAAAACGGAGTTTTTTAAAGTTATGACCCCTTCCCAACAGCGGATTATCCCGACCGAACTGAGAAACGAAATGTCTCAATGTTATCTGGAATACGCCATGAGCGTCATTGTGGGTCGGGCGTTACCAGATGCGCGGGATGGTCTCAAACCAGTGCACCGACGCATTTTATATGCCATGTATGAATTGGGACTCACTGCAGATCGTCCCTTTCGCAAATGCGCCCGTGTCGTTGGGGAGGTGTTAGGGAAATATCATCCCCATGGCGATACGGCAGTTTATGATGCCTTAGTGCGCATGGCGCAAGACTTCTCCATGCGTGAACCGCTGGTGAATGGCCATGGCAACTTTGGTTCTATTGACAATGATCCGCCGGCGGCAATGCGTTACACGGAATGTCGCCTGCAGGCTTTGGCAACGGATGCCTTATTACAAGATATTGAGTCGGAAACCGTTGATTTTATTGACAACTTTGACGGGTCGCAACAAGAACCCTTAGTTCTCCCTTCTCGGGTCCCCCAACTCTTACTGAATGGTTCCTCTGGCATTGCGGTGGGCATGGCCACCAATATTCCCCCTCATAATCTAGGAGAATTAGTAGACGGCGCGATCGCGCTGATTCACAATCGGGATCTCAGTACCACGGAACTGATGCAGTATATCCCCGGTCCTGATTTTCCCACAGGGGGACAAATTCTAGGACGCAGCGGCATTAAATCGGCTTACTCTGAGGGACGAGGTTCCATCACCATGCGGGGAGTTGCTGACATTGAAACCTTATCGCAACGGGGGCGACAGGATAAAGAGGCCATTGTCATTACCGAATTGCCCTATCAAAGCAACAAAGCCACCCTCGTGGAGAAAATGGCGGAACTGGTCAATGATAAGAAAATTGATGGAATTTCCGACATTCGGGATGAAAGCGATCGCGAAGGGATGCGCATTGTCATTGAACTGCGCAAAGATGCTTACCCCAGGGTCGTTCTCAATAATCTCTACAAACAAACGCCCCTGCAGATCAATTTTGGGGCAAATATGTTGGCGCTGGTGGAAGGGGAACCCCAACACCTCAACCTGAAGAAGTTCCTGGAAATCTTCATTGAATTTCGGGTAGAAACCATCACCCGTCGCACTAATTATCTGTTACGGAAAGCCCAAGAACGGGATCATCTGCTACAGGGATTGCTCATTGCCCTAGAAGATATTGAAGCCGTAATTCGCATCATTCGCGGGGCAGCGGATACCGCAACCGCTAAAGGCAATCTCATTGAACAGTTTGGCCTCTCCGAGGTGCAAGCGGATGCCATTCTCCAGATGCAACTGCGACGCCTCACGGCCTTAGAAGCGGAAAAAATTCAAGCGGAACACGAAGATTTACTCGCAAAAATCAACGATTATCAGGATATTCTAGCCAGACGGGAACGCATTGAAGAAATTATTGAAACTGAATTAAAGCATATTAAAGAAAAATATGCCACGCCCCGTCGCACCACCATTGAAAGTTCCGATGGCGAACTGGAGGATCTGGATTTAATTGCCAATGAACAAGCCGTCATTCTCCTGACCGAACAGGGCTATATCAAACGGATGCCGGTGAATGCCTTTGGGTCGCAAAATCGGGCAACCCGAGGGAAAGCGGCGGCGAAAATGAAAGATGATGATGAAGTTGAGCATTTTATTAGTTGTTGCGATCACGATCATCTCTTATTCTTCAGCGATCGCGGGGTGGTGTATGCCCTGAATGCCTATCAAGTTCCCATTGGATCGCGCACGGCAAGAGGAACGCCGTTGCTGCAGATGTTGCCCATTAGCCAAGAAGAAAAGATCACCACGGTCTTAGCAGTACGAGAATTTACCGAAGACGATTATTTAATTATGCTCACCCAACAGGGAAATATCAAGAAAACGTCCCTGTCCGCCTTTAGCAACATTCGCACCAATGGGTTGATTGCCATTTCCCTAGCCGAAGGCGATCAACTGCGCTGGGTTCGTCTTGCCAAAGAAAGCGACAGCATCATTATCGGATCTCGCAAGGGCATGGCCATTCACTTTCGCGCCAGTCATGAACAATTGCGTCCCCTCGGACGGGCAACCCGCGGCGTTAAAGCCATGAAACTGAAGCCCGATGATGAATTGATTAGCATGGATATTCTCCCTGCGCAGGTCATTGCCGATATGAAAGAAAACAGCGAGGAAGAAGAAACTGTCGAGGAACCCGCCCAACAGGAAACTTTGTGGATTTTAGCCATTACCCAGGGCGGTTACGGAAAACGGGTGCCCATTACCCAATTCCGGTTGCAAAACCGTGCCGGAAAAGGGTTAAGCGCCATGAAATTCCGCAAAAAAGA
This sequence comes from Halothece sp., assembly GCA_042218725.1. Taxonomy (GTDB): domain Bacteria; phylum Cyanobacteriota; class Cyanobacteriia; order Cyanobacteriales; family Rubidibacteraceae; genus Halothece. The sequence goes on along the minus strand of JBDGQV010000063.1, from coordinate 11,460 downwards.
CTGTTTAGCGGCTTTGAAAGTCGCCCATGAAGGGGAAGAGTTGATGCTAGTGACCAATCGCGGCATTATTATCCGTCAAGGCACTGAAGCCATTCCCAGACAATCTCGACAAGCAACTGGGGTACGGGTGCAACGATTGGACGAGGAAGACGCGATCGCGGCCGTTGCTTTAGTTCCCCCAGCTGAGGAGGAAGAGGAAGCAGAAAAAGAAGCAGCTGCCAGTGAAGAGGAAAATTAACTTTTCACTGCTAATGTGCGCAAGCGATTAATGGCAGCCGCCAATTCAAAGCGGCGGAAGTAGGTCAAATCGCCTTGAGGAGAAGGGGTAATGACATCTAACCCTTTTTTCTCCATGTCTTCCTGGATTAAATCTAAAATGTCAGGCAGGGTGCGCTTGCCATCTAAATACTGTTTCTTGGCATAAACAATGGCAGCCGCGATCGCGCGCAGTTGCCCTTGATCCACTAATTGTTCCACGGCAGCTAAATCGATTTCTTCACTGCCAAAGGACACTTCATCCTGATCCCGAACTTTGACGTTCACATCCTTTTTGCCTCGACTGGGATCAATACTCTTGGCTAAGGGAATGCGAGGGGTAATCGTACCAAAGGTTTCTCCCCCTTCAATACTGCGTTCCGTGCGATTTTCCTGCGCGATCGTTTTTGCTTTCTCTGTCACCTCATAGGGTTTGTAATTTTCCATGGCAATGACGGTATCGGCCATATCAAAATAATCGCCACTGCCGCCCATCACTAGAACTGTGGACACGTCATAATCCTGATAAAGCTGTTGGATTTTATCAATAAAAGGGGTAATCGGTTCTTTATCCTTGCTAATCAATTGCTGCATCCGATGATCGCGGATCATGAAATTGGTCGCCGTGGTATCCTCATCCACTAATAAAACATTTGCCCCCGCTTCTAATGCTTCCACAATATTTGCTGCTTGGGAAGTACTGCCGCTGGCATTGGGACTGGAAAAATCAGTGGTGGATCGCCCTTGCGGCAACTGATTAATAAAGGGAGAAATATCCACGCCAACCACATTCCTGCCATCTTCAGCCCGAATTTTGACCGCATCGGGATTAGTCACTACCAATTCCCGTCCATCATCGGGCAAATGATTATAAATTCCCAATTCTAGGGCTTGTAACAGGGTTGACTTGCCATGATAGCCACCACCAACAATTAAGGTAATGCCTTCGGGAATGCCCATGCCTTCTACAGTGCCGCGGTTAGGGCAATCAAAACTTACTTGCAATTCTGGCGGCGACTGAAAAGAAACAACATTGGGGTCATTTAAGGGGCGATCATCGACCCCGCTACGACGAGGTAAAATTGCCCCATTGGGCACAAATGCCACTAAATTGCGTTCCGGTAACTGATCGCGCAACCAGTCTGCATCCTCAACCGTTTCCACATGCTGACGAATGGCTTTCGGACTTAAAGACTGATAAACCAGGGCTTGATCCACAATCTCTGGAATATCTTCACATAATAATTCCGCTGCTTGCCGACCGAGAATGCGTCGGCCTTTTGCTGGAAGGCCCACGACAAACCGGGCTTCGACCATCTCTTCATCAACTAAAACCGAACTGCGTTCCAATACCTCTTGTCCAACCGAAGTAATCGCAATTAAGCCGCTTTTGCCCGTTCCTCGGGAATCGCTGATTTCACCGGCAGCTTGGCGAAACTGGCGCGTTAAATAATCCCGCAGGGCAACTTGTCGACTCGTTGACTGATACAAAAATTGCGGAAACCCAGCAATGGACTGGGGAACTTGCACTCGCAGTTGTGAAGGGGAGGCAAAGGGATCGCCTTGAACATAATCAATAATGAGTTTGAAATCAATAAAGTCGTAGGTGCCTTTAATATCTTTATACGCTTTGTAACTCGCATTATCGAGTCGCTGGAGAGTCGAACGAAGTTGATCTTGATTTTGCATAGTTACTTAGTTGTTACCTGTTCCTTATTCCTTTCACTGATTCTTGTTGTTATCGCGCCTTCTCCCCTCTCCCCATCCCCATTATTGCCATGAGTCTTCTAAAATAACCTAATGTAGCATTTGTATCCAAAACAACTCAATCATGGCGCAAGCAAAAATTGGTGTAATCGGCGGTAGTGGGCTATATCAGATGGAAGCCCTGCAAGATGTAGAAGAAGTGAAACTGGAAACCCCGTTTGGCGATCCTTCCGATGCTTTCATTATTGGCACCTTAGAAGGAACCAGAGTGGCATTTCTCGCCCGTCACGGACGAAATCATCATCTGCTTCCCACCGAATTGCCCTTTCGGGCAAACCTCCACGCCATGAAGCAGTTAGGGGTAGAATATATCATTTCTGCCTCTGCTGTCGGCTCTCTTAAGGAAGAGGTTAAACCGCTGGATATGGTGATCCCCGATCAGTTTATTGATCGCACGCGCGATCGCGCCAATACCTTTTTTGGGGATGGCATTGTTGCCCATGTAGGCTTTGCTGATCCTGTGTGTGAGAAACTGGGCGATATTTTGCATGATTCTATTGCCAGCTTGCAATTAGACGAGGTAACGCCCCATCGCGGCGGCAGTTATGTTTGTATTGAAGGCCCTGCGTTTTCCACCAAAGCCGAATCTCATCTCTATCGCAGTTGGGGGGCAACAGTTGTGGGAATGACCAATGTTCCCGAAGCCAAACTTGCCCGAGAAGCGGAAATTGCCTACAGTACGATCGCGCTCGTAACCGATTATGATTGTTGGCATGAGGATCATGATAGCGTCAGTGTGGAAATGGTCATTGAGTATCTAAAAAAGAACGCGATCAATGCCCAAAAAGTCATTCAAGAAGCCGTGCGCCGCATCAATGAAAATCCGCCTCAATCCGAAGCCCATTCTGCCTTGAAATATGCCATTCTTACGCCGTTTGATCAAGTACCTGCGGAAACGAAAGAGAAGTTAAATGTCTTTTTGAAAAAGTATTTGTAAGCGATTGTTACTGATTAAAGCAGTCATCAAATTCATTGATTAGTTGCAAAAATTCGAGTTGGCTGACAAATATCATTCTATTTCCTCGGAAGTGTCAATCATTGAGAATGAGGATTGTAATCAAATGACGCAATTAAGTGTCGGCAGTTTATTTGCAGGGATTGGCGGGATTTGTATGGCTTTCAGCAATGAAGGCTATACAGTGAAGTGGGCAAATGAATTTGATGCCAAGGCTTGCGATACTTATCGATATAATTTCCAACATCCGCTTTATGAACAGGATATCCGCGAGATCAAATATCCGGAACAGCTAGGATATGTTGATATCATTACTTCAGGATTTCCTTGTCAAGCCTTCTCCATTGCCGGTTATCGACAAGGATTTCATGATCAAAAAGGGCGCGGCAATTTATTTTTTGAAACTGCTAGATTTATCGAAGCAATTCAACCGGAAGCCTATCTTTTAGAAAATGTGAAAAATCTCGTTTCTCATGATAAAGGGAGAACCTTTACGGTTATCAGAGACACCTTAACAAAAGAACTTAATTATTCGTTTATTCCCTTTATTTTGAACTCTAAAGACTATGGCAATGTTCCTCAAACCAGGGAACGAATTTATATTGTTGGCTTTAAAAATGAAGGTCATATTGTAGCTAGTCTAAACGAAAATGTAAAGGACAATCTTTTTTTAGATCAACAATCAAAATCAGCCAAGTTTATTATTCCTGAAAAAATCAAACTGTTACAAACAATAGAGGATATTATAACGAAAAAAACTGTTGATCGCGCGTACTATTACTTACCGGATCATCCCTATTATTCCAAGCTAAAGCAACAATTGGTTAGAGAAGATACCTTATATCAATGGCGAAGAGTTTACGTTCGAGAAAATAAAAATAAGGTTTGCCCAACCTTAACAGCGAATATGGGAACTGGTGGACATAATGTTCCGCTTGTCAAAATTGGGAATCAAATTAGAAAAATTACTCCCGAAGAATGTCTTGCGTTTCAAGGTTTTAATCCGAATTTTAGCTTTCCGCCTGAACTTGCTAAATCGCATCGATATAAACAAGCGGGAAATTCAGTTACGGTTCCTGTGTTACAAAGAATTGCCTTCAATATTAAATATGCTTTATTCCAGTGTATCGCTTTTAATCAAATTGCTGTTTAAATTGACAAAACAAAGAGAATACTGTCAATGAAGCTGATGGTTAATTTTAGGTTGAAACATGGTGTCACTTGGCGCGATCGCGCTATTATTTTTGAACTTTTTTTACGTTTTCTTTACCACTGCTAAAGTTAGTAAATTGTCGCACTGAAGGTTCATGGAAGGCTAAAACAATCTCCTGTTTTGGAACTCCCAATTCGACAAGTTGATTGGCAATTCCAATTTCTGTTCCATCATGCTGTATCCAAATTTTTCCATCCTTAATATCAAGATGTAAAACACAACCAAATTCACGCTTATTGCCACGCCAGCCCACATATAATAGTTGATAGTGATCGCGCTCAGTATCAAAAATTGTCTGCACTTGAAATTCGTCTGATTTTTTTGATTTGGAAATGCGATCAGCACGCTCGGAAAGAAGTTTTTGAATATATTGCCGATATTGCTCTATAGCCATTGAACAATCACCTCCTTTTCTACATCATAAGTAATAAGTCGCAATTGATATCGATGAATGGCAGATTGAATAAATCGTCTTTGAAAAAAATAAGCCCAGTATAATAATCTAACTAGGTCCTTATAATACAAAACGAATTTATGAATTTCCTCACGCAACTTCTCTCACCCAAACCGTTACAATCGCAAAAAACAACGCCACGGCGACGGAAACGCCATCGCGGCATTGAAATTAAAACTGATCAAGAAATTGAATTAATGCGCGAGTCGGGGCGCATTGTTGCCACTGTTTTAAAAGAAATTTCCCAAATTGCTGAAGCTGGAATGACAACCGCAGACTTAGATGCTTATGCGGAAAAGCGGATTCGGGAAATGGGGGCAACGCCAAGTTTTAAGGGGTATTATGGCTTTCCCGGTTCCATTTGTATCTGTTTGAATAATGAAGTTGTTCACGGCATCCCTAGTCCGAAAAAAGTCATTCGTCAGGGAGATTTGCTGAAAGTCGATACTGGCGCCTATAAAAACGGATTTCATGGTGATTCTTGCATCACGATTGCTATTGGAAATGTGAATTCTCAAGCTAAGGAATTGATGACCGTTGCCGAAACTGCTTTATATGAGGGGATTAAACAAGTTAAAGAAGGGAATCATCTATTGGATATTGCTGGCGCGATCGAGGATTATGTCAACGGAAACGGGTATAGTGTAGTGGAAGGCTTCACCGGGCATGGTGTAGGACGCAATCTTCATGAAGCCCCTGCTGTGTTTAATACGCGAAATGAATCTCTTCCCAATGTGAAGTTGAAAGCTGGGATGGTCCTGGCGATTGAACCCATTGTAAATGCCGGCGCGAAATTTACTCGCACTTTGCGCGATCGCTGGACAGTTGTCACCGTCGATAATTGTTTATCAGCACAGTATGAGCACACGGTCTTAGTGACCTCCCAGGGGTATGAAATTCTAACCGATCGCGCGATCGTTTAATTGGAATCAGAAATTGTTATGGGGATTGTGCCAACATTGTTGATAAAGTTTTAAGAGTGAACCGTCATCCATGGCATTGCCTGGTCACTGGTCACTGCTTATTGGTCACTGTTTAAAGGATCGTCTGTGTCATCTCCGAGCTATGAATTACTCTGGACAATCATTGGTTTGATTTTGACCATTGCGGGAACTTTTGTCGAAGCCTTTACGACAAATTTTCCTTGGTCTTGGACCGAACAAGGAATTGAAATTCATTCCTTGGGAGTGACTTATCAAATTGGCGCTGTGCTTTTAACCGGTTGTCTGGGAGGCAAACGGGCAGGGGCATTATCGCAATTGGCTTATCTAATGATTGGCTTAGCCTGGTTACCGGTTTTTTCCCGAGGAGGGGGAATCACCTATTTAGCAGAACCGACATTCGGCTATTTAGTTGGTTTTATTCCAGGGGCTTGGTTCTGTGGCGTTTTAGCGTTTCGGCGAGACAAACAGTTGGAATGGTTAGCATTAAGTTGCTTATTGGGGTTGCTTGTCATTCATACCGTGGGAATTGTTTATGTCGTGGGGTTGCATTATTTTAATTTAATTGCTTTCGATACCCTGTTGCCATTAGGTTCTACTCTTGTCGAATATTCCTGGCAACCTTTACCGGGACAACTGGTGTTAGTGTGTGCCGTCACCGTTTTCGCTTATGGCTTACGCAATATTTTATTTTATTGATGAAAAAGAATCGTCTATTTTGGCTCGCAGCCATTGTTGGGTTTAGTCTCGATCAAATAACGAAAATCTGGGTGGTACAATCATTTAAAGAACTTGGCACCACTATCCCGCTTTGGAAAGATGTTTTCCATTTTACTTATGTCATTAATAGGGGGGCGGCGTTTAGTCTCTTTGCCGACAATGGCGATTGGCTGCGTTGGTTATCTTTAGCAGTTACCATCGGACTTATTCTTTTTGGTTGGTTTAGTTCCCGCTTACCGAAATGGGAACAGTTGGGCTATGGCTTTGTTTTAGCAGGGGCCGCCGGCAACGGTTTAGATCGGTTTTTATTTGGCTATGTCGTTGATTTTCTAGATTTTCGTTTAATTCAATTTCCAGTATTCAATATTGCTGATATTTGCATCAATATCGGAATTGCTTTTCTCATTCTTACCAATTTGCCGTTTTTCCAACGGTCTCGCCGTCCAAAAAACGGAGATCCGAAATCGTAATGAATCAGCGAAACCAGTCAGAACGCAAATTTAGTCAATTTGTTACCCAAGCGATCCAAACGGTACAAGCCCAGGCCTTAACTTTAAACTCCAGTGCTAAAGTTCCCGAACTGCGGATTAAAAATGGGAAAGAAAAAACGGTCACAAAACATCCCTTAGTCGGCGATCGCTACTTGCTGGGACGGAGTTCGCGCGCCTCTGATATTGTCATTCGCAACCCGTTGATTAGTCAAGTTCATCTTTCCATTAATCAGGATGAATCCGGGAATTATTTTGTCCAAGATGAAGGATCGCTCAATGGCATTTATATCGGTAAACGGAAACAGTCTTCTTTTCAGCTGCGTCATGGCGATCGCTTTACGCTAGGGCCTCCTGATGTCGCGGATGCGGTAGAAGTTACTTATCATAATCCCCCACCAAAGTTGCTGAGAAGTGCTTCTTATTTCCTCTACGGTGTCGCTGGCATTGCCATTCTGTTTGCCCTAATCATTGGCCTGGAATGGACCAAGTTTTCTGTAGATCCCCTTCCCACCGGTGTTCAAGGACCAGTGGTGGTGTATTCTCGGGATGGACAAACTGCCTTGCGTCCGATACAAGGGGGCACCCATCGCGAATTAGAATCTTTATCCGACTTTTCCCCCTATCTTCCTGATGCGGTGATTGCTTCTGAAGACACCCGTTTTTATTGGCATATTGGGGTAGATCCCATCGGGATTGCCCGCGCCGCCATTGTTAACTTAACTGCTTCCGATATTCGGCAAGGGGCAAGTACCATTACCCAACAGTTAGCCCGCAGTCTTTATCCTGAATATGTGGGGCGAAAAAATACCATTGAACGGAAAATCCGGGAAATGATCGTCGCCCTGAAATTAGAGACCTTTTACAGCAAAGATAAACTGTTGCTTACCTATCTGAATCGAGTGTATTTAGGGGTCGGCAGTTATGGCTTTGAAGATGCCGCGCAATTCTATTTTGATAAGTCCGCCAGTAAAGTAAATTTATCAGAGGCAGCCACCTTAGTGGCGATTTTACCCGCCCCCAATGCGTACAATCCCATTCGCAATTATGAAAAAGCTGTGCAACTGCGCGATCGCGTGATTCGGCGCATGGCCAAACTTGGCATGGTAAGCCAGGAACAAGCCCAACGCGCCCGGCGTTCTCGCATTGAAGTGAGTCCCGAAGCTAGACAAACCTTTTCCCAAACCCGCGCCCCCTATTTTTATAATCATGTTTTAGCCGAACTAGAAGATTTATTGGGATCGGAACTGGCAGCAGAAGGCAATTTTATTGTGGAAACTTCCCTGGATCTCAATCTGCAACGCAAAGCCAAAACGCAACTGCGAGAGAATATTAATAACCAAGGGGCAGTTTACGGCTATAATCAAGGAGCAATGGTCACCTTGGATAGCGAAACGGGGGCAATTCGCGCCCTCGTAGGCGGCAAAAATTACCAGGAAAGTCAATTTAACCGGGCCACGCAAGCGCAACGTCAGCCTGGTTCCACCTTTAAGGTATTTGCTTATGCGGCAGCCCTAGAACAAGGCATTTCTCCCTCGCGTACCTATTCTTGTTCCCCGATTGCCTGGAAAGGCCAAAGCTATCGCGGGTGTCAGCGTAGCAGCGGCAATATTGATTTAGCCAGGGGACTTGCCCAATCAGAAAATGCGGTGGCATTGCGAGTGGCAAGAGATGTGGGGTTAAATCAAGTGGTTGATATGGCCCAGCAGTTGGGAATTCAGTCCCCCTTAAATCCTGTTCCCGGATTAGTATTGGGACAAAGTGAGGTGAATGTTTTGGAAATGACCGGGGCTTATGCGGTGTTTGATAATAATGGCGTGAAAAACCGCCCCCATGCCATTACTCGCATTTATGACGGGGGAGATTGTGAAAATCCTGATCATCGGGAAACCTGTCGCGTAATTTATGATTATAAAAATGATGCTGCGCGCGATCGCGCTGTAATTTCTCCTCGCATTGCCCAAACCATGACCCAATGGTTGCAAGGGGTCGTCAGTTACGGCACCGGCACCGCTGCCCAAATTGGACGCAACGCAGCGGGAAAAACGGGAACCACCGATCAGGGGGTGGACTTATGGTTTATTGGTTATGTGCCCCAAGACAATATCACCACCGGTATCTGGTTAGGCAATGATCAAGCCTCTCCCACTCGCGGCAGCAGCAGCCAAGCTGCGCAATTATGGGGAAACTATATGGAATTGGTGTTACCCTGAATAAATGAGAAATCTCCTGTACTCTGCGTTGAGTATGAGCCCTTGCATTATTTCAGATATGGCTTATGTCAAACCAATCTCTTCCCTCGCAACCGGAATCGACTTCCCAAAACAAGAGTGAAACAGCGGTTTCTCTCACGACCTGGCAAAAAGTCTCTCGATGGTTCGGGTGGCCGTTTTGGGCTGCGGCGATCATGATTAGCTTCGGTGTCACCGGCTATTTTGCCACCTCAACTTTGCTGAGTTTAAATACCCCAAAAGGCTGTGAATCGGTCTTTTGGCCATTGGCTTCGGGCTCGCGGCGATTATACTGTGCCCAAGTTAAAGCAGAAAAAGGAGATGCTGATAGTTTACTCGCTGCCATTCAATTGGTTTCGGATCTCCCTGAAGATCATCCCCTACGTAAGGAAATTGATAAAAATATTAAACTCTGGTCGGAACAAGTCTTAAAGTTGGGGGAACAGCGATTCCAAGCCGGGCAATTGGAAGCAGCTATGGAAATTGCTAACAAAATTCCGTCTAGTGTCGCCGCCCAGGAAGTCATTGAGGAACAAAAGAAACGGTGGCGCAATATTTGGCAAGAAGGGAAAGCTATTGAAAAGCAAGTTAAACAACATCTTAAGGCAGGGGAGTGGAATTTAGCATTTAAAGAAGCTGGCAAGTTAGTAGATCTCGATAATGAGTATTTAGCCAATCGTCGCTACACAGAACTAATTAGCAAAATTGAACAAGAAAAACAATACGGCGAAACGTTAGCCCAAGCCAAAGCTGCCTTTGAAAAGGGCAACATGCAAAACTTATTAACGGCGGTAGAAAAAGCCGAGAAAATTGATTCTAAGAGTTACTCCTACCAAGAAGCGCAAAACTTGATTCAAAAGGTCGGAAACACCCTTATGGCAAAAGCCGAGGAAAACATTGAACAAGAAAATTGGAATCGCGTATTAGAAATTGCCCAAAATATTCCAGATGATATTGGATTAGACAAGAAAGTCACCGATTTAAGAGACCTTGCCTTAGCTGGATCGCAAGCGAAAGTGGGAACCGTTGCCAGCCTAGAAGACGCGATCGCGCAAGCGCAACAATTAGGAGAAAAACGCCCCTTCTACGACAAAGCCCAGGCACTCATCGGCAAGTGGGAAAAGGAAATCCAAGGGGTGAAAATTTTGAACCAAGCCCAAGAACAAGCCCGGGGAGGAGAAATTCCCGACTTTCAAGAAGCAATTGCCACCGCCCAAAAAGTTTCCAGAGACAATCCTCGCTATCAGCAGGCGCAAGCCTTAATAAACCAGTGGAATCGCAGAATTGAAATTATTGAAGATCAGCCGATTCTCAATCGGGCAAAAGAACTTGCTCGCGGCGGCAGCATCAGTGCTTATCGCTCTGCCATTGCGGTTGCTGGTCAAATCCAACAAGGCCGCGCCCTTTATTCCGAAGCCCAAGAAGACATTGCCAACTGGCGCGATCAAATTGAAATCATCCAAGATAGGCCAATTATATCACAAGCTACACGTTTAGCAGATCGGGGTCAATTGCAAGAAGCCATTGAAACGGCGCAACAAATTTCACAGGGTCGTGCCCTCTATCAAGAAGCCCAAACTAAAATTAATCGCTGGCGCGATCAGTTGCAACGCATTCAAGACCGTCCCATTATTGCAAAAGCGACTCGTTTAGCGGATGAGGGTCAATTGCAAGAAGCCATTGAAACGGCGCAACAAATTTCACAGGGTCGTGCCCTCTATCAAGAAGCCCAAACTAAAATCGATCGCTGGCGTAGGGATCTTCAGGCGAGACAAAGCATTGAGGCAGCTTCAGAAATTGCAGAAGCGGATAACTTATCAGCTTTCACCAAAGCAATTGAGAGGGTTCAGCCGGCGCGAAATTCCAATAACTATCGTTTTCAAGCGCAACGTTTAATTAACCAATGGAGTGAAGAAATTTACGCGATCGCGCGAGAAGCAGCAGAAGAGGAGAATTTACAAGCCGCGATCCGCATTGCCCAAGAAGTTCCCTCGCAAAGTGACGTGTATCCAGAAGCCCGAGAACAAATCCAACAATGGCAGCAACAATTGCAACCCCCACAAAAGGAGGAAGAAGAATAACAAGAGTAATCATGATTCCTCATTTTTCATCCATTTGATGCCGCTTTGCATGGCTAGCAACAATAAGCCAAGGGCAACAAAAATAAAGAGGGCTGTCGCTAAGACACTTGCCCCCATGACTAAGGTGCGCACCGCAACCCCAATCATGGCAGCGGTTTGGTTGCTATCCGGCAACGGTTTATTGGCATAACTGCTAATAATCGCGGTGGTGAGTTGATAGAGAGGAACGGTTAATCCCCCCGCAATAGCAGCGCCGAATAAAGCATTTCTGATGGTACTGGCGTGAGATCTGGATTCTGTCATGTTTCTAAGCTGTAACGAATAACTGATAATTCTTATTTCAATTCTCCATTAT
>JBDGQV010000062.1:0-2405 GCA_042218725.1 Halothece sp. | reverse complement strand
ACTTTGCGCCCCAAACATGAGAATATGTTTATGGTGAGAAATTGCCAATACTGTTCGACAAAGTTGTGGATCAAGGGGTTGATAAGCCTCTGTATCAATGCCGTAAGGAATATGATGAATCGCAAAACGGTTAAGCATACTTTGTTGTGCTTGTTTCCCTAACCAGCGGCTGGGAGTAACAATGGTTAAGTTAGAACGACTATATACCCAATTTTTGAGTTTCCATTCCCAATCCGTTGCATCTCGACGAATAGCAGGCTGAACATTCGGATATGGGCATTGACCGCAACCAATTTTCCATCTTGAACAATCATAACTATAGGCGCAGTGTCCAGTAAAACTCCACATATCGTGAAGTGTCCAAATTGCAGGTTTATCACTGGTTAACTTAGGAAGAACCAAATAAGAGAAGTAGTTGCTATGAAGATTATGTAAGTTGATCAGATCAGCCTGATTGATGTATTCTTCATGGTTCACAAATAAAGAAGAAATTTTTCCGATATCATTTAGTCCTAATCGTTTAGCAGACTGGCTTAAAAAGTTTTCGATGTGCTGGTATTTTTTAGGAAGAACTTTATAAGAATTTGAGTACTTAATCTTAGAATCACTACCATTTAAACTTTTCCCATATCCTAGAATTGATTCAACGCCTAAATCAATTAATGCTTGATGCAGGCGATTGGAAGCGATGTATGCTCCGCCGATGCCTCCCCAAGTATTAAAATGAACAACCTTGACATTTATCATTATTAAATTCTTAGTCTTTTAAAAGTCTAATAACTTGATATAGATCTTCAATATTTTTCAATTTACCTCTAAGCTCAGGAAAAAAAATGACAACTAAAATATGTGGAGACATAAATTTTAGTCTCTCAAAAGCTTGAAATAATTTGAACTGATTACATTCTTGGATAAATTGTTTAATTTTAGAATAATTTTCATAGACATAATCGTATAATTCGATCCAATAATTTGAAGAATAATTACGAACTACCTCGATAATTTCTTTCTGCCGCTTAATACCGCCATGACTTGTTTTATGTTGAGGATGATATCTATATACCGAGTAAAATTTGGAAACGCATTCAAATTCAGCAATTTTAGAAGCGCGAATAAACCACTCCCAATCTAAAACATAGTTATAGCTGACATTTAATTCTCCCGTAGATTTCCAAAGTTGACGCGTCCAGAAGGTAGAAGGTTGGATAATTGGATCTTTATAGGTTAATGTAAATTTATCAAAAACACTAGGAACTTGATAGCCACCTTTAAGATATTCAGATGTTTCTTGAATTGTAATTGCTGCCCCGTAAAGGAGAAGATGTTGATGAGTACGACCCATGAATCGTTTCCCCACATCAAGTAAAGTTCCTGGAAGATACATATCATCTGAATTTAACCAGCACAGTACTTCGCCAGCACTTAATTTCATGCCTTGATTAATGGCATCCGCCTGACCTTGATCCTGACAAGAATGCCAGTATTGTAGGTGCCGTGAATATTTTTGAATAATTTCAACGGTGTTGTCAGTACTGCCGCCATCGATGATAATTATTTCCAGATTAGGATACTGTTGACCAATGACTGAGAGAATTGTCTCTTCAATATACTGGCCTTGGTTAAAAGAGGGAATTACAACCGAAATGAGCGGATAATTAAGGGTCACCTTTTATTGAAAATTTACTGACGACAATTGAGTGTTATAGAAAATCAATATAATAAATAACAGGAAACCTGTTGCCAAATTGACCTAGATAAACATTGAGTTTTTTAGAATAGGCCGTTTTAACGATAGTAATTCTAGTTTTTAGAAATTGAGAAAACTATTTACGAATACTCGCAATCCAAAGACAACTCGGACAAAATATCTCCATACTTTTTATTAAAAGCAGAAATTAAGTCTTTATTAAAGTATTTTTTGTGAGTTCCAGTTTCTTTTTTCCAAAAAAAAGAATTTTGCTTATTACTATAAGTAAATTTTTCTGCTATTTCTAAGGATTGAATTATTTTGTTCTTTTCTATTTTCGGAAAACAATCATATAGAACCATTAATTCTTTAAGGGGATTCTCTAGTAAATTATCATAATTAATAATGATTGATGTTTCATAATGTTTTCGTAATAAACACCAAGAATAAACATTTTCTAGCCAACTGCCTGACATGTTCTTCCAAATTTTGATTTCTGTGGCATTTTCGGTAAAATTAATCAAATATTCATCAATATTTCCTGCTTCATAAAGTTGTGATGGGGTTTTTAATTTCCCATCTAAAAAGAATTTAGAAATACCTTTATAATATGAAAAATTAATTGCTGATATTAAAACATCAAGAGGATGTCTGTATATATAGATATAACCAACTGTTTTTAATCCTTGTAATTTTAATCTATTCTTAATATCAGTTG
>JBDGQV010000061.1:72160-105791 GCA_042218725.1 Halothece sp. | reverse complement strand
AGTCTCACAGTTCAAATCCCTTGCTGTAGCAATTTCATACCTCGCAACTCCTTCTGATAAAAAGGAGATGAGTTACGATTTAATCCTCACAGGGTTACAATTGCTTCAAAGCATGTGCCTCAACCATCAGACAGGGAGAAGAGGATCAAAAAAAATTCGGCCTAAACTTCAAATCAAGACCGAATTCTATCGCAGTCACTTAGTTTGGAGATTAACTTACGTTCAATTGTTAATACTAATTAAACATCCCTACCCTTGATTTCTATGTTGTACAGAATTCTAGGATAGGGATAAACTTTAAATTGTATGTCAAACTGGTTTATAACTTAGTCAATAACACAAATCTAATTGGGCATTAAGCTCAAAGATACATGGTAGAATTGAAATTGCTTCCGCCTCGAATTTTTTTATTCTGGCTGGCTCTTACATGATTTAAGTCTTGAATTTGAGCATTAGCTTGATATTGTTTACTCGTTTTTGAGGTTGTTGCTTGTTTTTCTTCTGTTTTAGCTTCATAGCTAGATTGAGAAGATATACAGTTATTTTTGATTAAGCGGTTATACGTTCTATAGGGAATATAGTGTAGCGGGTTGTATCCTGCCGTTTCTAAGATTAAAACACAAGCCCAAGAATATTTACCAGCTAAAATAGCATCAATAATTTGCTCGAACTTTTCTTCACTCATGATCTGGTAGTTTTGATCATTCAAAGAAGGTTTGCGATACGACATTTTTATACTCCTCTTTATACATTGATTTATCAAAGATATTGAAAATGTTGGATCAAAGTTGAATCAATTACATCTTGCTTTATAAATTTAATCCTCCTTCTTTTAACTTTTGGAACGGTTCAAAAATTACTTCAGCAATCCGACGACGACGAATTACAATTTCAGCATTAGCACTTTGACCCGGCTGAAATGTTATTTCTTGACCGTTATGTTTAATGTAGTTACGATCTAGGGCGATTTCTACTTGATAAAATGTTCCTTTATCATTAGTTTGCGAAGTCGGTGAAATTGATAGTACTTTTCCTTTGACAATACCGTAGTCTTGATAAGGATAAGCATCAAATTTGATTTTGACATCCATATTTTTTTTAAGAAATCCTGCTTCTTTATTAGGAATTTGTGCATCTAAAACTAAGGAACTATCTTTTGGAGCAATTTCTGCAACTGTTTTACCTGGTTCAAGAACTTGACCAATATTTTGCAATCCTAAAGATAAAACTGTTCCATTAATCGGAGACTTTAGAAACATTTCTTTCTGTTCACTTTCAGCAATTTTTAGCTGATTATTTGCTTCAATAATTTTTCCTTGCAATTCTTCAATATTGATTTCAAGTTGCTGAATTTGTTGTTGAGTTTCTAGCTGAGTTCGAGTTTTTTGTTTCCGCTTTTGATCGAGTTCTACTTGTAAACGTTCTGCTTCTTTTTTACGACTGTTAAGTTCGCTTTGAAGATTCAGCAACTTCATTCTGCTCTCTTGTAACGTTTGCTGAGCTTGAAATACATATTCTTGCGAAATTGCACCATTTTGTTCTAGCGGTTTGAGTCGTTCTAGCCGTTGTTTATTTTGAGCTACTTCTGATTGTAATGATAGGAGTTGTTCCCGTTGACTATTGATTTGTTGTTGGGCGTTCGCGATCGCGATTTGTTGAACACTAAGATCAGAACTTGCAATTTCGTTGATATTTAATGCTTCTAAACGCTTGACTTGTAGTAAATTCTTTTGTTGAGAGAGTTGATTTTGATAACTGTTTAACCTTTGCTCAATTTGATCAATTTCTTTGCTGAGTTTTTCTCCATCCAAACTGGCTATAATTTCTCCTGCTTTAACTGTATCTCCTTCTTCAATTAAGAGCTGATCAATTTTTCCACTCCGAGTGGGTTCAATTTTATAGGTTTTGCCTTGAGGAACTAATTTCCCTTGAGCTTTGCCAACTTCTTCAATATGTCCAAACCATGCCCAACTGGCAAAAGCAATTCCAAATATCAAACCTCCGACAATAAAACGTAACGGAAAAGAAGCCGGCGGTTCTTCTAAAAGATTAATAACAGCAGGAGAGTAAGTATTATCAATACGAGTTAAGGATGAACTATTGGATGCTGTGTTTCTTGTATGAGATAATCTACTTTCATTATTATTAACCAAATCTTGGTTCTGTCTAGTAGAATGTGAATTATTCGAGGAATGATTTGAATATGGTTCTGAAGGCATTTTACTCTCCTATAATTCTTTCTACTATTATTATCATCAATAGACAGATCTAACTACAAATTTATGTCAATTTGGTTACTTAATTGATGCCATTTTGGCAGTTTTTTATTACTCTTTATTACAAAAAATATTTTGTTAATGAAATTATTGATCACGTTTTTGCTAATTTTTATTTAGGCTGAGATATACTAACTAATTTAGTTAAATATCAATTTGTTGTTTGGCTAAGTGATAGTACAACTTATGAGCTTGAATTAATTCTTCATGGGTTCCTTTTTCCACTAATAAACCTTGATCTAAGACGAGAATACAGTCTGCATCCCGGACAGTTGAGAGTCGATGAGCAATGATA
The DNA here is from genome assembly GCA_042218725.1 of Halothece sp. Classification (GTDB taxonomy): domain Bacteria; phylum Cyanobacteriota; class Cyanobacteriia; order Cyanobacteriales; family Rubidibacteraceae; genus Halothece. The sequence goes on along the minus strand of JBDGQV010000061.1, from coordinate 103,220 downwards.
AATGTTGTTCGATCGCGTGAGAGACGTTGCAAGTTATTTTGAAAGCGTTGTTCTGATTCGGTATCAAGGGAACTGGTAGCTTCATCAAGGATTAAAATTCTCGGATTATCAAGAAGAGCACGCGCGATCGCGATTCTTTGACGTTGTCCCCCTGATAGGGTTGATCCCCGTTCCCCGACTTTTGTGTTATAGCCGAGGGGCATTCCTTGAATAAAACTATGAGCCTCTGCCAGTTTTGCCGCTTCAATGACTTGTTCTAAGGTAAACTCAGGTCGGTAGAGGGTAATATTGTCCAAAATTGTTCCTGAAAAAAGAAAACAATCCTGGGAAACCACGCCCAGCTGTGAACGCAAGGAATGAGGAGAAACATGAGATAAATCGTGACCGTCAATAAAAATTTGCCCGCTGGTGGGTTCATACAATCGTTGCAGGAGTTTGACCAATGTCGTTTTCCCGGAACCGCTGCGTCCCACAATCGCGATCGTTTGTCCGGCCTGAGCCTCAAAGGTTACCCCATCTAGAGCATTGCGCTCTCCTTCGGACTCGTAACGAAAAATCACGTGATCAAAATGGACATTCCCTTCAATGGGCGGCAAAGGCAACATCTTTTGTTGCGCTGTCTCTTCCGAGGGCACCAAGAAGACATCGTTCAGGCGCTCTACTGAAATCAGTACCTCTTGCAATTCGTCCCAAATATTAGCGACTTGGAGAATGGGATTAATGACGCGTCCCAACAGCATATTAAATGCCACCAGTTGCCCAATGGTCAGTTGACCGTTAATCACCAGACTCGCCCCATACCACAATAAAGCTGTTGTCCCAACAATATTGATGAAACTATTCGCGGCTTCCAGCTTGACTACCAGTTTTTGTCTTCCAAACCGCATATTCAGAAAGTCAGTGAAAGAGCTTTCCCATCGCCACCGTACTTCTTGTTCAGAAGCAGTGGTTTTCACGGTTTCGATGCCGTTGATGGTTTCCACTAGCGCTGAATTTTGTTCTGCCGATTTGTTAAACACTTTTCGGGAAATTTTCCGCATCCAAGGCGTTGCCAATAAAGTCAGCGTCATAATTGGCGGAATCAGAGCGAGAATCAAAATCGTTAAACGCCAGTTGTAGTAAAACATCAATCCCAGATAAACCACACTCATCAGGATGTCTAACCAAGCGACCATCCCTTTGCTGACTAAAAACTGTTGTATCTTGTGATTCTCATTGACGCGAGTAATAATATCCCCCACATGACGGGATTCAAAAAACTTTAGGGGAAGCGATACTGTATGACGGATAAACCCCCCAATCATGGTTAAATCCAAGACATTAGAGATATAGCTGAGCAAGTATTGCCGTGTTCCCGATAGAATGACCTCCCCAACGCCAAACAACAGCATCCCAATAGCAAACACATGCAACATGGAAAAGCTGCCATTCACCACCACTTGGTCAATAATGATTTGGGTAAACAGGGGAGTAACAATCCCAAATAATTGAATGAGCAACGAGGCAAAGATAATCTGAAATGCTGTGGATTTATAGGGGAGGATCAGTTTGAAGAATTTCCCTAAAGAGGGTTTTTCATTAGGGAGTTCTTTGAGCTGCTCAGTGGGGCTTAGCAAAAGGGCATACCCTGTCCAACCCTCTAAAAACTCTTCCATGGACAAACTATATTTGCCCCGTGCTGGATCGGCAATCAGCACCCGCTTTCTTTGCACTCGATAGACGACAACATAATGATCCCCTTGCCAGTGAGCAATCCAAGGATTATTCTGAACAGTATTCATTAAGGCGCTTAAACTGGCTCGGACTGGTTTGGCCACATAGCCTAACTTTTCTGCAATTTTGGCCAAGACAGATAAGGAAGCGCCAGAACGTCCCACCTCCCCTAAACTGCGAACAAAATTAACACTCAAACGTTTCCGCCAGTAAAGCGTAATCATGACTAGGCAGGCAATCCCGCAATCGGAACTGCTTTGTTGTTCGATAAAAGGATAACGACGCCAAATTCCTTGAGCTTTCCGTTGCGGTTTCGGAAAATCTACTTCAACCGTTTCCTGTGAGAAACCATTAGAACCAGTTTTACCGTTAGAGGAATCACTCTGATAGGTAATGGCATGAGAGGAATTGGGATGATGTGTTAGGGCATGAGAGCGATTCGCTTGTACATTAAAGTCAGCAATTTCCCCTTGAACCGCAGATAACTGCTCTAACTGCGCTTTTGGCAAATAATAGATACGGAGATGTGTTTGGGCCAACCAGTCCGAACCAACCGGATCAGAATCTCCCCAGGCTTTTACCCAGGATGGCTGAATTTCACCTTCACGCAACCAAAACCGTCCTGTTTCAGCAGGTGTCGCTTCAGCCAGATATTCTCCAGCAGCTATTTCAATTTCCTGGAGATAAGGTAAGATTTGTTGCAGTCGATGCGCTGAAAAGGTTCTGAGTTCGGTTAAGGTTTTCAAGAAAATTAAGCGTTGTCGATTCTGAGCGGCTTTGATCCAGGGAGTCTTTAGTTGGGGATAGGATTCAAACCAGTTTGGTTGTTCTACAAGAGAAAGACGAGCAACTTGAACAGTGGAAGCGTTGTCTGCCGCGACAACCTGATAAGGGAAACCATTTTCATCTCCAAGAAAATCACCCCCGAATAGTTCTCCTTCTTTTAGCACTGCCACTGAGACTTGCCGTTGTTTTTTGGGGTCAAAACTCAGCAACCGCACTCGCCCTTGACAGACTAAATAGACAAATTGATCTGGATCTTGGGAAACATCATCTTTTGATTCAACATGACCTGTGAAATCACCAATTAAATCGCCTAGTTGAAAGGAGAGAGTTTCAAAGGCATCACTAAAATGGTTGAGTAAGTCCTCATTAACTTCTTGAGATGCGAAGTGTTTTCCGAGAAGACTTTGTATTGTCCTGTCTTGAGTAAGATTGGCAGATGACATTCCTTGATGGTTCAACTCAGTATCCATGTATTTACCTAGTTGATTGTACAAAGTTAATCGTGATGCTCTATACTAACGAGTTCATGGCGGAGAGGATAAAACTCTTATTTCGAAAGGATTCTGTCAAAGATGGTTTAGGTCTTTAACGCTTGTTTTTCTTACCGTAACATGGAAATATTTAGTTGTAAATACTGGGTAAATGTTTTAATAAGGTATGGATCTTAACTATTTACCTAAGTGGATATCAGATAACGGAATTATCCCAGTATAAAGAGCAGTGCAATTCCTGAAAGTGCAATCAAAACACCAACAACAGCGCGAAGAGTAATAGTTTCTTTAAGAAATGCAGCGATGGGTAGTACAAAAAGCGGACTGGTTGAACTTAAGGTTTGAGCAACGCCAGTGGCAGAAAATTTTAGGGAAATTTGCTGTAACCAAATTCCTAAGTAAGTACTGGCAAACGCAGTGATAAAAATAATGCCGGCTAAACGCCAAGACCATTGCAAAGAGGGAAGTTTGATTTGACGACGTCGGGCGAGAAGCAGGGGAATCAGAGATAGCGTTCCTGCACTGAGACGGATGAGAGTACTCCCAAGCGGGTTGAGATCAAAATCGGTTAGCGCCGCGCGAGAAAGAACTGCCCCCACTGCTTGCGCGATCGCGCCCCCGAAGCCAAACCAAATCCCAATTTTCAGATTGCTGAGGGAAATATCTTGATTGCTGGTGCGTTCAGTAATGACGGTTGCCACCCCAACCAGCGTTAGCAAAATGCCAAGCCACGCATAAAGGGAAAGGGTTTCTTGCAGAAAAATCAGGGCAATGATCGCGGCTAACGGCGGTGCTAGGGTTTCAAATAATAACGCTCGCCTGGCACCTAAGTATTTCAAACTGGAGAAAAAGACCGTATCGCCAAAGCCAATGCCAATGATGCCGCTGCCGATGAGGAATAGAACCGGGGTAAGGGGAAGAGAGGGAAAGGCATTTTGAGTGGCAATCGCCGTGAAACAGAGGAGAAAGAGCGCGATCGCGCCCTTAAGAAAATTCAATAATAAAGGGGAAATCTGTTGTCCGAGGCGACTGTAAATCACCGAAGAACTTGCCCATAAAAAGGCAGCCAATAACGCAGCCAACTCCCCTTTGAATTCGACCATAATGATCAACTAGAGAGCCTTATGGGTGTGGGAGTGTTGTTTCACATTATCCTCGGTACGAACAATCCGTTCGGCATTTAGCACCCGTTTCCGTTTGGTAGAGTAGTTGAGATCGTCGCGCAAGGTTCCTAGGGGAAACGAGGACTGGAGATGCTCATGATACTTATACGTGCGAACCGCAGCAATAATGCGTTCGGTAAAATCTGTGCCAAAATCGGCATCTTGGGGAAAGTCGTCTGGTTTGATTAAATTTTGGCCATCAAATACTTCTTTCACCGGCTTGGCTGCCACCAGTTGATAAGAAGTCGCCGCCCCTCCCAAAACGGATTCTAAACTAGAAGAAGGAAGCGGTTCAATGACTTTCACTTCCTTAGTTTCCCCCTCTTCACGAATGAAGCAAGTTGCAACACCAAATACGCAATAATCATCGGCAGAGATTTCTGGGGCATTGCTAAATAAAATCGTGTCTGTGGTCATAATTGAATTTGTTGGCGTCTAATGACAGTTTCTACTTTTAGGATGATCTTGACAAACTTTCTGTCTGATATCCTTTTTAGGCAAATATTTGTTGCAATTGGGACTAAGGAGATAACGTTTTATGAAAATTGGTTTAATGGGGACGGGATTAATGGGACAGGCAATGGCGCGAACCTTATTCGCTGCCGATGTTTCGATTATGGCGTATAATCGCACTGCAGAAAAACTGGACTCCCTCAAACAGGAAGGAATTGAAATTGCGGACTCCCCGAGTTCTCTAATTTCCAGTTGCGATTGCATTATTTTAATGTTGGCGGATGCCGCTGCCATCAAAGATGTCTTACTCTCATCAGAGACTGCAAAAGAATTATCCGGGCGAACTATTATTCAAATGGGAACGATCGCGCCTCGGGAAAGCCAAGAGTTGCAAACAGAAATTACAGCCCAAGGAGGAGACTATTTAGAAGCGCCGGTTTTAGGCAGTGTGCCCCAAGCGCAGTCGGGATCTTTACAAGTGATGGTGGGTGGCACGCAACAACAGTTTGATCAATGGCAACAACTCCTCTCCCATCTGGGAAAACCCTTTTTAGTGGGAACCGTGGGGAAAGCCGCTACCTTGAAACTCGCGTTGAACCAATTAATTGTATCCCTAACGGGAGCATTTTCGCTGAGTTTATCCTTTGTGCAGCAAGAAGGGGTGGATGTGGAAACTTTTATGGAAGTGTTGCGAGGCAGTGCCTTGTATGCCCCCACCTTTGATAAAAAACTGAAACGAATGGTGAATGAAGATTATAGCAATCCCAACTTCCCCACCAAACATCTTCTCAAAGACACGCGGTTATTCTTGGATGAAGCCAAATCCGAGGGATTAACCGTTTCTTCGTTACAGGGCATGGAAACCGTTTTAGAAGCCGCTTTCGATCTCGGGTTAGCTGATGAAGATTATGCCGCTTTGTTTGAAGTCATTAAATCTCATAAAAATTGACACCATTTGATGTGAGTTTAAAGGTGAATGATTTCTATGATTTGGAAACGATTCATTCCTCTGACCAACCAGCAGTGGGAGAAAAAGCGATCGCGCTGAGTCAATTATCTCAACAAGGATATCCAGTTCCCCCAGGCGTGGTTGTCGGGCGTCATGTTTTAGCCTCGCTGTTTCCTGACACCAGTCAGTTCAATCAAAATTTCAACCATTATGAAACCCTGCAACAAACAGCGCAACAACTGTCAGAACAAGTTCAAAATGCAGATTTAGGGGAAGAGCGGCTTGAGCAACTGTACCGGAAAGTAGCGGTTTGGGAGAGCAATACCCTAATTTTACGGCCTTCTCTAATTGTTCCTCTTCCTACTTCTGCCGTTTCCGGTTTATTGGCCTCACAATGCTGTTTCTGCAACCCAACGGACTTGGCGTGGGGACTAAAACAGGTTTGGCAACGCCTATTTCGGGCCTATAATTTATTTTACTGGCAACAACAGGGGATTCAGTGGGAAGAGTTGGGATTGGCTGTGATTGTTCAACCGATTGCCAGCGCGATCGCGTCTGGGATTTTGCATGTCGCGCAAAAGCAATGGCAAATTCAGGCAGTCTGGGGATTAGGCCATAGTTTAGTACGAGGAGAAGTATTGCCGGAAACTTATGAAATTAATCCGGCGACGCGACAATGGCAACTTCACCAACTGGGATATCAACCCCGTATCTATAATCTTGATGGCAATGCGTCTGCTTCCTTATTAACGGTTAGTTCCCCCATAGAAGAACCGGAAAAAGCAGTTTTAACCCCGGAACAACTGTCCCAATTAATCAATTTGGCAGCTCGATTGCAAGAAACGACCTCTGATCCAGTTCGATGCGAGTGGACCTTGGTTCCGCAATCCTATCCCAGTCAACCTGAAACCCATTCTAAGCTATACTTAACTCAATTTTCGGTTGAGAAAACATCCTCTCCAACATTCACAGTGGCAACAGAATCAACATCCCATGTAATTGTTCAAGGTATCGGTTCGGCCAAGGGGAAGGCAACGGGAAAAGTTTATGTGGTGGGGCAAGATGATTCTCAAGCGTTTCCCAGTGGGGGCATTTTAGTTGCCAAGAGCGTTACAACCAAGAGTTTACCGTTGATTAAATCTGCGGGAGGCTTAGTAACCGAACTGGGCGGAATGACCTCTCATGGTGCTATTCTGGCACGAGAATTGAATATTCCTGCCGTTGTTGGGGCTGAGGGGGCAATTGAGAAACTTACGGGGGAAGACAAAGTGACCATTGATGGGGATAAAGGAGAGGTATTGCGTTCGTCTCAGCAAGAAGATACAACGGTTGAGACGACATCTGATCAAATTCAGGAACAACCTGGCGAGAATGCCGCTTTAGCCACGCAGTTGATGGTTAATGTTTCCCAGCGCGATCGCGCCGTTGCCCTCGCTCAATATCCGGTGGATGGGGTGGGATTGCTGCGTTCGGAATTGATGTTGTTGGAATTGCTGAGGGAACAATCCTTATCAACTTGGTTGCGTTCCGATTATCGGGAAACATTTATTCAGCAGATTGCCAGTTTAATCGGCGAGTTTGCTGAGGCCTTTTTTCCCCGTCCGATTTTCTATCGCTCTACCGATTGGCTGAGTGTCCAACAGCAAGATCCGACGCTATTAGGGGAACGGGGAACATATAGTTATGTTAAAAATTCTGATTTCTTTTCAGCCCAAATGTTTGCCCTCCGAGCCTTACAGGATCAGGGCTATTCCAATATTAATCTTATTCTACCCTTTGTCCGCGATGTCGGGGAAGTAAAATTTTGCAAAACGTTACTAACCGAGATTGGATTAGCCGACAGTTGTCAGATTTGGATGATGGCAGAAGTTCCTTCTGTGGTGTATTTGCTTCCCCAATATATTGAAGCGGGAATCGAGGGCATCGCCATTGGCACCAATGATCTGACGCAATTGTTATTAGGAGTCGATCGCGAACAGGGAGAATTTCGAGAACGGTATAATGAACGCCATCCTGCGGTGCTAGCGGTTTTAAAGGCCTTGATTCAACAAGCTAGGGAAGCAGGAATTCCTTGTTCCATTTGTGGACAAGGCGTGGTACTGTATCCCGAATTAGTTGATCAATTAGTTCGTTGGGGCATCACTGCGATTTCTGTGGAAGAATCCGGCATTCAACCCGTTTACCGCGCGATCGCGCGATCGGAAAAACGCCTCTTGCTAGAGGCAGCACGACAACAAAACCAATACTAGATTAAGAATAACCTGCTAACCAACTTTTTCAACCCCCAACTGATCTAACTCGGCACTTACTTTCTCATATGAGAGGGAAGTTCTAAATCGGGGATTAGTTTAATAACATCATGATAAGAAACCGGACCATAGGTTAGCATCGCAGGACGGGCTACCGTTAAATCAATTAACGTTCCACTCCGTCCATATTGACTTCTCCCGCCGTCAACGGCATAAGGAACCTTCCCATCAAAAAATTGCAAAGCCATCTCGACCGTGATTGCTTTTTCGGCGCCAAAGAAGCTAGCAGCCGTAGCAGCAATGGGAAAGGGGGCTTCTCCAACTAAATCATAGACAAATTGGTCGGGACATACTGCAAAAATATTCTGAAAGCCATTTTTAACCGCATCAGGAACATTGTCATTGGGTGGCACAATTAACGTTACAGGATAAGGAAAATGGGCCAAAAACTGCTTAAAATAGTCATCAACAACAAAAAATTCTTCCGCTTTATCCTCACGGGTTAACAAAGCCATGGGTTGTGGCGTTGTTGCTTCCTTTAATTTGAAGATCTCCTCAACACTGGCTGTTTCCCAAGCATTTGCAATTAATGCATAAGTGGTATCGGTATGTAGGATAATAATCTCTCCAGCATCGAGACGTTGAATAATTTCTGGGATGAGATTAGGGCTTTTCTGGACAACGGTTGTTTGAGGCATAAAAGTATTCCTGACATTTGTGAGAATTTGATGACACCCTAGCAAATGTCAAATGTGTTACATGCAATTTAAGCATTAAAATAATCCGTTTAATGCATTATGTAAGAGAATCATCTTCTCGAAAGCCACGAAGGGGAGAAGCTTTTTCCGTTTCCGTCAAGCCTTTTCCTTGCAATAAGACGTTAAAGCCCCCTAATCCCATGGGATCCATCAGTTGATGCAGGGCATCCCGACGTTGTAACACTTCCCTGACATTAAAACCGCCTTGAGAAAGTTCGTTGAGACGATTGCCTAATCCTAACGCCATTAAAAATAGGGCTTGTTGGGTAAAACCTAATGGTTCTAAATGATATTGTTTCCCATAGGTTTCTAGGGCAGTAAAATCAACATGGGCAGTAATATCTTGTTTGCCAATTAATAAGTAGGGATCATTATGACGTTGATGCTGGAAATAACATTGCAACGTACCTTCTTCCCGTTGCGGATTATAGTATTTGTCTGCGGAATAGCCATAGTCAATTGTCAAAAGATATCCTTTTTGTAAACAATGAGAAATTGTTTTTAGCCAAGGGATCATTGCTAAATTTACTTCTGTTCGGAAACCATCGGGATAATCTGAAGCGGGTAAAGAAATGCCAACGGTTTGGAAATAGTCTTTTAGCTGAGAGGTAGAAGGTTCATCGGTTATTTCCGTCAAAGGATATGTGTTTTCTGTTTCAGAAAGCGTGACATAAATTTCTTTGAGCATTCCATTTTCAACTTCTATGCGATGCACAGGAAAAGCATCAACTAATTCATTAGAAAAACAGCAACCAACAATGGAAGCTTCCGGGATATTTTCTAGAGTTTCCCAAGTAATTTGCCAGTTTTGCAGGGTCTTTTTTTGCTGCTCTTTCAAAGTAGGAGAAGATTCAATAATGCGATATTGAACATGATTAAAAAAGTCAGGATAATGTTGAGATAAATAACTTAAAATATCATTGGCCAGTTGTCCTTTTCCGGCGCCAATTTCAACTAAGTCAAAAGGATTGGGTTGTCCTAACCTTTCCCACATTTCGATAAATTGTTCCGCTAACAACTCACCGAAATCGCTGCCGAGAGAAGAAGCGGTAAAGAAGTCTCCGGCTTTGCCAATATCAGCAATCCCAGAGGTATAATATCCCTGTTGCGGATGATAGAGAACTAAGTCCATGTATTCCGCAAAGGTAATTTGCTTGTCGGGAGAACTTGCAATTTTATCTTGGATAATTTCAATTAAGCGGGTGTTGGGTTCGGGCTGATTCATGGATAAACTAAGGATTAAATGAATGATTCCGTACTGGTAATTCCAGTGTAGTTATATGAGGCGACAGCTTAACTACTGGCACGCGGATGAAATTGAAGCCAAAGTCACCACCAAGCTAGGGAAGAAACAATGGGGATGGACAATCGCAAGACAGTTTATTTAAAATTAAATGAATAAATTACTATAAAGTTATTATTTGTCGCTTAACAGATAAGCGTCTGTCGTCAATCCCAAGTTGAAATAAATATTATGACAAGCCTTCCCAATCTTCGTATCGGCAATCATGTTGCCCGTTATCCCATTATTCAAGGCGGAATGGGAATTAGAATTTCTGGTGCCCGTTTAGCCAGTGCTGTTGCTAACACAGGAGGCATCGGCATCATCTCTGCTGTCGCCTTAGGGTTCAATTCTCCCTACTTTGATCCCAAGCAACGGGGAAAAAGAGATATTTTTGAAGCCAATCGTTTGGCCTTAATCGATGAATTGCAAGAAGCCCGTCGTTTGAGTCCAGATGGTATAATCGGCATTAACACCATGGTTGCGGGACAAGATCATGGGACGTTGGCTCGCACCGCGGCAGAGAATGGTGCTAATGTCATTATTGCTGGCGCGGGCTTGCCGCTACAGTTGCCAGCCTATACCCGTGACCATCCTGAGGTTGCTCTAATTCCCATTATTTCTAGCACTCGCGCGGCGAAATTAATTTGTCGGAAATGGCAACGGCAACATGGACGACTGCCAGATGCCTTTGTGGTGGAGAATCCCAATTTGGCTGGCGGTCATTTGGGGGCGAAACAGGAGGAACTGGGAACTTCCAGCTTAAATACTGAACAAGTCATTCCGGAATTAGTCGCATATTTACGAGATGAGTTGCAAGTGGAGATTCCGGTGATTGCTGCTGGCGGAATTTGGGATCGCGCAGATATCGATCGCGCTCTGAATTTAGGGGCAAGCGGGGTACAAATTGGAACTCGCTTTATTACCACCGATGAATGCGATGCTGATATTAAATATAAAGAATTTCACCGGGATGCCAACCCCGAAGATGTGGTGATTGTGCCCTCACCGGTCGGATTGCCGGGTCGCGCGTTGAACAATTCTTTTGCCCAGAAAGCAAGGAATGACTCTCAGGATCTGGATAAACGCTGTTTTGGCAGTTGTTTACAAGTTTGCAGCTGTCGCGATCGCCGTGAGAAATATTGTATTGCGCGTGCCTTGGATAAAGCAGCCCGTGGCGATGTTGAGAATGGGTTGATCTTTGCTGGCAGCAATGCCGGGCGTGCGAATCAGATTATCCCGGTTGCCGAGTTAATGGCAGAATTAGTGGGATAATCTAATTGTAGTAGACCAACAGCAGAACAGGCGTGCAGTATCAACGGTTTGTTATTCAACCCGAACAGCAACAGGGAAACCTCATTGATCTCAATGACGCCCAACATCATTACTTACGGCGCGTGTTGCGGTTATCGGCAGGCGATCGCGCTGTTGCTATAACCGGCAAGGGAGAAGCTTGGATTGTGCAACTGACAGCAGAGAATGCCGAAATTATTACCGCGATTAAAATTAATACGGAACTGCCGGTGACTGTTACCTTGTTAGTCTCACTCCCGAAACAGGGCGTTGATGAAATTGTTCGTTGCTGTACCGAAATTGGGGTAACCACCATTGTTCCGGTGTTGAGTGAACGAACCGTACTCAACCCCAGTGCCAATAAACTAACCCGTTGGCAGCGCATTGCCGAAGAAGCGGCTGAACAATCCGAACGCGCGATCGTGCCTACCCTGATGCAACCGATTACGCTGCCAGACGCCCTAACTCAATATTCTTCGCTTCAACAGCATTGTTATTTTTGCACAGCACGCCACGATGTTCCCTTATTGGCTGAGATTTTACCCCATCAACTTACCCCTCAAGAGTCTATTGTCATTGCCACCGGATGCGAGGGGGGATGGACAGAGGAAGAAATTCAACAAGCCCAAGACACCAACTTTCAACTCGTCTCTTTAGGCAGACGCATTTTACGCGCCGTTACCGCCCCCATTACTGTCATGAGTTTAGTGGCATCTTTTTCTGAAAATATGAACCAGGAACCCTGAACTTATTCTAGCTCTAACCATTGCTGAAATTGCTGTTGATGATTGGCAATCCAATTTTCCGCATGACGGCGAATGTCGCGGGTACTATCTTCCCCTTCTCGAATCTTTTGATTTTGGGCACTCACATCTTCAATCGGGATGCTGACTTGTTCCATAAATTTCACCGCCGCCGGATTGGATCGCGCAAAGTTTTCATTGGCAACAATCATAATATTATCGGTGGCAAAGCCTAAATTTTTGCCTTGGTAAGTGGTATCCGGATTGCTGTTGGTTTTGGCAGCATCAGGCAACGAGGTATAGGGAACTTCTAACCAGGTGACATCTTTCCCCGGAACTAACACGCTAGTGGTCCATAGTGGCGTCCAAGTGTAGTATAAAATAGGCTGATCTTGTTTATACCGGGCAATGACATCTGCCATGAGAGCAAAGTATTTGCCGCTGTCGTGTTCGACGGTTTCTTTGAGATCATAGGCTTGGAGATGATGGTTGATAATATCTTCGCAACCCCATCCGGCATTGCAACCGACTAAGTTGGCTTTGCCATTGCCGTCAGTATCGAATAGCTGAGCAATCTCGGGGTTCTTCAGTTGTTTTAAGTTGCTGATATCATATTTTTCAGCAGTGGCGCGATCCATGAGATATCCCTGAACGGCATTATCAATAATGACGCCCAGTTTTTCTAGCTTTTCATCGCCGCCGCTGTTGGTATAAAACTGACGACCTAATTTTTCCCAGTGGGCAGCAGTATAATCCAGTCCGCCGGCAGCGAGATCCGTATGCATTAAAGCGGGTTCTAATTCCCGCATCTCGCCAATTTCATAACCCAGTTTTTCTAAGCCGATGTTGACAATTTCGGTTTGAAACCGTTCTTCCAAGGAAACATAGGCCGGGGTTACTGTCACCCCTTCGCCAGGGAGATTGCTGGAATTGTCTTCTTTAAGGACAGTGTTTTGACAGCTATTGAGTCCAAAAACTGCTAAAACTGTTGTAATGACTAAAATTAGAAAAAGCGGCACTCGTTGACGAAACGTAAAAGATAGCAAAGTTAGGGAACCGAAAAACGCTAAAATCTAGTTAATTAGTCTATCTCATTAGAAAAACATGTTTGAGGAGATTGCAAGCGCGATCGCGCAACAAGACTATACCACTGCTAATCAATTAATTCATACCCTCAAACAAGAATACCCCAATCATCCGTGGTTGCTTTTCTATACGGCACAAGTTGAGGAAGCCCAGGGCAATTTAGATAGTGCTAGAGAAACCTATCAAACTCTGTTACAAGACTGTACAAACCGCAAACTGCTCTGGCAATCCCGAGAAGCCCTGCGTCGTCTCCAAACCTCCCAAAGTGAACAAAAAGAACAAGCCATTGCTGAGGCATTAGCGCAACCGGGGGGAAAGGAATCAGCAACTTTAATTTTAAGTGCCATTCCAACGGAACAGAAAAAGCAAGCTGCGCAAACCCTTGCCCAAATCTTTCAAATGGATGCCTACAATGCCCGATTGCAACTTCCCAGTCGGGGATGGCGACTGTTTCGCATCGGCGCAATGGGAGAATTATTATACTATAGCAAAGTGTTGCAACAAGCAGGAATTCCCTGTTTTTGTAATCCCCTGAATTCCCTTGATACCCTCAATGTGTTCCAAGTTCAGTATTTTCGGAGTGAGGGCGAAACAGCAACTGCTCGTTGTTCCAATAACCAAGGGCAAGAAGGAACCTTAAGCTTTCAATGGTCAGAGGTCAACCAACAAGTGCAAGGGCGAGTTCCCATTTTTGAGGAAATTATAAAGACTAATGCCAGGGGGAAACGCCAATCAAAAACTGAAACCCTTGATTATGCCCAGTTTTGCGATTTACATCTGCCGCAACGGCAAACGATTTTACGCTTGTGCGATCACCAGTATCAATTCCAAGATAGTCTTGATTTAACGGAAAACATTCAAAAAGGGGAAACAATTAGACGCAATTGGGCACAGTTGCTCAATTATTTAGATGAAAAAATGCCAAACACTCTCCGTTGGGGAGATTTTACTCCCTTCGGAGAGAGCGCGATCGCGTTTCCCCAAATGTTGCGCCGTATCACTTCTCATATTGACCTCAAACGGCGGTATGAAACATGTTGGGATGCTGCGTTCCAACTTTATAGCGGCTTAATCTTTTTCAAGGGAGAAAGCGATCTAAGGCAGCCTTAAGTTCTTCGAGTTCGGTATCAATGTTTCCTTCTTTAGAAGCACGGGTAATACATTCACTCAGATGTTCATCTAAGATCATCCGGGCCACCCGATCTAAAGCTCCCCGTACGGCGGCAATTTGCATTAAGACTTCTGGACAAGGGCGACTTTCGGAAACCATGGTTTTTACGCCCCGAATATGTCCTTCCAGACGAGAGAGACGGTTTACAATGTTCCGTAAAGACTCTTCACTATGGACGTGAGGATGACTTTCAAAGTCTGAGTTAGAGTGAGTGTGAGAGTGAGAAACTGCTTGTGAATCAGGGTTCGGAGAAGCGTTTTCAGTCAATGGGGTCTGCTCCAACTTCGATGACAATTCATTTTCTTAGTTTAACTTGAAGTAGACGACTGTGCGGTTCGCCAAATCCACCAAGCTGCTGCACAAAGGGCAATATTTCCCAATAATGTCATGCCGGCTTGGAGGACGACTAACCAGTCTAGAGTTTCTGGATTATCAAAAAAGTGCCAAGTGACTGCACACATGGCGCTAATTAGCGCCGGAAACATCGCCAGGGAAAGACCCCACCATTTTTTCTCTCCCGTCAATTCGCCATAACGCCATACCAACCAAATGGCAAGAATCCATTCGATAACGCTAGAGATATGAACAATCCAAGTTGGAATTGAAAGTGCATTCATAAAGTGATCTTGATTTATTTTACGACTTGAGTCCTCCCCTAAAATAACAGACCGCTTTTATTGATTCTAATTAAGAGGTTTGATGGCAATTTTTTTCCTTGCAATATTTTTTGAGGATGAGATTCACCCATTAAATCAAGTTCCCTGAGCAATTGTTCTCTTTCTTCTCGTTGTTGTTTGTATCTTTGCCAGGAAATTTTTTTTCGCTGTTCATCAGAAGGAGATTTTCGGCCTTCAATAAAGGGATCAATATTACTGAGATGTTCCATTTTTTAACTCAAATATTGCTTATATTATTAATAATAAAGAACTAAAAGGGATATTGATCAACGACTTCCCCATCAACAATGGTATATCCCCATTCCGGATGTTTGGCAATTTGTTCTTCCACCCAACTGCGAGTCATTGGTGAGTGATAAAGCTTTTGCAAATGTTCAATTGAGGGAATTTCTGATGGTTTTTCTTCCTCTTCCGATAAGGTTTCTTCCGGTGGCGAATCTTCTTCTAATAAAGGAGCATCTCCTTGCAGTTGAGACAATTTTTCCATCACACTTTCTTTCGTGACAGTCGATTGTTCACTAAACGAAGGCGGAAAGTAAGGCGTTTGTACTCCTTCTTTTTTAGCCCTCAATGCTTCATCCGCTAGGCGATCGCATTTCCTTAAAAAACCATCCCATAAATCTTTCGCTTTAACCGGATTGCGTAATTCCGATCGCGCTTTGGCAACGGCACTTTCTAACGGTTCTCCTTGATGAACATAATACTGAATTCGTTCACTTTCAAACGCCGGATAAGGAACACCGGGTTCAATTTCCCATTCTTGTTGTACTTTTTGGGTTTCGCCTAAAGGCTTTCCTGCAATAAATTCCTCCCAAAAGGGGGATTTAATTCCTTTAGAGATACCATCAATAATTTTAAATACCCATGCCCCAGGGTTAGGATGTCCCTGTTGTTTGGCATAATCTAAGAGAGCATCCTGAAACGCTTCTAACTGTTCTTGCGACTGCCAGGGGCCACTAAACTGATAATGAGGGCTAACACTCACGGAAATCGGTTGGCGGCGAGGCGGAAAGTAAGGATCGGATTGAGGCTGAGTTGTCTTTTGAGGAACGGTTTGGGGTTTACTGGCAGTGCTATTTCCCAGCAGTTGTTCCAGTTGCTCTAAATGTAGCTCATAGGACCAAATCTGGGGTTGCGAACGGACTAGACTAAACGTGAACAGCGATCGCGCTTTTAACTGTTCTCGGGCGAATTGTTGTTCTTGTTCGCTTAATCCCGTGGCTTCTGTAATTTCCTTGGAAGAACACTGTACAGTTCCATGATTGGTTAACCAACGCCATAACGTAAGATAAAGAATCGCTGCGGTTACCCCACCCATTTTTTGGGCTAACTGCGGGTAATAAACTGCTCCTTCACCAAAGTTTTCCCAAAATTGTTTCAAATTCATCGATCTTAAACTGTATCCGGATCAATTCCTAATTCTCGCAACTTGGCAGCCAGTTTTTCATTCTTTTGCTGGGCTTGCTGAGCTTGTTGTTGAGCTTGCTGGGCTTCCTGTTGAGCTTGCTGCGACAACTCCCGCTCAGTTGGCAACAATTCCCCTTCTCGCGTCTCCCAGCGCAGCCAGACCGTTTCCACATTTTTGTAAACCCCATGCCACTGCACTAAGGCTAAATCTAACTGTTGGGAAATATAGCGATTATTGGCATCTCGCGCTAGAGGTTGATACTCGCCGCCCTGAAGAGCAAAACCAGCCCAATCCTCTGGATTAAAGGGATCATACCAGAAATACTCGGGAACGCGAAGTTGATTTTGGTAAATGGTTTTTTTGCGAGTTTTGTCTTCGTCGCTGGTACTTTCCGATAATAGTTCAATAACAACATTGGGCGCTTTTCCTTCCTCCCATACCACCCAACTTTTCCGTTCTTGTTTGGGAACCCCTAACACGGCAAAAAAGTCAGGCCCTCGAAAATCTTGATTGCGGATTTGTTGGGTACTAAAGTAAATAAACATATTGCCCCCAATATACCCATCCTGCCGTTGGTCAAGCCACGGTTGCAAGGTATCCAGGAGCAAATCCATCTGCATTTTATGTCGTTGGGTTTCCATGGGAATGCCATCATCACAGGGCAGTTCATCTTGGGTAGGAGGAAGGGCGATTGATTGGTTGGAAATGACTGAATTCATGGTAATTTCCAGGGCTGTCATGTTTTTAAATTATAAACAGAAGGTACAAAGGAAACCTAAGTTGATGGTAGAGTGAGTGAAGCATCTTGCCCGTGATGTCGGAGAATCTGGAATGAGTGAAGAAAACAATAATCCTGCAGAAGAATCCCCAAACCAAGAAGAAACTGATGCAGAACAAACACCCAATCAAACAACCGAATCAAAACAGCCGCAACCCTCATTTTTCACTAGGCTGACGATTCGAGTGTTGCGAGGAATCATCACGCGCTTGGAAAATACCGTTGAAAAATTAGAAGCCTCTTCCCCTGCGGAAACCGAAACGGCAGCGTTAGAAGGAGAACGTGAACCGCAACCGGCAGCAGAAGAACTTCGGGGATGGGATAAAGTTTTGCGACAAGTGCGCGATCGCGCCCCCATTGCCGAAAGTCTCCCCGATTTCTTGCTGACAACGATTCTCGTGGGCGGAACCATCGCTATTGTCTGGGGCGCAGCGGCCATTATCCCAGAGGATTTATTCCAATCGAAACCCTCGCCGTCGCCGGAAGAAGATGTTGCCGAACAACCGGAACAACCGGAAAAGCCGGAAGCCCCCATTCCGCCGCCTGAAGCGCAAGAATCGGAACCGGAAATTATTACCCAACCGAAACGGGAACGCGCTCCTGAAGTAGAGGCAGAACCGGAACCGGAACTGACACCGGAACAAGGGTTGGTTGCTGCCATTCAAGACCAAGTTTCCGAAATTACCACGCGCTATGCCGAAGGATTAATTGAATCCATTGAAGCTAACTTTCGCGACGGTCGGTTGATTATTGCTGTCAGCGATGACTGGTTTGAGCTGCCCACCCGCCGCCAAGATGAACTGTCAAAAGAAATGCTAGCGCGATCGCGCAAACTGGACTTTACCAAGCTCGTTCTCACCACTGTCGATGGTCAGGTGTTAGCTCGCAGCCCCGTGGTTGGGGAGAAAATGGTCATTCTGCAACGAGAACAACCTTCCCCCACTTCTACTAGCACTCAGAGTTAATTACTCTTTAGCAGAAGAACGACGGCGACGACGACGGACTACCTTTTGTTGTTGAACAGCCTCTTCCGGTTCTTTGGACTCAGTATTCTCCACCTGCTTAATCGGCTCCGTGGATTCCTGAACAGAAGAAGCTTGCGTCGCGGCTTCTGCTTCTACAGTTTCCGCCGCAGTATCTTGCGTTGAGGTTTCCGCTACTGTCTCCTCCTTCTGAGTCTCATCATAGTTGTTTTCTTTCCCATTGACGTTGTGGCTTTGTGAAGTTTCCTCCTGACTTTCCTCTGCTGCTTGCTTTTCTTGGGGTTCAACAGCATAGACTAAGGTCTTGCGACGATCCACAGCTTCATCTAAACGGACTAAGGGAGATAATCCCATCAAAGCATACATCTCTTGCTCTAAAGGGGTCATTTCCACAGCAACTTTTTTCTTCGGTTCTTCTCGTTGCGCGGGTCGCCCTCCTGAACCGCCTTTGGTCTTGATTTCTTTATCCTTGTTGCTATCTTTGCCGTTTTTGTAGCTTTGATCCGAGTCCCCATTGGATCCTTTATTGCCATTATTGCCTTTGGATTTGGAACCGCTATCAACCTTAGTCGGAGGCTCATTGCGACGGCGACGACGGCGATTGGTTGTATCAGTGCCCTGTTCTTGATAACTGGGATGATTGAGTAACTCCAACTCTGAACCTTCTTGTTCTAAGGGTTGAAAGTCTGTAAGTTCTTCTGTATCCTTACTCGTGACTCTCGGCACTGTCGGAATTCCAGACACTGGAACTGCCGGCACTGCCTCTTGTTCTCCCGGCATGTGAACCAAATGTCCTAAACCGCCACAAGTGGGACAAGTTTGCCCGAAGATTTCATAGAGGCTTTGTCCTTGACGTTTCCGGGTTAATTCAATGAGCCCCAATTCCGACAACTGAGAAATTTGGGGACGCGCCTTATCTTTTTTCAACGCCTGTTCAAAGTACTCTAGGACTTTCATTTGGTCGCGACGGGAGTCCATATCAATGAAATCCACGATAATCACGCCGCCAATTTTTCTCAACAATAACTGGCGTGCAATTTCAACCGCCGCTTCACAGTTCGTCCACAAGACAGTTTCCCGTGACGTGGCCGAGCGAGTAAAGGAGCCAGAGTTGACATCAATGACCGTCAGCGCCTCAGTGGGTTCGATAATGATGTAACCGCCAGAGGGCAGATCGACTCTGGGTTTCAGTGCTTCTCGAATCGCAGCGTTGACCCGAAAATATTCGAGAATGGGTTGTCTTTCCTGATGATGGTCAATTAAAACCCCATTGGGCAAACGGCCGCCGTTCCAACTCGATAGTTGTTGTTTCACACGCTTGACGCCCACACCGGAGTCAACCACAATGCGATTCACATCATTGCTATAAATATCCCGTAGAACCCGTTGAATAAAGTCATCGTCCCGGTTCAGCAAAACCGGCGGACGACGGGTATTGGCCCCTTGTTGAATGGACTCCCATTGTTGCTTCAGGGCTTCCAAATCTTCCATAATGGCTTCTTCCGGTTGCCCCTCGGCTTCGGTGCGGACTAAAATGCCCATTCCGGCAGGCTTGAGCAAAATCGCCAAGGCCCGTAAGCGACTCCGTTCCCCCTCTTTTTTAATGCGTCGGGATAAATTGACGCCGCGTCCATAAGGCATCAGCACCAAATATCGGCCCGGTAAGGTGATATTGCCTGTGAGTCGGGGCCCCTTATTCCCAGTGGGTTCTTTCATGACTTGCACCAAAGCCTTTTGTTGAGGGGCCACTAGTTCGGTAATGGCGCCGGCGCTGCGCTTCAAACGCAGCGGTCCTAAATCGGTGACATGAATAAACCCATTTCGTTCAGCATCGCCAATGTTCACAAAGGCTGCATCAATTCCAGGAATGACATTTTCCACGACGCCTAGGAAAATATCTCCGATTTGTTGATTTCCTGTGGCAACGACAAGTTCTTCAATAAGATTTTCCGAAAAAATTGCTGCTGTGTGGTGTTGCTCTGCAATAATAATTTGTTTTGGCATTCAATTCCCTCAAATTTCTTGCATATAGAAGGTGATCGTGCTAATAAATTGGAGTGACCCAATACTTTTCCTAAATTGAGTGTATTGGGGTCGCTATTAGTTCTCGAAACAGTTCTAAAAGGACAGTTACGCTTTTAGAACTAGCGTCGGCTCAGCCATCAGAATGTTTTTCTCTCTCCCTTGTGGAGAGCCAACTCTGTCTTTTCTCACTAAGAATTGTTGATAGCATCTCGCTAAACTTGATCACAGATTTGCATCCAAATCTTCCTCAAAAGACAAAGTCTTAGGGTTGCAAGGTTGATGACTGCGTTATGATAATAATCTGAATTGTTCGTCGGATCCGTTTGGATTTACTGTATCTGCTTCAGATACGCCACAAGTAAAAGTTGGAATTAGCTTTCCCAAAGCAAAGTTTAGAACAAAACGCATGAATTGGTCAATGCAACCTCTTGCCTAATCTGAAAGACAAAGAGCTTGCGAAATCTTGTTTAAGACTAAGTTTCCTAGCATAGACAAGCTGTTTGTTATTCTATCACGAATTTTTACCCCTCTCCAAACCTCACTTGCAGGGGAAGTCATAACTCCCCCTGAAATCAGCTCAACTAATCTAGAAAATCTATTTAAGATTTAGATTACTGTATCATCTGGAATGACGGCATTTTTGAGAATGACAACAATCCCGCCGCGGATATAAAAGCCTTTGTCTTCTTGATTGGCTTCTTCGACGCGATCCTTGTTCATAATTAGAACATTGTTGCCAATGCGAGCATTTTTATCTACGATCGCGCGGCGAATTTTGCTTCTTTCCCCAATGCCAATGGGAATTTCATTATCTTTGCGTCCGCCTGAAGCGCGTTCAGCATGAGATTCATAATAATCCGCGCCCATAATCATGCTATTTTCCACGGAACAACCGCGTTCAATCCGGGTGCGAATGCCCAAAACGGAATTGGAAACACTGCATTCTTTGAGAATCGACCCTTCGCCAATAATCGATTCGGTCACTTGACAGTCGAGAAGTTTGGTCGGAGGCAAATAGCGGGCGCGGGTGTAGATGGGAGCATTTTTATCATAAAAGCTAAACGGCGGCTCCGGTTGTCGCGTTAAGGCAAGATTGGCATTATAAAACGCTTCAATGGTGCCGATATCTTCCCAATAGCCATTAAATAAGTAAGCCTGTATCCGATGATTGCTTGATGCCTCTGGGATAATTTCTTTCCCAAAATCCGTTTGCTCGGGATTTTCCTGTAATAACTTCTCTAAGACTTCTTTTTTAAAGACATAAATTCCCATTGACGCAATGTAAGGCGTTCTTTGGGCTTGTTCCGCATCTAGTCCTAAAGTGGTAGTATCCACCTGCATTTGCTTGAGGGCATCTCCCTTGGGCTTTTCACTAAAATCGACAATACGGCCGGAATCGTCAATTTTCATTAAGCCAAAACTAGAAGCGCGTTTTTCATCAATGGGAATAACCGAAAGCGTAATATCAGCATTGGTTTCCCGATGATGCTGAATAAATTTGGAATAATCCATGCGATACAAATGATCGCCGGAAAGAATCAAATATTCATCAACATCCCAGTCTTGGAACAACCATAAATACTTGCGAACCGCATCGGCAGTTCCCTGAAACCAATTGGGATTTTCTGGGGTTTGTTGCGCCGCCAATACTTCAGTAAAGCCGTCACTAAAGCCGGAAAAATTGTAGGTGCGGCTAATATGCCGGTTTAAAGAAGCCGAGTTAAATTGAGTCAGTACAAAAATTTGATCTAAGCCGGAATTAATGCAGTTGCTGACTGGAATATCAATCAGGCGATATTTTCCCGCAAGAGGAACTGCCGGCTTGGCGCGCAGTTTGGTGAGTGGATAGAGACGTGTTCCAGCGCCTCCGCCAAGAATAATACTTAAAACTCGTTTCATAAATATGTCTCCTGAGTGCCAGTAGCTCCCTTTTTGCTAGAAGGGATAGAAAGGAACTCCTTTGATAGAAACCTCTCCCACTCAAGTGTAGGACTGTGCGGTCAACCTGGAAAGAGGCAAATTGCTCACCGTTTGTTCTAGGAATTGTTATGCCGCTTTTGGCTGGTGAATTGTCCATGAATATTAACGGTATAGGGAACTAAGTAAGTTAACATTGCCGATACCCAACGGCTGCGGGTCATTTTTCCTTGCACTAGGGCGGAACCATGATTGATGGCAAATAATAAGGTACCAACGATTAAAGCGACTCGGATAGCAGAGGGGGCCAATTTGGGATTGACTAATGCCTGAGCAAATTCCAGAACTGGTTTCATAGAGATGATACTGATTAATCTATCATCTATTTTTACCCTTAACGAACAGAAAACATTTTCCCTTTAAACTGGAAGTCACCGATGTTAATACACAAGTTTTCAATAACAGCATGACTAGAACTGGGATTGGGATTCAGACGGCGCAAAAGAGCGCAGAACGCCAAGTTGGACAAATTCATGTTTATGATGGGGAAGGAAAAGGAAAATCTCAAGCTGCATTGGGCGTGGTGCTTCGCTCCATCGGTTTGGGCATTCATTCGGAACAAGGGAACCGGGTGCTTTTATTGCGCTTTCTTAAAGGCTCGGGACGGATTTATGATGAAGATGCCGCGATCGCAGCCTTGCAAAAAGGCTTTCCCCATTTGATTGACCAAGTGCGCACTGGGCGTGCTGAATATTTCGGTCGAGAAGAAATTACAGCTTTTGATCAAGAGGAAGCCCTCCGAGGCTGGAATGTGGCTAAGGGGGCCATTGCTTCCGGGCTGTATTCCATTATTGTTCTCGATGAATTGAATCCGGTTTTGGATTTGGGATTACTCCCGCAACAGGAAGTCATTGATACCCTCCAGAATAAACCCGACCCCTTAGAAGTGATTGTAACCGGCCGCGCTGCCCCTCAAGACTTGTTAGAGTTATCTGATCTGCATTCAGAAATGAAGCCTCACGCGGCAACCGATGCAGCCCTAGAAGGCATCGAAATTTATACCGGTGACGGCAAAGGAAAATCTACCAGTGCTTTAGGAAAAGCCTTATTAGCCATTGGCCGGGGAATTGATCGCGATCAGTCTCATCAAGTTCTACTGGTACAGTGGTTAAAGGGGGGGACCGGTTATACCGAAGATGCCGCGATCGCGGCGCTGAAAGCCAGTTATCCCAAATTAATCGATCATATCCATTGCGGGCGCGATGCCATTGTTTGGCGCGGGCAACAACAACCGGAAGATTACGAAGAAGCGGAAAGAGGTTGGAAAACCGCTAGGGATGCCATTCAATCGGGAACTTATAAAACCGTTATTCTTGATGAATTAAATCCAACTGTGGATCTGGAACTATTGCCGACTGAACCCATTGTGGAAACGTTATCGGCGAAACCGGATGACACCCAAGTCATTATTACTGGGCGTTGTTTCAATCGTCCGCCCTATTTTGACCTGGCCAGCGTTTATTCGGAAATGGTTTGTCACAAGCATTATGCTTATCATGGCGTGGAATTGCGCCGCGGTGTCGATTATTAATTCTCTGCCGTTGCCTTGATAGCAAGCCCAGGGGTGAGTTGCCCCTTGGGTTAATCCGGGAAAATCGGGTCTGTGGATTGAACCAACTGCATTCCGGCTTGTTGAAACCGATTAAATGTCGCATTGGCTTGTTCGGTAAAGTCAGCGCCACCAGGAACCACCACTGGGGAAGTACAATCTTCTAACAGATAAACTTTTTGGGCAAAACTGGGATCGGTTTGTTGAATTTCGCTGAGGAAATCATCGACAGTCCATGCCACACAATGGCTTTTAGCTTGTCCTGCAATAATTAATTGATCAAAGCTGAATAATTGCTGAATTAATTCCTGATTTTCCAGGGCAATGGTATTGCCGTTATGATCTTGAGTGACTTCTGGCCGCAACACCGAATAGTGTTCAGTTAGGGGATTATTCCCCTTAATTTTATATTGCGCCTGGCGTTTGCGGGCGAGACTGTAAAAGAATAGCGCTTCTTCCACCGCAGAGACTAAGGCATGGCTAATGCTCCCCAGTTTGGCATGATAGGGCCAAATCATCAGCGGATATTTGCCAGTGCTGTCTAAGTGACGCGCATAATGAAGGGCATAGGCTTGCAAACTCTCGTAATCCCAGCCTGGGAAGTTGGGAACCACTGCCGGATTCACTTGCCAGATGCCTTTTTCAATGTCTTGATGGGAAATAATTGTGGTTGCAGGGGTGGGATGATTGCCATTTTCATTGACCCAAAAAATGGGATGGAAAATTTGCATCGCCACGTGAGTATCCATGGTGGCAATAATATCGGTAAAGCGATGGAGATTGCGATAAATAAACTCGCATAACCGGATATTATCTTCGATCGCGCCCTTCCCGGAACGTCCGCCGACATATAATTCAAATCCAGGAATACAGAAAGTATTTTGAACATCAATCAGTAACAATCCAATGCGCGTTTCGTCTTGATCGGCAGGTAAAATTTGCTGTTGTTGCGCCCATTGTTCCGCCTCTTTGGCACGGTCGGCAAAGGGAATTTGCCACACTTGTTGCACCTTTTCGGGATTAAAAAAAGATGGAATAGGCAGTTGCGAAGAATTGGCCATGGTTATTGCTGGTTAAAACAGGATCGCTACTTCATATTTTGGCATTGCGCTTCTATCCAGAAGGCCTGTCACTTGGTAGGATAAGGGGTTATAACTGCTTATAGAGTTACGTTTCTTTGCATTAAATTTATGAGTAATCAACAAGACGCGATCGCGCCTCATGGCGGACAACTGATCAATTGTGTGGCTAATGAAGCTGAAAAACAGGAATTTCTAGCACAAGCCGATACCCTGCCCCGGGTGCAAATGGATGAACGGGCGACCTCCGATTTGGAAATGATTGCCATTGGCGGGTTTAGCCCGTTGCGCGGCTTCATGGAACAAACCGACTATGAACGAGTGGTCAACGATATGCAACTGGAAAATGGGCTTCCTTGGACTATTCCAGTGACGCTTTCTGTTACCGAAGAAGAAGCAGAACCCCTAAAAGAAGGCAGTTGGGTGCGTCTTGACGATCCGAAAGGGCGATTTATTGGGGTCTTGGAACTGACCCAAAAATACCGCTATAACAAAGCCCAGGAAGCGCTCAAGGTCTATCGCACCGATGACGAAAAACATCCCGGTGTGGCTGTGATCTATCAAAAAGGCGCCATTAACCTGGCTGGCCCGGTTTGGTTATTAGAGCGCGATCCCCATCCCTTATTCCCCAACTATCAAATTGATCCCGCTCAATCTCGGGCCATGTTCCGCGAAAAAGGGTGGAATACCATTGTCGGCTTCCAAACCCGCAATCCCATTCACCGTGCCCACGAATACATTCAAAAATGTGCCATGGAAGTGGTGGATGGTCTCTTTTTGCATCCCCTAGTGGGCGTGACAAAAAGTGATGATATTCCGGCAGATGTGCGGATGCGCTGTTATGAATTGATGCTGAATCACTATTACCCCCAAGATCGGGTGATGTTAGCCATTTATCCCGCAGCGATGCGTTATGCCGGCCCTAGAGAAGCGATTTTCCATGCCCTGGTGCGGAAAAACTACGGTTGCACCCACTTTATTGTCGGGCGCGATCATGCTGGGGTTGGCGATTATTATGGCACCTATGAGGCCCAAGAAATTTTCGATGAATTTGATGCGGATGCCTTAGGCATTACTCCCATGCGGTTTGAACACGCGTTTTACTGTAAACGCACCAAACAGATGGCAACGACGAAAACGAGCCCTAGTACCCCCGAAGAGCGGTTGCACTTATCGGGAACCAAAGTCCGGGCCATGTTGCGAGAAGGACAACTGCCCCCGGAAGAATTCTCTCGTCCCGAAGTAGCCCAGGAATTAGTGAAAGCCATGCAAACTAAATAATAATACGACAAATTGGTGGGCATTGCCCACCCTCTGCAGGCCAAAATTGCTTCCCCTGTAAACACTCCTCGGGAGGGAGGTTATTCTTACCTGATTATTGTTTCACTGGCAAGGGAAGCGTTACTAAAATTAATAAAAATGACAACCCAGCCTCTTTTCCAACGCATCAAGCGCGGCCTCATGGTAATGTTGGTGGTTAGCCTCGCCTGGTTCCAAGCCATAACCATTAATCCTGCCCAAGCTGAAGGACAAAACAAGTATATTGATTCTGAAGGCAAAGACTTAACGGCATTTGTGGAATGTTTACCGGAAGACTATAACAAAGCCGATTTGGGAAGCGCGATCGCGAAATTCGGCAATGACTATTTAGAACGGGTCTTTCGATTAAAAGAAAACACAGAAGACTACAAAGTCAGTGAACAAGAAAAACAATTGCAAAACTGTCTCCAAGCTAAAGGAATTCGACCCAAATCCTAAACCTAGACGACATAGTCAGCGCTTGTTTCGCGATCGATTTTAAAAATGACTACTGCTAGCGGCGGCAAACATAAATCAAGGGAATAAGGCTGTCCGTGAAACGTCCACTCCTGAGTCCATTTCCCCCCTAAGTTCCCCATATTGCTGCCCCCGTATTCTCGACTATCGGAATTAAAGATTTCCCGATAAAATCCTGCTTCGGGAACCCCAACGCGGTAGTGGCTATGGGGTTGGGGGGTAAAATTGCAAATCATAACTAAAAAGTCGGAATGGTCTTCGGCATACCGAACAAAGGAAACCACACTATGGCGATGATCATTGCAATCAATCCAAGCAAAACCTTCTTCCGAAAAATCAAGTTGATATAGCGCCGCTTGTTGTCGATAGAGTCCGTTTAAGTCACCTACATACTGTTTTAGCCGTTGATGAAACGGATACTCTAACAACCACCAATCGAGTTGCGTTTGTTCATCCCATTCTGCCCATTGTCCAATTTCCATAGAAGCAAAAAGCGTTTTCTTACCTGGGTGAGTAAACATAAAGGCCAGTAAACAACGGACATTGGCAAACTTCTGCCACTCATCCCCAGGCATTTTTCCTAACAGATGGCTTTTCTCGTGGACGACTTCATCATGGGATAACGCCAGCATATAATGCTCATTGTGGTGATACCACATACTAAAGGTCAAATTGTTCTGATGAAACTGGCGGAACCAAGGATCCATGCTGAAATAGTCCAGCATATCGTGCATCCATCCCATATTCCATTTCAGATTAAACCCTAATCCCCCTGTATAAGTGGGCCAAGACACCATCGGCCAAGCGGTGGACTCTTCAGCAATGGAAAGAATACCGGGGAAATAGTTAAATAGTAAATAATTCGTTTCTCGAAGGAAAGCGACGGCATCTAAATTTTCTCGGCCGCCATACTCATTCGGCAACCATTCCCCGTCTTTTCGTTGATAATCGAGATACAGCATGGACGCCACTGCATCCACCCGCAACCCATCCACATGGTATTTATCCAGCCAAAATAGGGCATTCGCCACTAAAAAATTGCGAACTTGCGGGGAAGCATAATTAAACACATAGGTTCCCCATTCTTTGTGTTCCCCGCGTCGAGGATCAGGATGTTCGTAGAGATGTGTCCCGTCAAACCAGGCTAAACCATGCTGATCTTTGGAAAAATGCCCCGGAACCCAATCCAGAATGACACCAATTCCATTTTGATGGCATTGATCTACGAAATACATAAAATCATGAGGGCTGCCGTAGCGAGAAGTGCAAGCATAATAGGCAGTTACCTGATACCCCCAAGATCCATCTAGCGGATGTTCAGCAATCGGGAGAAGTTCAATATGGGTATAGCCTAATTCTTTGACATAGGGAATGAGCGTTTCTGCCAGTTCATAATAGGTCAGAAATCGGGCATCGCTATTGTTCGCCGACATCTTAACTGGCGCAATTTCCCCCTGTAAACTTTTTGGCGGATCTTGCACCGACCCTTGCAACCAAGAACCAAGATGGACTTCGTAAACAGAAATCGGCTCTTGGAGAGGACGAGAGTAACGCCGCGCCTCCAACCATTCCTCATCTCCCCAAGTATAGTTGTCTAAATCCGTAACAATTGAGGCGGTATGGGGACGCACTTCCTGTTGAAACCCATAAGGATCGGATTTTTCATAAACTTCTCCCGTTGGCCCTTGAATGGCATATTTATATCGTTCTCCTACACCAATTTCGGGGATAAACAGTTCCCAAATCCCACTTTCCCCTAAATGCATCTGATGGTGCCGTCTATCCCATTGATTAAAATCGCCAATGACTGAAATATTCTGCGCATTAGGCGCCCAAGTGGCAAAATAAACTCCGGTTACCCCTTGTACCGTTGTCAGGTGCGCCCCGAGTTTTTCATAAATGCGATGATGGTTTCCTTCGGAGAATAAGTATCTGTCATATTCAGTCAGATAGGGAGAAGAAAAGGCATAGGGATCATAAATGACGCGTTCTTGTTGCGGTTCTTTGATCCGCAGTTGATAGTTAATTAATTGTTCCGTTTCTAGGATGCACTCAAAAAATTGAGGATGATGCACTGAGTGCATGGCATGTTCTTCTCTGACTTCTGGCAAACGCAGCCAAACCGCTTGGGCGTTGGGCAAATAAGCGCGGATTGCCCACTGTTGACGGTTTGCTTCTTCCTGGATTAAATGGGGCCCCAAAATACGAAAGGGGTTAGGATGCTTATTTTCAACAATTTGGTGAACTTGTTCTGGGGTTAGATTTTGGGACATTAGTTAGATCTAGTCGCTTTGGAAAGAGAAGAAAAGAAAATTAGTCAGTAATGCTTAATTATCAATGATCAATGACTATTGCTTAAAAAGGAGTTAAAATTCGTAGCATTTGCCGAACTTGTAAGAGAAAGATCAGTTGCTGGAGATCTGAACTTAATTCTGGAGGATAGGGAGATTGGGCTAAGTCCGCTTGCAGTTGGGCATATTCGGCAGCGGTTAACGGCTTGCCATCAATAGGCGATCGCGCCTCCAGTATAATTTTAGTGCGCAACACTTCTTCTGGGGTCTGTTCCGGTGGAGGGAGCGCAATGCTAGGATTCATTATGCCAAAGCTGCCTAGACTCAAGCCCAATACCCATCCCCAAAGTTTTGGTTTAATCATGACTCGCAAAGATTCAAGGTTGAATCAATTATTATTGATCATGCTTCGGTGAGCAAGAAATCATACTACTCTCAAATTTAACGAAAATCAGCATGACTCAATCGCCAAGTTCTTCAGATATCCAAGCCATTTTTGATCGCATTGCCCCGGTTTACGATCAACTTAATGATGCCCTTAGTTTCGGTCAACATCGCATTTGGAAACGCATGGCCATCAACTGGGCGCAACCGGAAGCTGGAGACACCGCACTGGATTTATGTTGCGGCAGCGGGGATTTAGCATTTTTACTGGCAAAACAGGTGGGAAAAACCGGCACCGTCGTTGGGGCTGATTTTTCCCCGCAACAATTGGACATTGCCCGCCAGCGTCAACAGCAACAAGCGGTATCGGTTCCCATGCAGTGGGTAGAAGCCGATGCCCTGAATCTTCCTTTCCCAGATAGCCAGTTTGATTGTGCCACTATGGGGTATGGCTTGCGAAACGTTACCAATATTTCCCAATGTTTACAAGAACTCTATCGCGTTTTAAAGCCGGGGGCGAGTGTTTCCATTCTTGACTTCCATCGTCCCTATTTAGACTGGATGCAGCAATTCCAACAATGGTATTTAAATACTGTAGTTGTGCCAATGGCGGAACAATTTGGTTTAAAAGAAGATTATGCTTATATTAGCCCCAGTGTGGATCGCTTTCCCCAAGGACAAGAACAGATCAAATTAGCACAAGGGGTTGGCTTTACAAAAATTAAACATTACGCGATCGCGCTAGAACTTATGGGGGTTTTAGTGATGACGAAACCTGCCTAAAATAGAAACAGTGTCGTGTTAATCAGCGCTTCTTAATTTTGGACTTCTCTGAACTTGGGTTAATTATTGTTCCGCCAGTCGCCGGTGGCGTAATTGGTTATTTTACCAATGACATCGCCATCAAGATGCTATTTCGGCCCTATCGACCCCTTTATATTGCCAGAAAACGGATTCCGTTTACACCGGGATTAATTCCCCGCAATCAAGCCAACCTCGCCCAACGGGTGGCAAATACCATTATGGGGTCGCTGTTAACCCCTGATGAGTTGCAAAAAATTGCCCGTCGCTTGTTGCAACCGGAACGGGTTAAGGCAGCCATTTCTTGGTTATTAAAATCCTCACTACAAGAAGTAGGACAAAATAAAGAAGAAAAAAGTGCACAAGTTTTAGGGAATGTTCTTCGGGATTTATTTAGCGAGTCGCTGCCGCGTCTGGTTCGCGTTTTATCACGTCGAGAGGACTTTTTAGAAGCGCAAATCAACCAAATTTTTGATCAAGTTCTCATCGATTTTCAATTTACAGATAACCAAGCCAAACAACTTTCTGATTGGTTAGTGGATGTGGTGCTTCCGCCCAATCGCATCCGGCAAATTTTAATTGATTTACTCACGGATCGCAATATTCAAATTATTGATGAAACTTTCCGAGAAAAATCCAGCGGCACTTATTGGGTAATCGCTAATGTTTTTGGGTTGCGCAATACATTAAATCGCCTACGTGCCTTCTGTTTAGACGAAAAAGAAACCGCTAATATGCGAATTCAAGAGTTAGTGGTTACCCTAGAAATTCGCAGTCGGCTGCGGGAATGGTTGAAAAGTTTATCCTTGCAAAATCTGCCGGTTTCGACAGTCAGACAACTCCGAGAATCGGTTCGAGAAGCAGTACAAACTTATTTGCAAGATCGCGGATCAACTTTGCTGCAATCCTTAGGGAGTTCCATTGATTGGGAAGATGTGGCGGTTTTGATTATTAAACGTCTGCAATCCTCAGAATCGGTAAATCAATCCCTAGATGTCATTAGTGAAGAACTTTCTTTAATTTTAGAAAAATATTTAGAAGAAGAATTAGAAACAATTATTCAAAAAGTTATTCCCATTTTATCCATTGATGAAGTGATTGTGAATCGCGTTAATGATACCTCACCAGAACAATTAGAAACAACGGTTAATTCCATTGTTAAAAATGAATTGCAAGCCATTGTTAATTTAGGGGG